>DATIKY010000205.1:0-12044 GCA_035476995.1 Sedimentisphaerales bacterium | reverse complement strand
GAGAAACTGCGTGAGGAAACCGCCGCATGGGAGAAGAGCCGTGACGGGGCCGAGGTGAAAGTGAACTGGCAGTTCACCACGGCAGACGCCAGGACAAAGCTGAAACGTCTCTATCCATCAATGGATGAGTAATGGAGCACTCGTTCGCGACGAGTTCCAAGGCCAAGAGCCCTTCTGGCACGATTGAGGTTACGGCACCTGATCACATCACCTGCGCTGAGGAGCTTGTCAAAACCAGCATCCCATAACGCCACAAGCACCGCGTCAACCTCCATCCTCGCTTCATCCGCAAGTTGCTTCACCGTTCGTCGTTTTTGTGACATATCTTACCCGATTCCAGGGATGCCTTACTTAGTTTCCCGTCTCACGCAGGCAACGGAATCGCCGTTCGATTCCGCCTCTGGCGAGGCGGGGGTTTGGCGCATTTCGGCCACCAGCGGAGACTGACCTCTCAAGAGGCCTGTCTCGTCAGTCGGCAACAACTCTCAACGCGCGTCCCATTCAGTCCTCATAACAGGGTCGGCACCCGATCGATGCCGACCCCGCGCCGTATGGTGCCGTCCCGGTACTCGGGACGGGGACCCCTGCGTTGCCCTATCCCCCGTGACGGCAAACCCATTGTACCCCAACCCGCTGGTGGCCGAAAAGCGACAAACCCGAAATACTGAGTCTTACAATCGCGTGGAAGAACGAGTGTGGCGTTCGCTACCCCGCCCCGAAAGCCTCTGCTGTCTTTACGTCTCCCGGGTTCTCGGCTAGACTGTCGTTATGAACTGGTCAGATTACATTACGGTCGACCCGCAGGTGTGCCATGGCAAGGCGTGCATCAAGGGCACGAGGATCATGGTTTCGGTGATCCTGGACAATCTGGCGGATGGGCAGAGCATCGAACAGATTCTCGCCAGCTATCCGTCCCTCACGCCGGAGGCCATTCGAGCTGCCATCGCCTATGCGGCCGAGTTATCCCACGAGCGGATTCTTAGCCTGCCGGCATAGGAATGAGCCATGCGGTTCAAAACCGACGAGAATATGCCTCTGGAGGTCGTAGACCTCCTGCGAACCGCCGGCCACGACGCGCAGAGCGTATTCGATCAAGGTCTGAGCGGGAAGCCGGACGACCAGATCGCTTCCGTCTGTAGGCGAGAAGACCGGGCGATCATCACCCTCGATTCGGACTTCGGCGACATCCGCACATACCGCCCCGCCGACTATTCGGGCCTGCTCGTTCTCCGATTGCCGAACCAAAGTGCCCCAGAGGTAGTTCGCGTCATCCGCCGATTGTTGGAGGTGTTTACGACGACGGATTGCCGTGGACAGTTGTGGATCGTGGAGCGAGACCGCATCCGAATTCGCAGTTGAAGGGATCGCACAGTGGACATGAACCGAAAGCAACAATTCCAGCGGTCGTGGGAGAAGTACTTCCCTGGAGCGGAGCTTCCAATCGTTTTCTACTATACGGATGACGCCGGGTCGGCGGAATCGGCCAAGCCCCCAGCCGGGCACAGGTGCATCTTTGCCGATCTGGCGAAAGTCCGGGCCGGACAGGCTCTGCGTTTCGACGTCGCGTCCGTCGGCTGTTTCGGAGGCAAGCGGTACACCGGTTTCAGCAACGCCGCGATCCCGAATTTCGAGTACTTCCTCTCCTGCGGGATTCCCGGCAAGCTCGAAGGCGAACGCTACAAGAAAACGCCCGAGTTGGTGAAGGAATGGGTCGGGCAGGTGCCGGAGTTTCGAGCGCCGGCCCAGTTCATCGTCTTCAAGCGGTGGGATCTGATCGAGGAAACCGACGCCCCCGACGTGGCGATCTTCTTCGCCGGGCCGGACGTCTTGTCCGGGCTGTTCACCCTGTCCAACTTCGACGTGGCAGAGCCCAACGGCGTCTTCGTCCCGTTCGGGGCCGGGTGCGCGTCCACGATCCAGTATCCGTATCTCGAAAGCCGATCCGATTCCCCCCGGGGCGTTCTCGGCCTGTTCGACGTGTCGGCGCGCCCCTTCGTATCGCCCGATACTCTGACCTTCGCCGTCCCGATGGGCAAGCTGGAGCGTATGATGGACAACATGGACGAGAGCTTCCTCACTACAGAGTCATGGCGCAAGGTCTGGAAAAGGATCGCAAATCCACAGTTGAAGAGGGCTCACAGCGACTGACCGGCAGCGAACGTCCCTGACGCGGTTGGGCGATGGAGGAGATCTCAGTCCGTAGCCCTTCGCAGGACGCTTGACAAAGCCTTGCAGAAGACGGTCGCCTGGCGCATCGCGGCCACGTGGGGGCGACAGCGGCCGACGCCGGGAGGCTGTGATGGAAAAGACGCGGAGCATTCACCTCCTCCGATTCGGCGCTATCCGTCGTAAGGACCGCCTGACCCAACCCGCAGAGACGATTCTGAGCCTGGTTTTCCAAGTGACGTTCGCCTTTCGTATTGCGGCGTCATCCACCCACGCAATCCGCTTGCCGGCGAGGGTATAGACTCGAAACGACTCGACCAGTCTCTGCTGAAACGTGGTCAACCGCCTGTCGATCTCCCCTTCAAGAGCGTCCTTCTTCGTCCGGTCGATCAATCCCAACTCGCAGGCTCTGTCCAGATCCTGCTTCATGGCCAAGAAGCCGCTGACTCTCAGAAGGCTGTGGCCGAAACGACAGCGTTTGTCCGGTTCGTGGAACAGTAGCCTGGATGCCTGAAACGGATGATTGCGTCTTGCGACCAACGGCAACTTCAAAAGCACCACCTTGCCGGTGAGGGATGCCCGAAAAGCCAGGATCCGATCGTGGGACGCCGCGGAGAAGCTCCTGTCCAGGCGAACGAAGCCCCCGACGGCGCTCTTTCGCCATGCCTGAAGCGCCCCGATCAATAACCGATGGGTGTCGAGGAT
The DNA here is from genome assembly GCA_035476995.1 of Sedimentisphaerales bacterium. GTDB lineage: Bacteria > Planctomycetota > Phycisphaerae > Sedimentisphaerales > Anaerobacaceae > PLanc-01. The sequence continues at coordinate 9,173 of DATIKY010000205.1, read as the reverse complement.
CTCGCCGTGCGTGAGGGGTTCCAGCCTCCCCATGAGGTCCGTTGCCTCCACGCGATGTCTGCCGCCATGGAACGGGGCTTCCTGCGAAGTGACCAAGGAGATGAGCGGATCCGAATGAAACACGTCGATCAGGGCGCGACATCTTGCGGCTGCCGACAGGTCGTCTCCATGGGCCTGGCATACCACGTCGCAGCTTGCGTGGTCCGCAAGCAGTGGCAAGTGATCGCGCCACAGGCGGTTTCCCCCTGCGCGTACGACGATCCTGTGCCTGCATTGACGCTTCTTCAACCAACCGCAAACGACACGCAAGGCCTCATCGAAAGTCCCATCCTCCGATCCGTCGTCGGAGACGACAACCTCGGCGACGACTCCTTCCTGGGCGAGCGCCGAGGCAACCGCTGCCCCCACGTAATTCCTCTGATTGTACAGAGGCATCAGGATGGAGACCTCCGGCTCCGAGTCAGAAGGATGAATCACCACGAACCTGTCCTTGCCGATGGATGGCGGTTGCACGAAACACCCCCTTGTGCAGGCGCGTTCTATGTGGAATGAGACCTGTAGCCGGGAAAAAACGGGTTTCCCGGGATCGCCAGAAGTTTGTACACGTCGGGTCTGACGACGACTCGCAAGAGCCAAGCCGGAAGAGTCCTGTTCGTCCATCTCCTTTTGAATCGCAGCAATCCTTCCTGGGCCCCGTGACGAAGCCCCCCCATGAAGAGAGCGAGGCCATTCGATGCGCAATACCGCGTCACCTCGTCCATCAAGGCGTAGGAGGCACAAGATCTGTATCCCAGGGCACTGATTCGGATGTGCATCAGATGGAGTTCCGCCCCATGGCGGGCGCCGCACGCCATGGCGCCCCATTGGGAGGAGTTCCTCACCCCGAACAGCACGATGTCGTCAAGGCAAGAGAGAAGGCGAAAGTGGTCGTCGCCAAAGTCATAGAACCCTCCCCCGATCTTGCGATCCGCGACGAAAGCCCTGTTCAGGGTGACGAATCCTCTCCATCCTTCGTCTGAATTGGCGTCCACCGGATGCCAGAACCGACGTCCTTTCCTGAGATTCGAGCGGGACTTCCTGGACAGCTTGACAGGCCCCAGAGAAGGATCATAGATGAAATGCTCCTTGATGGGAACGAGTTCGTCTCTCGCGAAGGCGGAAGAGGGGCAGAAACCGGCAGGGGCGATGACGCCGGTCACTGTGACAAGGCCCGGAAACTCACTCCTGATGAAAGAGCCGGTCGTCTCTGGAATCGAAATGTACGGCCACGGCAGCATTCCGTCTTGAAACGAGGTTCCACGAATTCCTCGAACGCGAATGGCCGAAGAAAGACATCTCGCAAAAAGGAAGCGGCCTTTGTATGTTTCCGCGTATTCCATCCCGTTGAATGGAAAACGTCGACGAGCATTCCCGGTCTCCGAAGAATCGGTATCGTTCCATTGTGCGGAATCGCCGTTTGACTCCGCCTCCGGCGAAGCGGTGTATACTACCCCGTGCGTCAGGGAAGATTTCATTTCGCCTTCCCCAGAATGCCCGACAGAGCCTTGGAGAAGACTGTCGCCTGTCGCAGCATGCCCACATCGTTGGGGTGGCAGCCATCGACGGCGCCGTCTCCGTCGGCGCCGAGCATGTCCCGATTGGACAGGAAGTGCAGGTTCAAGATTCCCTCGGCCTTCAGATCCTCGTAGATCCGCCTCAGGATCGCGCCCTTCTGGGTCGGCGTGGTGTTGCTGACGCTGGAGTCTTCCGCCAGGAGAATCGGCGTGTCGGACCGGGCTGCGCGGAGTTTCTTGACGAACGGCGCCAACCGCTCAGAAACCTCCTCGGGACGCATGTTCCACAGGCAGTCGATGACGTATACCGCGGGGTCCAACTCCGCCAGAAGGTCCGCCATCTCCGGCTCCATCTTGCCGTTTCCCGAGAAGCCCAGATTGATGACCGGAACATCGAGCATCCTTCCGACGATGGCGGTGCAGGCCATGCCCGGCCGCGAGGCGCAGCCGCCTTGCGTGATGGAAGTGCCGTAGAAGACGATCGGCCTGCTCGATGTCTCCGCGGGTCTTGAAAGGGTCTTGCCCTTGGGAACACCGATTGCGATGGACTCCAAACCGTTGTACAGGGGCAAGTACAGCATGCATTCTGCACCCGGGGGCACGCGAAAGGACGCCTCGTTCGAGATCGCGGCGGGTCGCCCGTTCTGCACGAACGTCCAGCGGCCGCGGTCGGTCCTGCAGTAGAGGTCTATGCCGCTGACACCCGTGGCCGGCATGTGCGGCATGGCCAGGCTCCCGTTGCGGAGGGTCCAGCGGACCCTGATGGCCGCGGCGTCCGTCGCAAAACGCAGGCACAGGCCCGCACTGTCGCGACTCAGATCCCAGACCGGCGCCCGTACCACAAGCTTGGCTTTGGCGGGCAGACGATCATAGTGCGATTCAGTTTCCTCCCATCCCCTGCCTTCCAGCAGGACGAGCCTGCCGTCGTACCAAACGGTCCCATCGCAAGGATCGACTGTGCCCCTCTGCGGGTCGATCCTCTCTGCGAGCCGGGCGCGCGGCGTCAGCAGCAAATCCTCCAACACAGCGGCCAGATCCTGCGGCGGCATCTTGTAGTCCAGATAGGCATGGTTCGAAGGAGCACCCTCAATCCACTGATTGCCTCCGTCTTCCAGACTGACGCATTTGCCCCCCGAGACGACCGTGAAGTAGTCAGAGACCCCGCGAACCGCGTACAGCACCGCGATGAGATCCCAACTGGGCCTTTCAGATACTTTGTTGGCCTCGAAGAAACTCCGGTAAAACGCGGGAACCGGATTCTCCCTGGCTCCTTCACAAACCAGCCGCTTCGCGGTCATCACGCCGTTGCCCAGTCCGGTGAACAGGATCGGGCCGGGCCAGTCGCGAATCACCTTGTGGGCGGCGGATCGGTCCATGCTGAAGTTGTACTCCCCTTCGTCCTTGGGCGAATTGGGCCACGTTCCACCCATGGCGACCAACTCCCTGACTTTGGCGCGCACCAGGTCTCTTCCGCCAAGCGCGCTGTAGCGGTCCGGCCTGCTGTCGAGCAACTCGGCCATGTTGGTAAGCCAGCCCACAACCACGATGGTCACGCTGTCGTCGGGCTGGCCAGCAAGGATCTTGCGATAGAGATCGACCGCCGGCGGGGACTCGTGGCTGTCCGCCAAGTCGTACTCGAATTCACCCACATGCTCGCGATACCATAGTTCCGGATCGGGGCCAGTCCGCGAACAACCGATGGGCATGTCCCCTCGACCATAGTAGGTGTTGATCGCATCCAGCGCAGGTCCACACCAACGATTGCGATTCGCGCTGATCGTCGCGAGAACCTTGGCCTCGCCCCGGTCCGCCAGCACGTGGAGTATCGCCAGGGCCCCGGCGTCGTCCACGTCTGTGCCGATGTCGGTGTCGAAGATGATCGAGACAGGTTTGCCGGAATCCTGGGGTTGGACGCCCAGGGGCGACGCTGCCGCCGATCCAACGACCATCATTCCTGCAATCGCCCAATACGCAAATCCAGTATTCATACCGTGCACTCCTCGTTTAGCCTTACATCCGACGGGCCAGGCATCAGGCATTCGGCCGCGATTGCGTCCCGCCGGAACCCTACCACACGCGTACCCCTGCGTCAAGTCGAACCGCCCCGGAGGCCGAAGCACACAGCGAATTGAATCCGAGGCGGAGACCCCGTGTCATCGTTTCCGATGCCATGGTTCCGTTTGAATTGCAGGATTGTTGAAATACGATGAATCCGTCGATCTCTCTGGCTCTCGAAGACGCCCTCCAGGCGGGCGGGGTTCCATTTCGCCGCGAGGTTCCGCTGAGCGAGTGCGGCACGTGGCGGATCGGCGGGCCTGCGGATCTTCTCGTCGAGCCGGCGTCCTGCAAGCAGATGGCCACGACACTGCGATGCGCGAGCGAGCTCGGGGTCCCCGCCGTCGTGATGGGCAAAGGCTCGAACCTCCTGTTCGACGACGCGGGCCTTCGCGGACTGGCGGTTCGAGTCGGTCGAAGCCTGGGCCGCGTCACAATCACAGGGACGACCGTTCGAGCCGAGGGGGGCGTCTCGGCATCGCACCTGGCGCGCGTCGCCGGTCTGGCTGGGCTCTCCGGCCTCGAACACATCGTCGGCATTCCCGGCACGCTCGGCGGCCTGATCTTCATGAACGACGGCAGTCTCCAGCAGACCATCGGGCAGGCCGTCACGGAGGTCAAGGCGATGGACCGCTCGGGGGCGCTGCGAATCCTTCGCCGGGAAGACTGCGAGTTCGCCTATCGATCGAGCCGGTTCCAACGCGAGGATTGGGTGATCCTGGAAGCGACGATGGCCCTGGTCGCAGGCCGACACAGCGAGATCGCTGCCGAGATGCTCCAGATCCTGCGGGAGCGGCGCAGCAAGTTCCCACTGACCCTACCCAACTGCGGATCGGTGTTCAAGAACGATCCCGACGGCTACAGCTCCTTCGGCCCGCCTGGTACAATCATCGAGGACACAGGACTCAAAGGCCTCTCGGCCGGCGACGCGCAGGTGAGCGAGCGACACGCCGACTTCATCGTGAACCAGGGCAACGCCCGCGCCCCGCGCAGGCACCGGCGCCTTGGGCGCCGACCGCGTCACGCTCCTCTGGACGCACAACACGATTCAGAACGAGTGGCTTCAGATCAGCGTTCTGAACACCCCTGCCACGGGCCTGCCCGCCCCGGACATCTTCTACGTCGGCAGCGCCATCGGCGAAACGGGCGACAACCCCTCGAATGCGATGGTGACCGCACTCGATGAACTCATCGTCCTCAACGCGATGAACAGTGCCGGTGGGACGTTCTCCGTCGGGATCAACTCGCCTCTCGACTTCGACCAGGACGGCTGGGTGAGTCCCCTGGACGCGCTGATTGTGGCGAGCGTGCTGAACCAGGTCCCCACTGCGCCGCTACAACTGGTTACAGTCCCCGCCTACGACCCCGGCTCCGACAACCAGCCCGTGATCCCTGCGCCGGGCGCGGTCCTGCTGGGGGCAATCGGGACAGGTGTCGTCGGTTGGCTACGGAAACACCGCGTCCTATAGGCAGTTTTGAGGAGATCCCCATTGGCTGAGGCGGGAGAATGCCCGGCCAGAGACCGGAATCCGGATCGGTCCGTCCCTTTCCTTGCTTGTTCTGGCTGATTGTCTGAACCTGGGGGCCGGCTCACCGCGGAGGCGTGCAACTACGGTCATGCACCCATGACCGTGGGCGGTGCAAGGCGGGAGTTGAGTTTGGGCGGCGGGTGTGATAGGATGGCTGCTGGGGGTATGGTCGCTGACGGAACCCTGGAATCCACGTGATGCGGGATTGTTCTATACGATGGCTTTGGTATCGCTGCAAGAGGTCAGGATCGCCTTTGGCGGGCCCCCGCTGCTGGATGGGGTCAGTCTGCAAATCGACAGGCAACAGCGGATCGGTCTGCTGGGCCGCAACGGGACCGGAAAGTCGACGCTGATGAAGATCCTCGCCGGACAGGTCGTCGCGGACGCCGGGACCGTCCAGGCGGAATCGGGACTGAAGATCGCGTACTTTTCGCAGGCGATTCCGCACGACCTCGACGGCTCGGTCTTCGAGATCATCGCGCGGGGCCTGGGCCATCGCGGCGAATTGATGGTTCGCTATCATCGCGAGGAAGCGCGTCTGGCGGCGCATCCCGATCCCGACCACCGCCGGCTTCACCAGTTGCACGAACAACTGGACGCCCATCGCGCGTGGTCGGTGCTGGAAGAGATCGCGAGCATCACGACCCGCATGGGCCTGGACCCCGACGGGGACTACGCAGCCCTTTCCGGCGGCCAGAAGCGGCGCGTCCTGCTGGCGGCGGCGCTGGTGTGCGAGCCCGACCTGCTCCTGCTGGACGAGCCGACGAACCACCTGGACATCGACTCGATCGCCTGGCTGGAGAGCTATCTACTCGGTATGGGCAAGACGCTGCTGTTCGTCACGCACGACCGCATGCTCTTGCGCCGGCTGGCCACGCGGATCATCGAGATCGACCGCGGGCAGTTGTTCGACTGGTCGTGCGACTACGACACGTTCCTCGAACGAAAGCAGGCGGTGCTCGACGCACAGGAGAAGGAGTGGGAGCGATTCGACAAGAAGCTGGCTCAGGAGGAGGTCTGGATTCGCCAGGGAATCAAGGCCCGGCGGCATCGCAACGAAGGGCGCGTGCAGGCCCTGATGAAGATGCGAGATGAACGAAGGGCCCGGCGTGAGAAGCTCGGGACCGCCACGCTCAAGCTGGGCGAGGCCCAGAACTCCGGCACCATGGTGCTGGAGGCCAAAGGCATCGGCTACCGCTACGACGACAAGCCGCTCATCGAGGGTTTCGACGCGATGATCGCGCGGGGCGACAAGATCGGCATCATCGGACCCAACGGGTGCGGCAAGACCACGCTGGTCCGCCTGCTGCTGGGCGAGTTGACGCCGCAGACGGGCACGATCCGCCAGGGCACGCAACTGTCGATCACGTACTTCGACCAGTTGCGGCGTAAGCTCGACGAGGACAAGAGCGTGTGGGAGAACGTGCAGCCCAACGGGGACACCGTGACCCTCGACGGCAAAAGCCGCCACATCATCGGCTATCTCCAGGACTTTCTGTTCACGCCGGAGCGGGCCAAAACGCGCGTCCGCTATCTCTCCGGCGGGGAACGAAACCGCCTGCTGCTGGCCCGGCTCTTCACCCAACCGGCCAACCTGCTGGTCCTCGACGAGCCGACCAACGATCTGGATAGCGAGACGCTGGAACTGCTCGAAGAGCTGCTGGTCAACTTCAAGGGGACCGTGCTGCTGATCTGCCACGACCGGGCGTTTCTCGACAACGTCGTCACCAGCACGCTGGTCTTCACGGGCGGCGGCGCGATCGAAGAACACGTCGGCGGCTACGAGGACTGGCGCCGCCGGCAGAGCGAGGAAGCATCCGAGCCCGATGAACCCAAGGTCGACAGAAAGAAGCTCTACAAGGAAGCCCGCAAGGCCGGCCAGACGCGGAGGCTCTCGTTCAAGGAGTCCAAAGAGTTGGAGTCGCTGCCGGCGCTAATCGAGTCGCTGGAAGGCGAGCTGGCCGTCCTGCACAAGCAACTGGCCGATCCGGCGTCCTATCGCAACCCGGCCAACGTCGTGCTCGTCAAGAAGCGCCTAACCGAGCTCGAAGCCCAACACGCCCAGGCCTACGAGCGCTGGGAGCACCTCGAATCCATCGCCTCAGCATCCTGAGACCCCCTCGCCGAGCACGGGAAAGACCTGGGCCGAATGGTTTACGAGAATGGCAACGGCATTTGTACGTGTTGACCAGACTTTGACAGCGGTTTGGCGATGGAGTTCCTTTGACACATTGCCATAGCCTCTATGATGCGGTCTGTGTCCTGCGAGACAGACAACAGTAACGCGCTGGCATCGCTTGCGGGCGGCTGCGGACAGAGTTCAGAGAGTAGTTGTCCCATGAAAACGACACGGCAATCGTTCCGCGAGATAGCAAGGCCCGCAACAGACAACCGTTCAATCTTTTCTTTCGCTCGCTTCTCCGCCGATGCGACCGCAGCCCATAGAGAGCAGACCGTACGAGGATCTTCCGTTGCCTTTCGGCATATGATGATGGCGTCCAACTGAATTGGCTCCTTGGCTTGCGTTTTTGGAGCGGCAACGGACATCTCGGCCTTGACCGGATGGCAATTGACCACCGAGAGGCCGGCACGGAGGATTGCCGAGAGCAGCGATGACCAACCATCTGGACGTGAATGGTGATACGTGAAGATCAAGAGGCCCTCATCACGCAGGACGCGGGCGCTCTCCTTCAATACAGCGGCAAGTTTCTTCGAAAACGCGTCGGCGTTGGCATCCTGAACCTCGTTCACGTGCCGCGTGGTGGACGACCCGTTCACGAAGCCACATGGATAGAGCTTCTGCCAAGCATAGAAGAAATCAGCAAGCTCCGAGTAGTGAACATTATCGAAGAACGGTGGATCGGTGACGACTATATCGACGGACCTATCCGGCAGTGCGATGGCGTCAGAGCTTCCGCATGCGACGTAGATGGTGTCGGTCTCGGTCTTTCCATCCGAAGGGAACCCCGCGATAAGACGGCCACTGAACTTCTGGCTGATCCCATAGACTTTCTCCCCCGTCGTCGCGTTGAGTTCGAAGGGGTGCTCACGATACTCGACGGCCCTCTTCAGACGACCGTTGTAGAGATTCAGAAACGACCCTGAACTGCGAGGTGTTCCCCACACATTCGCCTCGACAGGCATACGCTCGGGCTTGAGGATGTGGTGTGAGAACATATGTCGGACAGCCCCGGTTCCTTCTCCTTTGTAGGAAGCGAACAGATTGTTGAACTCAAGCAATCCAGAGAAGAGTGTCAGTAGAAGATCTCGCGTCTCCCGCTCTGAAACTTCCGCAATGCCGCCCTGAAGCCAGCCGAGGGCCAGAAGCTGCCGATCATTGAAGAACTGCCGCCAATGACGATAGTTGTAGCCGATTGCCTGCTTAGTATTGTGGCCGTCGGCCAACGATGTCTCCGGAAGGCGTATCGTGCCGTCCCGCAACTCCGTATCGAGCATACCGGAACACTCCTGATATGCTTGCAGATCATCCGGCGTGGCCGGCAAGTACACTTTCCAGCCCGATGAGGTCAGCACGAGTTTGGCGTAGAGACGGTGATCGGGAGGGTTAGTTGAGGCGCGTACGGTCTTGGCGATGGGGAATTGGTGACGACATTTCTGGCATGTTGCGTTCATGCCTGAAACCGTGCCCGCATTCGGAGGAAACGCCAGACTGCAGCGAGGGCACTTGGCCTGTAGTTTGGCGTCGCCAACCTGAAACACGTCGCTACAGCCAGGGCAACAGACCTGCACTTCCGGCCTGCGGGAAGGATTGGCGTTGCGCGCGAAAATGCGTGTTGAGAAAAGATCCGTTCTCTCTCCACAGTGTGGGCATGGCACGACCTTTACCCAGAAGTGATAGAGAACATCGCAAATGCTCCCGCTGGCGTCTTTCGCAGTGTACACCCTAACGTTGCATAAACATGGACGGGTCAGACGTTGGCTGGGATTTGATTGAGGATCTGTAACAGGCGCGTTTTGATCCAAGTGTTGGCACTGATCGTGAGTGTCAGAAGGCCTTGCGGCCGACTGAGGCGGC
>DATIKY010000204.1:0-1987 GCA_035476995.1 Sedimentisphaerales bacterium | reverse complement strand
GCGCTGCGGCTCCCCTCTCTCCGTGGCCAACAACCTCCTGTTCTGCTTCGTATCCATACCATCCAGCATAATCCCAATCTCCTTGCCCTCTACTCTAATTCTCGGCAAGGAATTGTCTCATCTATTCTGACACAGAGGGGTGCGTGTTATTGAGCACCGATTGGAAGTGCGCCTTGGCCGAGTTGGTTTCGCATACGCGCTCTCATCTGATGATCTCATCTCCATATGTGACCGGCGAGGGGGTTGCCTTCCTCATGGCATGGCTGGGGACGCCGTCCCCAGACCCCTGGGATTTTGCGCTTTGAGCCAGTAACAGGTTGATGAGGAGAGGTTGGGGATACGTCTCTGTCGGCGGAACCCTCCTGTAGAGGTATGGGGCACAGGGTGTCTTGAACTATGCCGTCCCAGAGGATAGGTCGGGAGGCAACCCGCGCGCTGTGGCGGGCCGGTGACAGGGCGACGCGCGGTTCGCGGCGCGTCGCCGGCTTGAAGTGAGCCTGTTGCCGGCTCAAAGCGCAAAATCCCGGGGGTCTGGGGGCAGGCCCCCAGGGGAGTTGTGCGTTCCAAGAGAACAGCACGTCGTGCCAAACCCGCCCTCCCTTGGCACGTTGGCACGATGGCGCCTTCGGTTTTCGGGCCCAAAAACGCGGAGATGCCACGTGCCAACGTGCCAAACACAACAGCGACGCTTCACGAGGCCCGATCCACGCCTGGCTTGCGCTGCCCGGTGAGCCGCCGGATCCACGGTCCTGACAGGCTCGGGAATTCCGGGGACACCATACTTAATTCTGCCTCATCAGCGGGCCCCATGCTGGCCGGTGGAGTCTTGGCCTCGACGCTCTCGCCGCCCCTGCCTTCGCAAAGGTGACTTTCCCGCAGCGGGACAAGCCTTCACGAATGACAACGGAAGCTCTCCGCAATGAAAAAGCCCATTGAATTCCCGTTCTTCCTGAAACAACCAGACCTCTCGAAGCGTTTTACAGGATGAGACCTGTCTTGGGGGGCGGCCGACCAGGCGGGATCGGCCCATCGAGCCCGGTCGCAGCCGTTGCTTCATTCGGCTATCCCGGCCGCGGAAGAGGGTCCTTATGCATTCCTGCCTGTCACACAGGGCCAGCGCGCACTTTTGGGTAAATTGGGCTGGCGCGGTAAGATGTTTTGGGGGAGAATCGTTTCGTGTGACATGCTTTTGGCTTTTACATGAAAGGATTCTCTATGCTGGTGATGGGTGCTCAGGAGGCGGTCAACCTGCTGCGGTTCTTCGATGATCTTCCCGACCCTCGGTCGAACGTCAATCGGCTGCATCGATTGGGGGATGTGATCGTGATCGCCATCTGCGCGATCCTCGCGAACGCCGATGGCCCCACGGCGATTGCCCAGTGGGCCAAGCTGAACGAAACGTGGCTGCGAAGACACCTGGCGCTGCCTAACGGGATCCCGGGCAAAGACACCTTTCGACGCGTTCTGGGATTGCTCCCTCCCGCGGCGTTCCAGCAGTGCTTTCAACAATGGCTGCAAAGCTTGCAGACATCCGCCGACGGGGAATCGGAGAACAAGAAGCACATTGCGATCGACGGCAAGGCGTTGCGTCGGTCTCACGATCGCCGGCACGGTTGGGGGCCGATGCACATCGTCAGCGCCTGGGCGTCGGATTTCGGCATCACGCTGGGCCAAGCGGCCACGGAGGAGAAGTCCAACGAGATCACGGCGATCCCGCAACTGCTGGAGCAGATCGATGTCCAGGACGCGATCGTGACCCTTGACGCCGCCGGATGCCAGAAGACGATTGCCGCCAAGATCGTAGAAGGCAAAGGCGACTATGTCCTGGTGGCTTATCCCCCGAAAGTAGGGCTCATCCGGTTTTCGCGTACTTCCATGGCCTTTGGGGACGCCGTCCCCAACCCCCTGGGATTTGTCGCTTTGCGCCAGAAACATGGCATGGGGGAAGGCGACGAACCACAAAGGCAACGTCGCCCATGTCTCTGGA
>DATIKY010000203.1:0-2392 GCA_035476995.1 Sedimentisphaerales bacterium | reverse complement strand
CAGTCGTCGAACTGGTGCAGAAAACGGGTCAATTCCGGTTTGATCTGCATAATCGTACTGGCGTCCATTCCGATGACCTCCCAATAGAAGTTCCGTTTCTATTGCCTCATCGGACAGCCGCTTAGGTTTTCTTGAGCTTTTATAGCGTTGTAGTAGTAGAGTCCATCCTCATCGAGGATCAGCGTGTGGGTGAGGTCGCAGATTTGCAGGAGACGATGCCAGTCCACGGAATTGCGGGCCAGCCGGGAGACTTCCAACCCCAGGACAATACCCGCACGCCCCATCCCCACGTCGGCCACCAGCTTTTGGAAGCCCTCGCGGTCCTCCGAAGCGCCCGACAACCCCAGGTCGCTGTCGATCACAATGACTCGTTCCGTGGGCCAACCCAAGGCCACCGCCCGCTGACGCAGAGCATATTGCCTCTTGGTGCTCTCGGCGTTTTCAACGACCTGACGCAGGGTGGACTGACGTACATACAGATAGGCGTTACGGTGGAGATGGTGGGCGGTGATTTTCTGACGACCATTGTCTTCTACCATAAGGGAGCCTCCTTTTGTCCCTGGTTGATGATCATGTTTGCCCACAGAATCGTGAGCTGTTCGCGCAAGGCCGAGAAGGCGGGCGTGAAAGCGGAGGCTCCGAGAGGAGGGGGATGTTCCTCGTGCCTCGCTGGCCCATCACACGGGGGCCACGCTCGCATCCACCCGACCAGACCTTGGCAAACCAGGAGAGTCATCCCCCAGCCCTCGCTGGTCCAGGTGCGCTCGGACAAAGCCACTCGTCGCAGCTCTTCATAACGCGAAGCCCATTGGCTGGCGCTGGCACGGCCATCCACTTCCGCACGTTTCATCGCCCTTTTTTTTGCCGGCGCACGAGAGCTCGTTCGATGCTGCGGGGATGAATCGAGAGGCCAAATCGGTCCCGGACCCTCGTGGCCAGCGTACGGGACCGAAGGGTCTTGTCGTCCGCCCGGCACTGATCCAGGAAACTCAGGACGGTGTCGGTGAGCTTGTGGGCGTGTTTGGGCCCTCGCGGTCGTGGGACCAAAGCCGGCAATCCTCCTTCCTCGTAGGCGGCCCGGATCTGATAGAAGGCGACCCGGGAAAATCCAAAGGCCGAGGCAGCCCGCGTGACGGAGCATCCCTCGACACGTACGCGCCGAAGCATCTCGTACTTGACTTGGACCAGGTCGCGTGCATCGAAGAACTCGCTGGTGGTGAACGTCTCGTCGACGACATCTTTCGGCCGTGGGTTGAGCGCTCCGTGCTCCCGCAGGATCTGCGTTTTTGTGTTCTTTGCTTCGTCCATGACACCTCCCTGTCCTTGGGGTTACAAGAGTTAAGTAAATTATGCCTATCTCCAGGGAGGCGTCAAGAGCCTTCTTGGGTGAAGAGTCACAAATAGTGCCGCTCAATGAAGTGCATAGAGTGCGACTCTGCCACAATTGCGCCGAATCGAACGGCGTATTGCCCTTTATATATACGGCGTAATGTACTTTACAGTGGCTGGGAGGATGGTCGCGCATCATTTGCTCTCACCTCTCGCCCACAAGGCTTCGATCATCTGCGACAGTTCCAACAGGTCCTCAAAGCGAAAGGCGGATCGCCCGGCCGATACAATGACTACCGGATCCGGCGGGAAAGCGTCCGTCCATGCGGTGGGAAGGGACTGGAGCTGTCCCTTGTCGTCATAGAAATACACCCGATCCAGCCCCCAGGTATGCCGCGCGGCCACCAGTACGAACTCGCGTCCGTACAACGGATGGAAGGGATGAGTGACCCGAAAACGTTGTCTCAGATCGCTCGGATCAGGTGTATTTGACGGTATTGGCGAAGGGCAAGGTCGAAAAGGGGATCGATTACGTTCAATCCAACGCCTTGAAGAGCCGCACGTTCGCCAGCCTGGCCGAGGAGAATCAACATCTGCTCGACTGGGAGGCCCGGATCGCCGACACGCGCATCCACGGCACGACCCGTAAGCAGGTCCACCTGCTGTTCCAGGAGGAAAAGCCCCGTCTGACTTCGCTGCCTGCGGGTCGGTTCCCCAGCTTCGAGGAGGGCCGCCGTTCGGTGCACCGGGACGGCCACATCGAGGTGGCCAAGGCCTATTACTCGGTGCCGCCGGAGTACACGGGTCGTCAGGTATGGGTCCGCTGGGACGGCCATCTGGTGCGGGTGTTCAACAGCCAGATGGAGTCGATCGCGGTGCATGTCCAAGTCGAGCCGGGGACCTTCCAGACACAGGATCAGCACCGAATGGCACTTCCATAAGAGCTATGTCGTATTGAGCAGGCGTGCTTTGGCGACAGATCGAGGCTCGGTCAGGTACACCTGTTTCTTGGGTCGTCTCTTCACCGCCCGCGGCTCGACGCGGTCGGGGCGGTTGTTGACGC
>DATIKY010000202.1:0-4682 GCA_035476995.1 Sedimentisphaerales bacterium | reverse complement strand
CGCTGCGGCTCCCCTCTCTCCGTGGCCAACAACCTCCTGTTCTGCTTCGTATCCATACCATCCAGCATAATCCCAATCTCCTTGCCCTCTACTCTAATTCTCGGCAAGGAATTGTCTCATCTATTCTGACACAGAGGGTCCATCCAGTCGAATTGCCGTGAGTGACTCTTCCGAAGGACGGACTCCACTTCTTTCTCGACAAGATACTCCCTCGCTGCCTCAAGATTCTGCAGTTTCTGCAACTGCGAGAATGTCAATACCCGTTTTGACGTATTGAGGAGGTCAGGTTTCATGTAGAAAAGATGCCTGATAAGACGCCCAAGAAAGGCGTCATACGCACTCACAAGTGCGACCAAAAAACTGCAAGGAGTAACCCCAAGTGCTTCACGGAAGATCCGGAGATGCCGATGTACTTTGTCGTGTTGTGGCTTATCATGAAGGTTGATGGCATATAGGCGCCCATCATCCGTTCGCTCGACATCGGTCGCATACTTGTCAATGAAGGCATCGAGCTTCCTATCGAAGCTGTTCTCCGCCTTCACCAGAACGGACATGATAAACGGAAGACTCTCCGCCAATGCCTCAACGCTCTGAACATAGTCCCTGCAAAGGGACGCGATTGGAGCGTCTTTCTCCTGCGTCGAATCATCGCCATTCATGTATCATCCTCTCCTTTCGCGAATTCCGCGACGGAATCCCGCGGACACCATACCCATTTCTCTCCCATATCGTCTGTCTCTTGCGCTGCCTGCCGTGCAATTCGCTCCAACCGTCAACCGCGACTATAGCTTATACAGTCCGCCAGGTCAAACGGAAAGACCTGTTTGCCGCCGGGGATGGCGGTCGTGGGGGAGGCCGTATTATCTTCGGGTCATTCAAGACGACAGCTTGGCGCTAATCACTCGGTTCAGGCTGACGTTTTCCTCCGCGGCTTCCAGGGCGAGTTTGCGGTGGACCTCGGGGGGAACGCGAACCATGAATTTCCCGCTGTAACGGCGTTGGCTGATCGGCTCGGGCACAGGTTCGCTGTTGGATTGCAGATCGGCCACGACCTCGGCGACGACCTTGCGAATCCCCCGCAACGCCTTCTCCGGCGTCCCATCTAGCCAACTGAGGCTCGGAAACTCCGCGCAGAGACCGACACACTGATTGTCCTCTTGCGACCACGTCACGCGGTATGTGTATTGATCAAGCTCTTTCTGCTCGCTCACGGTTCAACCTCTCGATCGCGGCAACGACCTGCCGCACCTGATAGGCTTTGGCCTTTCCTTTGTCATCTTGGATGTTCACTCTCGGGTCGCCCTGCCAAGGCATCCGATAGATGCGATGGCTGGAGCCCGCCTGACGCGGCGACCCGAAATAGAAGTCGCAGACCTTGCACAAATCCGCAAAGCGAACGCCCTGCGGGTTCTCGCGCATCCGGGCGAGAATGTCTTCGACACTTGCCATACTCAAATGATACCAATACTGATACTACAGGTCAAGACAAAAGGTTCAGTTCATCAGGCAAAATCCGCGGCGTCCTGGGCAATTCCTGAGATGGCATACCTATTCCGCCAGCAATCCATCATTTCTTCGGCAATCCCTCCGGGTGCTGGGGGATCGCGTCGCAGATTTCGTGCCAGGGGGCTTTCTGGCTGGTCCAGATATGGCATTGCGGCCGGAGCTGCGGGTCGTCGTCCAGGGAGCCCGCTCGAACGATGACCATCCCCGGCCTCTGCTCGGCGCGTGCGAACACGTGGCAGCCGCAGGTCTTGCAGAAGGAGCGACGCTTGCCGGGCGACGACTCGTAGGCGACGAGATTGTCCTGGCCCGACGCAACCTTGAACCCGTCGGACTCCACCGCCAGGACCGACGAAAAGGCCGAGCCGGTAAACTTGCGGCAATCCGGACAGTGGCAATTCACGAACATCAGCAGCCGGCCATGAATCTCGTATTTCACGGCCCCGCAATAGCAGCTTCCTTTCAGCATCTGTCAGTCTCCTTCGGCCCGACGGCCGGAATCTTGCGGAACAATCGGGGCAGCATCACGTGGACGTACGCGTGAATCCGGATGCCGGCGCCTGTCCCTGGTGTTCGATTGTTGCGGTTTCCTGTTTCGTTTCAGCGTGTCGCTTCGGTTTCGTCTCGAACTTCTTGCGGAACTCCACGCGCGCCCGATGGCTGCTGGCCCACGAGGCAATCACGCACACGACGAGAATCGCCAGAATCGCGGTAATCAGGGGGAGCACGCCGAGGAGGACGACTCTCGGGTACTCGGAGATGAACTGCTCGATGACCCCCAGAGCCTGCGATGGTGGAATCACATCCATCACCTCAGGGACCACAATCAAACAAATGATGGAAAAGCCGAGCAAGAGTATGATCCCGATGACCCAGGCCGCCAGCGTCGCCACGGGCGTTCGCGGCAGCGCCGGCTGGCGGAAGAGATAGCCGCACTTGGCACACTGCACCCGACGGCGTACGGAATCGGCATACATCAGCGCAGAAACGGACTCGCCCAGAAGAAACAAGGAAAGCCCCAATCCGCTGGGTTCTTCCCGCGGAAGCGTGAATTCGTCATCGCTCCCGCAACTCGGACACTTGAAGTAGTATTTCATCGTTCCGCATCCAGCAACGGTTGTCCTGTCGCCTGTCTCTTGCACTGCCGCCATGCCGTTCGCTCCTACTGTCGCCCACGATTGTAGCGAGTCTGCTCGGGCAGATCAAGAGGGCAAGCGTGTATCCGGCCGGGCCATCGCTCTGCCGGTTGCGTGCGGGGCTCACGCCTTGTTGTAGATGACAGGCATCCGGCCCTTCCATTTGCTCCAGGTGTCCGCGTCCGTGATCAGATCGGCCATGAAATGGGCGACGTTGATGCGACTGGTTCTCCCAGGGTTAAAGAGCGCGCTTCGGATCGGCGACGGATGCACCTCATACTCGGTGACCTTGTCCTCATTGACCAGCGTGTCCGGACGGACAGCCGCCCACTGGATCGCCTTGTCGTGCTGACCAACTTGGGTCCGCAGATAGTCCGCGGCCTTTTCGTTGTCCACGTGCGGCGGAACCAGCAGACGAAGCAGCCAGATGACGCATCGTTGGGGAAACGAGATTGGCTCGTGCAGATCGCGGTTGCTGTTGCCGGCCGTGTTCATGAGGACGAACCTGGTCGGCCTTTCCGGCTTGTTTGCCTTGATAGCGTTGCACAATCGCCGCGTGGCGTCGGTCACCAGTCGGCGAGGGCGGCCGAAGATGCCCCTCCAGCTTATGTTGTGTCCCAGACACGAAGCCGCCGCGTCACACCCGCCGACATGCCGGGCCATCTCAGCGTCGCTCAGATCCAGGACACTCGCACAGATCACGGTCAGGCGGTCATGACGTCTGAGGGCTTCGGACAGCCTGTCCGGCGACCGCACTGCGGCCTTGACGCGGCATCCGCGGCCGAGCAACTGCTCCACCAGCAGCCGTCCCGTCGCCCCGCTGGCTCCGACCACCAGAATCGTCGCCTCTTGCATCGCCGCCATGCGATTTCCTCCAACTTCCGGCCACAATCGGAGCCAGACCGCTCCGCCCCAGCGTCTCTGCGTCTCTGCGTGAAAACAACTCTTATCAGACCAACGGCGTCTTGCCCGGCATCGGGACCGGGGCGACCGGGAGCGGGCCCTGCTCGTAGGTGGGCGGGGTCAGGTCTTGTTTCGAGGCGTTCATGACCCAGTCCCACTTGATCGCGCGGCCGGTGTACGCGCTCATTCTACCCAGGATCGCCGTCATCGTGCTCTCGGCTACCTGTTTGCCTTCGTTCAGCGGGCGACCGGCGCGGATGCTCTGGATC
Organism: Sedimentisphaerales bacterium; assembly: GCA_035476995.1. Classification (GTDB taxonomy): domain Bacteria; phylum Planctomycetota; class Phycisphaerae; order Sedimentisphaerales; family Anaerobacaceae; genus PLanc-01. The sequence continues at coordinate 871 of DATIKY010000202.1, read as the reverse complement.
AGGTCCGCGTGCTCCTGCTCGTAAGGGTTCGGGGTCGGGCCGGAGTACTTGAAGGGTTTGGCGCCTTCGATGAGACCCTCTGCCGCGACGCCTTTGGAGCCCACGATCCGTTCGGCGACCCGCTCGGCGCAGCCCATCGTCTGGCGGGCCATGCTCAGGATGCGGGCGCCGTTGGCGTACTCGAATTCGACCGCGAAGTGGTCGTAGATGTTCCCGAACTGGGGCTCGACGCGGACCTGCCGGCCACCCATGCCCATCGCCATCACCGGGTGGCCGCCCATGGCCCAGTTGATCACGTCGAGGTTGTGCACGTGCTGCTCGACGATGTGGTCGCCCGATTGCCACGTGTAGAAATACCAGTTGCGGCACTGGGTCTCCATGTCCGTCCAGGCAGGCTGCCGCTCGTGATAGAAGCCCCAGTTGCGGACGCAGGGCCCCAGCCAGTAGCACTGGCCGGCGACCAGTTCGCCGATATCGCCGTTGTGGACACGCTTGACGACCTCGACGTACTTGGGATCGTGACGCCGCTGCGTGCCGGCGACGATGGCCAGGCCCTTGGTCTTCGCCAACTCGGACGACTGCAGGACCGAGCGAATGCCGACCGGATCGACCGCGACGGGCTTCTCCATGAACACGTGCTTGCCCGCCTCGATCGCGGCCTTGAGATGCATGGGCCGAAAGTGCGGCGAGGTCGCCAGGATCACCAGATCCACCAGGCCGCTGTTGATGAGTTTCTTGGGGTGCAGGTTTGAGTTTACGTAGGATCTGAGTGATTTGGACGGAGGTGGACTCCTTTTCGTAGAACTGCAAGTTGTTGTCTGAAAACAGTTTGCGGTTTGGTGAAAGGAGTCCAACGATGATTGTATCGGAA
>DATIKY010000201.1:0-23074 GCA_035476995.1 Sedimentisphaerales bacterium | reverse complement strand
ATGGTCACGACAAGGTGGACAGCGAATCCTCAACTTCCGCTGCTACGTCAAATCCGGATTGTGGAAGGAATTCTGGGATACCTACAGTCGGCTTCGCCGCTGTGCGTAACCCGGTACGTAAAATGAAACCTGCACCCATATTATGCAACAAATCAGGTCTTGACAGGCGGGTTGTCGGGAATAATAATGAAATCGCATCGGAAACCCGTGTGTGTGTGGAGGTACTGACCATGCGTCTGGTACTAAAACAGAAAGACGGCGAGGCGAAGGAATACCAGTTTACCCAGGGCCCGATCCACATCGGTCGTGCCGCGGATTGCCAGGTCTTCTTGCCCGATCGTACGGTCTCCAAGAAGCACGCGACCATCGCCTGCAACGAGGAGGGGGGGTGGCTCGTCCAGGACCTCGAATCGGCCAACAAGACCTACCTGAACGGCGAGCCGGTCCGCCAGGCGCCGATCAAGACAGGCGATTCCATCCGCATTACGGACTTCGTCATCGAGGTCAACATCGACGAAGGGGCACAGGCCTCCCACTCCGAGCAGTTCGAGGACACCCTGAACCTCGAGGCCGGGCTGGCGACTCCGCTGCACGAGACGGTGGTCCGCAAGCCCGACGCCGGCCATGCGCCTGCGATGCGCCTGCCCGCCAAACGCCTTTCCGATTTCTCGCACGCCTGCGATGCGATCTGTCGGTCGAAGAATCTCGAGGATCTGCTCGTGACGATGTTGAACCTGTGCCTCAAGCAGTTCGGCGCGTTCCACACCTGGTGCGCCCTGCGGGAGCAGCCCAGCGGCCCGATGACCTACCACGCGGGCAAGCGACGCGACGGCGGGACCGTCGAGCTGAACGATCTGAAGCTGGCCGACAAGGTCAACCAGGCGGTCGAGCGAAGCCAGTCCCTGGTGATGCCTCGAGTGGCCGCCGACGTGGAGGAGAAGTCGAGAATCCGCTCGGCGCTGATCGCCTCGATCTCCGGCCCCTCCGGCTGCTACGGCGTCATCTACATCGACAATGCGATGGTCCACGACCACTACACGCTCGGCGACCTGGACTACCTGATGCTCATCGCGGCGCACACCGCCGCGGTGCTGAGCAGGCTGCTCGTCTAGGCCTCGAAGGCATCCGGACCGCGAAGAGAACGATGTGCGTCACAGCATTCGGGCGGGGCGCCTCACTTCGTTCAGCATGACGGAGGCCAACCACTGCCCCATGAAATCGAGCCGGGCATGCGGCGGGGGCGTGCTCAGGACCGGAGGGGCCGCCCGTGTGCCAGAATAACCAGTCGCGCCCCGCTGCGGGATCTCGGGCACTTTTTCATTGACTTTTCCCGACCCTGGCGGTATGCTACCGGAACATGGAGGGGTCTGGAGAAGAGGGTTCTTCCTTGCGTTTCCGGGGTATCGGCGTCCCTTGGCATGGGGATGCTTTTTCGTCTGAGGAGGTTGGGCATGGTTCGTTCCATGGCGTTGACGGCGGTGCTTGTGACGGTTTACGTGTCTTTGCAGGTTCGAGCCGACGGCGGCATTCTCAATCTGGGACCGGAGGAAGTCATTCAGGCCGGCGGGGTGGACATCGTCGTGCCGGGCTACTCGGTCCCGTCCTTCGAAGACTGGAACAACGATGGTCTGCGCGACCTGATCGTCGGCGAGGGCGGCAACGGTTTCACCGGCAAAGTCCGCGTCTATCTGAACGTGGGAATCGAATCCGATCCGTGCTTCGTGGATTACTTCTACGTCCAGGCCGGGGGCGAGGACCTTTCGGCGGCCCCGGCGGGCTGCCAGGGGGTGTTCCCCCGCGTCGTCTATTGGGATGAAGACGACCGCAAGGACCTGTTGGTCGGCCTGGCCGACGGCACCGTGAAAATCTTCCTGAACGTCGCGGACAACAACGAGCCGGCCTTCGACGCCGGGACGCTCGTGAAGGTGGGCGTCAACGACGCCACCGTTCTGGACGTCGGTTCCCGTGCGGCGCCTTCGATGGTCCACTGGAATGACGATGGCATGCTGGACCTCGTCGTGGGCGGTCTCGACGGCGTGATCCACCTCTATCTGAACTGCGGCTGCGGCGGCTGGATTCCGCCGCGCTTTTTCTTCTCGACCCAGGACGGCTACCCGTTCGCCCAGGTGGCCGGCCGCGACCTGACGGTCCCGAGCGGACGATCGAGCCCGGAGTTCGCGGACCTCGACGGCGACGGCAAGAAGGACCTGATCACCGGCAACACCGACGGCCTGCTCCTGTTCTACAAGAACATCGGAACGGCCTCGCTTCCCGAGTTCGCCCCCTACACGCTCGTCCAGTCGCTCGGCGTGGCCATCGATCTGCCCGGCGGCAGTCGATCCCGGCCGAGCGTCTGCTACTGGACCGGCGACGGCAAGTTCGGCCCGAAGGACGGCTACTGGGACCTGCTCGTCGGCTACGGCGACGGCAGGATCCGCCTCTATCGCGGCCTGCCCAAGGCCGGCGACTTCGACCTCGACGGCGACCTCGACGCCGACGATTTCACCTTCCTGGCCAAGGCCCTGGACCAGCCCGTCCCGCCGGAAGGCACGCCCGCCGACCTCAACGGCGACGGCGTCGTAGACAGCCTGGACCTCCGCCTCTTCGCAGACCTCTGGCTGGCGGCGAACGGCAAGTAACCGGCCGCGATGCGGATTGCCCTCTCGGCTGTGTCTGTGAAAAGAAACTGGCGTCCACAGCCGTATTGGCAACGGGCCATTCGCGCGTTGGCAAGAGCCGTCCGCCGAAAGGAAGCAACGGACTGATCCGGATTCCGGCCCCCGGCCCGGAGGGCCGCTGCGCGTCCGGACGCCGGGCATTTGTCGCCTTTTGCCGGCAGCATGATAGAGGGAGATTCTCCCGTCCTTTCGGGCGTGCGCAGCACCCCTTTCATGTTGCCGGCAAAGAGGGGCAAATGTCCTCTGCACGACCTTTCGGGCGTGCCGTTCATGGGACTTTGCATGCCCGCAAATCTGTACAGACATCGGCGAGCGCGCGAGCGGCTTCTGGTGTTGGCTCTTCACACCGTGGATCCAGGCCGGTTCATCATTCCCGGAAAAGGCCTCCCCGCGTTTTGTCATTCCCGCGAAAGCGGGAATCCACCGCCTTGGACACGACTGACCCCACGATTTCTGGATTCCTGCTTTCGCAGGAATGACAGAGTCGTGTCGGGGCTTGACCCGGCGTCCGAATGCCAGAGTCGTGCCGGGGCGTGGCAGGATGCCTGGCGGCCCGTGACTGGCCCCGTTTCGCCATTCCCGGAAAAGGCCTCCCCGCGTTTTGTCATTCCCGCGAAAGCGGGAATCCACTGTCTCGGACACGACTGCCCCACGATTCCTGGATTCCTGCTTTCGCAGGAGTGACAGAGTCGAGTCTTCGCGACTCTCACTCCTTCCGGGAAATCTGCACAGACACTCCCGGCCCCCGATCCACGAATTGTCTTTACACCGCGAGCCCGACCCGGGATAATCAACGCCCGTATAGGAGCGGATTGCGCTGGCGAGCCGTGTGTGAGCGAGCGTTCGGGTCCTGCTTCCGAAGCGGTTGAGGCCTGATTCCTGTGAGATAATTGTGGAGGATCGAGCATGATGTGCGGAGGGAAGAGGCGGAGTGTTGTTTGCGCGGTCGTCGTAGTCACGCTCTGGGGGCTGATCTGTGGTTCCCCGGTGAGGGCAACCATCACAGTGACGGGCGACATAGAACCACTCTATGATGCGTCCGATCCCTGGACGCCCGGCGTCGACTATCTCTACATCAGCGAAATCTCCGATGCGAATCTCGTCGTCTCCGGGTCGAGTCGGGTCAGCGGCGAGAACGTCTTCATCGGATGGAGTTCCCTCGCCACCGGGCGTGCGAATGTGCTCGGACCCGATGCGATTCTAGAGAGCACAGGGGAGCTGCGCATCGGCAGCGCGGGCACAGGATATCTGCAGATTCGAGACGGAGGACGCGTCACGAGCCTCTACGGACGGCTCGGGGCCCTTGTGGGCAGCGAAGGCCACGTGGAGATTGCCGGGGCCGGCTCGCTCTGGGAAGTCCAGGACCTCTACGTGGGGGACATTGGCGATGCGAACCTTGCGATCACGGGAGGAGGCGCGCTGGAAAGCACCAACGCCTATGTCGCATACACCAACGGAGACGCCCAGGTCAACGTGTCCGGCGCGGGATCCACATGGACGGTGACGGGAGATCTCGACGTGGGGCGCGCCGATACAGGAGTCGTGACGGTCTCTGACGGCGGACGCATCGACAGCACCACCGTTCGTGTCGGCATGCACGGACCGGGCGAGTGTACGATCACCGGGCCGGGGTCCGTCTGGGTAATGGCGGATCTCTATGCCGGGCTGAACAACGACGCCAACCTGACGATCTCCGACGCCGGGCGACTCCTCGGCGGCAACAGCTATCTTGGGACGGTGGCGAGATCCGCGACCGCAACGGTCGAGGGCGCAGGCTCTTCGTGGGAGAATACCGGGAGCTTGGTGATCGGCGATTCCAGCACGGGGACCATGAACGTTCTGGACGGCGGTTTGGTGACGAGTCACTCGGCTTCGATTGGCAGGCAGGCGAGTGCGGAGGGGGCCGTGCTCGTTCGCGGGGCGGTCTCTCTCTGGCAGAACGAGGATGCTCTCTACGTTGGCGATTACGGCCGAGGGCAGCTGACGATCTCCGAGGGGGGCCGTGTGGAGAGCGGTTCTGTTCGCATCGGATATCATTCCTCCGAGCAGTCTCAGGTCACCGTTACGGGGCCTGGTTCGCTTCTGCAGGCGACCTCTCATGTGAGCGTGGGCAGCGGCGCCCGTCTGGACGTCAACGACGGGGGGCGGGTGACGAGCGTCGAGGCCAGTACAGGCGGCACGGTGCGAATCGCAGGGGCTGGCTCACGATGGACGAGCAGTTATTGGCTGAACGTCAGCCACGGCGATCTGACGATCGAGGATGGCGGGCAACTCGTGTGCGGTAGCAGCGGCGTCCAGGTTCTGAGCGGCGAAGCCGTCGGCATCGTGGTTTCCGACGCCAATTCCCTCTGGGACAATGAAGGCGAGCTGCGTTTCGGGTACAGGGGAGACGCCAATCTCCTCGTTTCCGATGGCGGGCGCGTCACGAGCGGCGGCGCCTACGTCGAAGGCGAGGAAGAGGGCACGGCAATCGTCACCGTGACGGGGGCAGACTCCCGTTGGACCAATACGGGCACGCTCACCGTAGGGGACCGCGCCTACAGCGGGCCGTTGGCGATGTACGATCCCGCCGGCTACGGGACGATCCTCGTCAGCAATGGCGGCGTGGTCGAGTCCGACGACATGACTGTCTGGGAAGGCAGCGTGCTGACGGGCGACGGCGTATTCGATGTGGCGCAAACCACGAACCATGGCATCATCCGCCCGGGGAATTCCATCGGGACCTTGACCTTCGACGGCGACCTTGCGATGGACTCCAACAGTGTGCTGGAGACCGAAATCGACAACAGCGGTCACAACGACAAGCTGATCGTGACGGGCGACGTGACTATTGCCGGCGGCGCGGTGCGGGTCGTTCCGACCGAGACCATCACCTCCTCGCAGCAGTACGAGATTCTGGATGCGAACAGCGTCTCAGGGGAGTTCGCAAGTCTAGATGTCTCGTCCATCGATCCCCGGACACTTCTGCGGATTTCCGGACTAGACTACGAAGACGGCTCGCTTCAGTTGATGATTGCCCCCACCGCATTCGACGATCCGAACATCGCGAGAACGGGCAACCATGTTTCGCTCGGCTCCGTCCTGCAACAGGTCGCCGAGGAAGGCGGCAACGATATCACCACGGCTCTTCAGCAACTTCAGACCGGTGGATCGGTCGAAACCGCCTACAACCAGCTCAGCGGCCAGACAATACCATCGCTGGCGCCGGTCACGGTGGCCGGGACGACCCGGCACGTGGGCGCGATCGCCGGCCGGTTGCGGAACCCCGCCCGGGGGATTGCGAGCGGCGACGGGCTGGGCGAATCCTCGATGGGCTTGACGGCCGGTGACACGGTCAGTCTCGACGCAGGGCGGTATCTCTTCGCCGTGGGCAACGACGCGCCGGTCCTGAGCGAGAAACCCTGGGGCGTGTGGGGCAAAGGCTACGGCCTGTACGGCGACCGCGAGAGCGAGTCCGGCGCCCCGGGCTACACGTACACGGTCTACGGCACGGCCTTTGGCCTGGACTATCGATTCACGGAGCGGCTGCTCCTGGGCTTCACCGCCGGTTACTCGCAAGGCGACATCGATTACTCCGGCTCGCGGGACAGCTCCGACGTCTCGGCCACGCACGGCGGCGTCTACGGCGGCTACGAAACCCCGCAGTGGTATCTCGATTCGGTCCTGACCTACACCGACCTCGAGTACGAGACGCGCCGTTATGTGGACCTGCTCGACGAGCGTCTGGAGGCGGACCCCTCGGGCAACATGCTCACCGGCTACCTCGAAGCGGGCCTGAACTGGCGTCGCTGGGAGCGGACGCTGATCCAGCCGCTGGCGGGCTTGCAGGTCTCCACGCTCAAGATCGACCGTTTCACCGAGACCGGCGGCGACGCCGCCTTGACCTTCGACGACGAGCGGTACGATTCGTACAAAGGCTCGCTCGGCGTGCGGATCACGCGGGAACTCTTCGACCACGCCGACGGCGCTCGGATGGAGCTGGAGCTTCGCGGCCGCTGGGTCCACGAGTTCGGCGACACGAAAGCGAGCTTCGACGTTGGCTTCGCCAGCGACCCGGGCGCGACCTTCCGCGTCAGCGACGAGGACATCGCCCGCGACAGCGCGGTCCTGGGCGCGGGCCTGGACACCTGGTTCACCCGTCAGGCCCGGGTGTTCCTCGACTACGGCACGGAACTGAACCCGGACCACACGGTCCACGTCGTCACCGCCGGCCTGGAGCACCGATGGTAAGAAAGTGTGAAGTGTGAAGTTTGAAGTGTGAAGTCATAGAAGAGGCCATTGTGCGCCTGGGCTCTCCTGCTTCAAACTTGACACTTCGCACTTGAAACGAGAAAACCTCGGCAAAGAACCGAGGTTTTTTTCGGGAATTATGTTACTCTCCGGCCCCTTCGTGCCTTCACAATGGGGGGGACGGACGGAATGTGCGTTCAAAGGAGGCGAACGTGAGAGTGAGAGAGTACCTTGCGGCGATCCTGGCCCTGACGCTTCTGAGCGGCGTCGGATGCCAGAAGAGGCGAGAGCCTCGAACCGAGTACGATTGGTGGCAGGCAGCCTACGAAGGGGATGTCCAGAAGGCGATGGACCTGATCGTCCGCGGCGTCCCCCCTCGCTTGACACGCTATCAAGGCCAGACCCCGCTGCACATCGCAGCCGAACGGGGGCATTTGGAGATGGTTCGATTTCTGGTCGGTTGCGGCCCCAGGATCGACACTCCGGATGGGCAGGGCCACACGCCGGCCATGCTGGCGATGGCCGGCAATCACAGATCGATTGTGGAGTATCTTGTCGAGGAGGGGGCTGCGCTGAATCTGCACCTTGCCGCCTATCTGGGAGACGCCGACAGGGTGAACGAGTTTCTTGCCGGCGGAGCAGATGTCAATCTGAGGGGGCCGAACGGTTGGCCGCCCCTGCACTATGCGGTGGTCAGCAATCAGGCGGATATGGCGAAGCTGCTGATCGCCGCCGGGGCCGATCTCAACGCGTTGGCCGGCCGCAAGGGCCTTGCGGAGGATTTCGTCGGAGGAACAGCCCTGCACCACGCGGTTCAGCAGGGGGACGTGGGCATCGTCGGACTCCTCATCGACAGCGGCGCGGATGTGGAGGCGACCAACCATTACGGTATCACGACGCTCCGGTGGGCGACCTGGGAGGGGAAGGCCGAGATGGTCAAGCTCCTGATCGCCAAAGGCGCCGATGCCAGCAAGCACGGCGAATCCAATCATTTCCTGGAGGATACGCCCTTGGCGATCGCCGTACGCGCGGGGCGGATCGATATCGTGGAGTTCTTGATCGCCGGGGGTGCCAACGTGAACGCCACGGTCGAATCGGGGTGGACTGTGCTCCACGTCGCAGTGACGGAATACGATAAGTTCAGGGAGAGCCGGACGCCGGCCGTGCAGATGATGGGACTGCTGGTTGCTCACGGCGAAGATGTGAAGGCCGGGGATGAAGAAGGTATGACGCCGCTGCATTGCGCCGCCTACAAGGGTCACGAAGACGTCGTGGCATTTCTTCTGGCTCGGGGGGCAGACGTCAATGCTCGCACGGTGCCTGATCCTCGCCCCGAACAGATCGGCTCGGAACGTGACCTGGGCTTTCGTTTTGCTCCTGGCGTGACGCCGTTGCACGAGGCGGTCGCTGGATGGGACCCGAACGTGGTTGGTCTTCTCCTCGCCCACGGGGCGAAGGTGGGTGCTTCGGACGAATCGGGCAATACGTCGCTGCACTATGCGGCCGCGCGGGCGAGACGGAAAGTGGCCGAGGTCCTCATCGCCGCGGGGGCGGACGTACATGCCCGGAACAAGGACGGCACAACGCCCCTGGCGATTGCGCTGCGCAGGGGGAACGTTGAGACGGCCCGGGCGCTGATCGCCGCCGGGGCTGAGAAGGTTGTCATGAAGAATGATTCCCCGAAAATTCTCGTTGAGTACGAGTCCAGACAGGAGCCGGTTCTGCACCTCGCCATCGCAGGCCGCTCGGAGATGCCTCAGCGGCAGGTTCCCTCCGACGCCGAGCCGAACCCGGCTGAATTCCGCAGGGAATGGATCGAGTTGCTCTTGGCCAACGGCGCCGATCCGAACGAGCGGGACGAAGAAGGCAATACGGCTTTGTCGGTGGCCCTGCTTCGGGGGGACGAAGGGGTGGGCCGCCTGCTGATCGGCCACGGCTGCGACGTCCATGCCCGCAATCCCGGCGGCACGACCGCTCTGCACCTGGCGTCGGCCGGCGGCAGGGGGGAGCTCATTTCGCTGCTGCTGGCAAAGGGCGCGGACGTGAACGCCCAGGACAACGACGGCGACACGCCCCTGCACAGCGCCGCCCTCCGCGGCCACAAGGAGGCCGTGGAGTTGCTCTTGTCCCACAAGGCCGACCCAAGCCTCCGCAACAGCAGAGGCCGCACGCCGCGGGACGAAGCCGTTCGGCGCGGGCACACGGACGTAGTCCAACTGCTGACGGCCGGAGGCGGTCGGAGGGATGGTGCGGCTCAGCGGACCGAACCCAATGCACAATGAGGTTGCCTGGAGGGAACACAACATGGGAGCCAATCGAGCGTTATGTCTGGTTTTGATCGCGATGCTGCTGATGGGCGGATGCCGGAAGAAGACGGCGCAGTCCAACCGTGCGACGCGGGGTCATCAGGTATCATTCCTTCATGAAATGGCCAAACGGGGTAATCTGGAATCCGTTCGCACGCTTCTTGCCAAGGGGGCTGACGTCAACGCCAGGGATGACCGCGGAAGGACCCCTTTGCATGAGGCGGCCGATGGGGCCTTCGCGGATTTGGCTGAGCTGCTCATCCGCCAAGGTGCGGATGTCCAAGCCAGAGATCCAAGGGGAAGAACGCCTCTGCACGAGGCGATGCGCGACGCTCCCGTGAGCTTCATCCAACTGCTCGTCAGTCACGGGGCGGACCTGAATGTCCAGGACAAGTACGAGCGGTTCCCGCTGGATGAGGCATTCTCCCGGGAAGATGGAGAACTGGTTCCCGATCTGTTGATTCGCAGCGGCGCTCAGCTCACGGTTGACCATCTGGTCCTTGCGGCCGAGTCCGGGTATCTTCAGATTGCCCGTGTGATTCTCGACAAGGGGATCGATGCGAATGCCGGAGACGAAGACGGTCGCACGGCATTGCACACGGCGGTGGCGGCAGGAAACCTGGAGATGTCGCAGTTCCTGGTGGCCCGCGGGGCGGATGTGAACGCCGGTCGCGGGCAAAACGGCGGATGGACCCCGTTGCACGCTGCCGTACGGGAAGGCCGCTGCCAAGTGGCCCGATGGCTCCTCGACAACGGCGCGGATATCCAGGCCAGGGACGAGGATGGCGAGACGCCGCTGCATCTGGCAGTGATGGGGTGGTCTCTTGAGATGGTCCAACTCCTGGTCGAGAAGGGGGCCGACGTCAACGCCCGCGATTGCGGGGGGCGCAGTCCCTTGCTCGAAGCTGTCCTGAATGGGCGTGGCGATATGACCGAGGTGCTGGTCGAGGCTGGAGCGGACGTCACCACGAAAGACGCCTCCGGCAATACGCTGCTGCACGTGGCCGTTCAGTCTCTGGAGCCGGGTGGTTCGGCTGGTGCAGTCGGCCCGTTGATCGCGGCCGGGGTCGATGTGAATGCCGTGGCGAAGTCAGGCTCAACGGCTCTGCATCTGGCCGCAAAGGACGGTCTCGTCCGTGCGGCCGAAATGCTCGTCGTCGGCGGGGCGGACTTGAATGCCAGGACCCCCAGCGGCCTGACCCCGCTGCACCAGGCCGTTCGCGGCGGGCACTACGGGATCGCGGAACTGCTCCTGGATGCGGGAGCGGACAAAGACGCGAAGACAAGACGTGGTAAGACGCCCCTGGATTTCGCTCAGGAAACCGGGCGCGAGGCCCTTGTGGCTTTGCTGATGTCCGGACACGGTTCTCAAGAGGTTGCGGTCCCGGCCGGCGAGCCGTCGTTCGAGCCGATTGCCGCGAGCGCGTCTCAAGAAGACGAGAGTTCCCTGACGGACGTCCAGCGACTTGTGCGAGGCAACACCGCCTTTGCCCTCGAACTGTACAAGCAACTGCGTGCGGGCGAGGGCAACTTGTTCTTCTCGCCGTACAGTATCTCCACCGCCTTGGCCATGACCTATGCCGGGGCTCGGGAGGACACCGCCCGCGAGATGGCGGAAACGCTACGCTTCTCGATGGCTCCCGAGCGGCCCCACCCGGCGTTTGCCGAGTTGCAGGCGGGCCTCAACAAGGTTCAGGAGGGCGGCGTCATCAAGTTGAGCGTGGCCAACTCCCTGTGGCCTCAGCAGGGTCATTCATTCCTCGACGAGTACCTTTCTCTGGTCGAGAAATACTACGGCGTCTCGATTACTTCGCTGGATTACTCGACCGACGCTGCCCGCGAAGCCTCGCGTCAGACAATCAATCGTTGGGTCGCAGTCAAGACACAGGATAAGATCCGAGAATTGCTCCAGCCGGGTCGTCCTTCCGAACTCACCCGGCTCATCCTGACCAACGCGATCTACTTCGACGCAAGATGGCTGAGCGAGTTCGATCCGGAAAGAACACGTCCCGGGGCGTTCTACTTCTCGGTGGGAAGATCGATTTCCGTGCCCATGATGCACCAGACGGAGGTCTTCCGCTACGGAGTTGACTCGTCGGTGCAGATCCTCGAATTGCCGTACCGCAAGGATGAGCGATCTCTGCCCTTCTTCTTTGATCCCAATGAGGGGCTTTCCATGCTCATTCTTCTGCCTGCCAGAGTGGAAGGTCTCAGCCAACTTGAGCAGCGTCTGACTGTGGAGAATCTGACCCGCTGGCGAAGTCAGCTCAAGGAGCAGTCCGTCGTCGTCTCAATGCCTCGATTCAGGATGACATGGAAAGCGGAGATGAAAGGCGTCCTCCAACGGATGGGGATGGAGAAGGCCTTCCAGTGGCCGGGCGCGAACTTCGCGGGCCTGGACGGCGATCCGAATTGGTTCTACATCGGGCAGGTGATCCACAAGGCCTACGTGGATGTAAACGAGAGAGGCACGGAGGCCGCGGCGGCGACGGCTGTCGAGATGATGATGATGGGAATGCCGCCGAAGCCGCCGGAGTTTCGGGCGGACCATCCGTTTCTGTTCCTGATCCAGGACAACCGAACCGGCAGCATCCTGTTCCTGGGTCGCGTCGTCGATCCCACACAGACCGGAGAATAGACTGTTGCGATTCACAAAATCGCACCCAAAAGCACAAAAGATCGACGGTTGGTTTCTTGACATGTGATTCGGTTCACTATACGATGCTGCCATCCTGACGAACCCGCGGCGGTAGAAGACTGTCCGGCGGGGAGAGCCAGGGGTGTGCAAGGTATGGGGAACCGCCGATGCCAAGACAGAAGATCACCGTGGTCGGAGCCGGAAACGTCGGGGCGACGACCGCGTTCATCGCCGCCAACCGCCGGCTGGGCGAAATCGTGTTGCTCGACATCGTCAAGGGATTGCCCGAGGGCAAGGCCCTGGACATGGCGGAGGCCAGCCCGATCCAGCTCTCGCAGCAGGACGTGCTCGGCACCACCGACTGGGCGGCGACCGCCGGCAGCGACGTGGTGATCATCACCAGCGGGGTCCCGCGAAAGCCCGGCATGAGTCGGGATGATTTGCTCTCGATCAACGCCGGGATCGTCCGCGACGTCAGCCGCAAGGTGGCCGAATTGTCCCCCGATGCGGCGGTGATCGTCGTGAGCAATCCGCTGGATGTGATGGTCTACGTCGCCGGCAAGACGACAGGGTTCCCGAAGAACCGCGTGATGGGCATGGCGGGCGAGCTCGACTCGGCGCGGTTCCGCTGCTTCCTGGGCCAGGAGCTCGGCGTCAACGTAGCGGACATCCAGTGCGTCCTGATGGGCGGCCACGGCGACGACATGGTCCCGCTACCCCGGTTTACCACGGTCAGCGGAATTCCGATTTCCCAGTTTATCAGCAAGGAGCGTCTGGACTCTCTGATCGACCGCACCCGCAAGGGCGGCATCGAGATCGTCAATCTCCTGGGCTACAGCGCCTATTACGCTCCGGCGTCCGGCGCGGTGAAGATGGCGGAGGCGGTCCTGCGGGATACGAAGAATCTCATTTGCTGCTGCGCCTGGTGCGAAACGCAATACGGCGCCGGCGGTTGTTTCGTGGGGGTTCCCGTCGTCCTGGGCAAGGGGGGCGTCGAGAGAATCATCGAGTTGGACCTGGACGCGTACGAGAAAACGCAATTCGACGCGTCGCTTGGACGGGTCAAGGAGCTTGTTGTCCGAGTGGATCAGCTCCTGGGGCGTCAATAGGCGGATCCGGATAGTATAGAACGAATGCCTGGCTGTCAAAATCCTGGGTGTTGGACCCGTCCGATGCAGCGGGGAATCTGCCGAGAAGGGGCCGTCCTGGCGGATGCGTCCTGGGATTTACTATTCTTGTGTCCGGATTTTCTTTTCTCTTGCCTTCGATTCTGTCGATGATATAACCTACGCGACTTTTCTTATACGGTTGGAAAAACAAGGGGCATAATCGCACATGGAGCTGATAGCGAAGATCAAGCAGGCGGAAGCCGACGCGCAGCAAAGGATCGAGCAGGCCAAGTCCGATGCGGCCCGCGGGACCGAGGAGGCTCGTCGCAAACGGGCCGCCATGCTCGCGGAGGCCGATCAGGCCCGTCGAAAGGCCATCGAGACCGCCGTCGCGCGGGCGCAGGAGCAGGGGCGGACCGAAGCGGCGGCTTTGAAGGCCGAGTCGGACAAACAGTGCGAGCAACTCCGCCGCCAGACCGAAAGCCGGATTGATGCTGCCGTCGAGCGCGTTGTCGGGTACCTGAAAGGCTGAGCATGGCCATCGTGCAGATGACGAAAGTACTGATCGCCTGCCATCGCTCCCAGGCGGCGGATCTGCTGGAATCGCTCCAGCGGGCCGGCCTGGTGGAGATCTTCGACGCGCAGCAGGCGATGGTGGCCAGGCAGTGGCCGGACCTCCAGGCCGAGGGCAAACGTCCTCGCGACCTGGAAGAGATGGTCGCCCGTCTGGACCAGGCGATTGCCTTTCTGAAGGACTACTACAAGGAGAAGACCAGTGTCTTCCGGCCGCGACGGGAGGTGCCCGCCCGACGATATGCCGAGGTGATCGGCGGACGCGAAGCTCTCCAGACGCTCGAACAGGTGGAGCAGACGCAACAGCGGATCGAGCGGCTTGGCAATGAGCGGGACAGCCTCCGGGGCCAACTGGAGACGCTGCGCCCCTGGGAGAGCCTGGATACCCCGGTCGAGCAGTTGCGCGGTCTGGACCGCACGGTTTGCCTGGCGGGCTTGCTGGCCCAGCCGCGGTGGGACCGGACGGAGGCCGATCTGGCCGAGCTGGGCGCGGTGGTGCAGGCGGTCGGGGCATCCGACGGCTTCCAGGCGTGCCTGGTGGTCGCCCTGCGGGAGACGGCGTCGGACGTGCACAAGACGCTCCGCGCCGCCGATTTCGACCCGGTCAGCTTCGAAGGCATGCACGGGACGGTCCGGGAGATCCTTGCCCAGAAGGGCGAGCAGCTCCGCAAGGTCGAGGCCGCGTTGCGCGAGGCGCAGCAGAAGGCGGAGTCCTTGGCCGAGGGGAGCCTGTCCCTGCAGATCCTCTACGATCATCAGAACAACGTGCTCGGCCGCGAGCAGACGCGCGTCTCGGTCCCCATGACCGAGCACACCGTCCTGCTCGAAGGGTGGCTCAAGCGGCACGATTACCCGCACCTGGAGAAGATCGTCGGCCGGTTCGACGGCTGCTCGGTGGACCCGGTGGCCCCTGCGGAAGGGGAGGAACCGCCGGTGGAGATCGAGAACCACAAGGGCCTCCAGCCGTTCGAGGTGGTCACGAGGCTCTACGGCATGCCGGGATCGCAGGAGGTGGACCCGACTCCGTTCTTCGCGCCGTTCTTCGCCCTGTTCTTCGGGCTGTGCATGACGGACGCGGGCTATGGCCTGATCATGGTCGCCCTCCTGGCGTTCGTGACGGTCAAGATGCGAGGGGACAAGAAACTGCTGTGGCTGCTGACGATCGGCTCCGTGCTGACGGTCATCGCCGGCGCCCTGACGGGCGGATGGTTTGGGGACGGGATTCAGCAGTTTCTGCCCGGCCTGAACGGGCTGCGCGAAGCGGTGATGTGGTTCGATCCGCTCGAGGACCCGATGAAGTTCTTCGTCCTGGCCCTGGCGCTGGGCTATTTCCAGATCCTCTTCGGGATCGCCATCGGATTCGTTCACGCCCTGCGGCGGCGTCAGTATGTGGCGGCGGTGTTCAACTACCTGACCTGGCTGGTCATGCTCAACTCGATCCTGCTGTACGGGCTCAGCCATGCCGGTGCGGCGCCGCCGTGGGTCGGCAGCGTGATGATCTGGTTCATCCTGGCGGCGGCGGTTTCCATCTTCTTCATGAGCCATCGCGAGGGCGGCTGGGGCGGCCGGCTGGGCATGGGCGCCTACACGCTCTTCAGCACGATCTTCTTCCTCGGCGACGTGCTGAGCTATCTGCGGCTCATGGCCCTGGGCATGGCCACCGGAGGACTGGGCATGGCGGTCAACGTCATGACCCAGGTGACGCTCGACATTCCCTATATCGGCTGGCTGATTTCGCCGCTGGTCTTCCTCGGCGGCCACGGGTTCAATCTCCTGGTCAATGCCCTCGGGGCGTTCGTGCACACGCTCCGCCTGCAATATGTGGAGTTCTTCCCGAAGTTCCTCCAGGGCGGAGGCCGGGAGTTTCGGCCGCTGCAGACGGCCAGCAAGTACGTGCTCGTGACGGCGGACGAGCCGGCAGAACGCGTGCAGGGTCGATAGACAGAGCAAGACAATCAACACGCGGTGTGCGGACAGGCACCAGCAAGTTAAGAAAGGCAGGTATATGGAAGGCTTAGGCAATGGTTTGGCGTTGATCGGGGCAGCGATGGCAGTGTTTCTTGCCGGGGCCGGTTCGGCTGTTGGCATCGGAATCGCCGGTCGCGCCGCCGCGGGCGTACTGACGGACAAACCGGAACGGTACGGGTTGAACTTCATCATGGTCGTGCTGCCCGGCACGCAGGGCTTCTACGGCTTCCTCGCGGGCTTCCTCGTGCTGCTGAACATGAACCTCTTCGGCGAGGGCGGCGTGCGGCAGTTGACGTGGGTGCAGGGCCTGCAGGTCTTCGCGGCGTGCCTGCCGATCGCCGTGACCGGTCTGATCAGCGCGATCCATCAGGGTCGGCTCTGTGCCAGCGGCATTCTGATGGCGGCCAAGCGTCCGGAAATGGCCTTCAAGGCGGGCGTCGTCTACGCCGTGCTCGTCGAGGTTTACGCGGTGCTGGGCCTGCTGATCACCATGTTCATCATCCTGATGGGCGGCATCTTCCCGCAAGGGTAACCGCGTCAGAATCGCAGATTTCGGCAACCAGCAAGAGCAGGAACCGACCATGAATGCCCAACAGGTAATCGACAAGATCCTCGCCGAGGCCCAAGCGGAGGCGGCCAAGATTCGCCAGGAGGCCCAGGCCCGCACCGAAGCGGAAACCGCCCGGATCGAGGCGGAGATCGAGCAGTTCGGCCGGGACACGCAGGCCCGGGCCGAGCAGGCCGCCGTCGCGGCCAAGGACCAGATCCTCGCGGCGGCCCGCATGGAGAATCGCAGGGCGTATCTGACCACCCGGGTCCGCCTGCTGGACGAGGTGTTCGAGCGGGCGCGCCGCAAGATCAACTCGCTGCCCGACAAGGAGTATCGGGAGTTGATGAAGTCGGTCGTGACCCGAGCGGTCGAGACCGGCCAGGAGCAGATCGTCCTGGGCCGCGCGGAGAAGCGGATCGACGAGGCGTTCGTTCGCGAAGTCAACGCCGAACTGGGCTCCAAAGGCAAGCTCACGATCGCCGAGCGGCGGGTGGACATCGACGGCGGCTTGCTCCTTGAACGGGGCAAGATCCGCGTCAACAGCAGCACCGAGGTCCTGATCGGCCAGGCTCGCGACCGGCTCGAGTTGGAGTTGTCGCGGGATCTGTTCGCCGCCGAATCGGGAAAGAAGTCGAAATGACCGCGGCCCCCGGGCCGCAGGAAAACGAGTAGCGGAACGCAATGGGTCTGGCACAAACCGACAACGCGTATTACCAATACCCGCCCCTCGGCGACGAAGACTGGGGCTATGTCTTCCAGACGGCGGCGATTCGCGCCCTGGAAACGCACATGCTGGCGCGAAGCACGCTGGTGGACATGGCCAGCGCGGATTCGTTCGCTTCGGCGGTCGAACTGCTCAGCGGCACCGACTATGCGGCTCTGACCGGCGCCAAGGATCTCGGCGAAGTCGAGAGGGTGCTCCAGGAAAAACGGGTCCAGTTGCGCCGGCTCCTGGCGGAGATGCGGTTCGATGAGGATCTGCAGAGCCTGCTGGCGGCGCGGTACGACTTCGCCAACCTTCGCCTGGCAGTCCGGCGGATTGTCACGGAGCGTCCCGTCGGACGGGATTACAGCGATCTGGGCAACGTCCCGGCGGAGGAATTGGGGGCGGCGCTGGAGGCCGAGGACTACAGTCGTCTTCCGGCCCATATGCGGCAGGGGATCGAGGCGGCGGTTCTGGCGTACTATGCCGCCAAGGACATCCGGCAGATCGACTACGCCCTGGACGCCTTCGAGATGGCGTACAGCATCGAGCGGGCGGAGGAATTGGGCAGCACGTTCCTGGTCTCGCTGTTCCGCCTGCAGGTGGATCTGACGAATATCCGGACCATGCTGCGTCTGAAGATGGCCGACCGGCTGGAGCGGGACCGCTTCCTGCCCGGCGGCTTCCTGCCGGCCGAACGCTTCGTGCACTCGCTGGACCTGGTCTATGAGGCGATTGCGCCGCTGTTCGCCTCCACGCCCTACGACGAGGTGGTCGAGGCGGGCGTGTCCTACTGGATGGCGGAACAGTCGTTCCTGCGTCTGGAGCGGGCGTGCGACGAGTACGTGCTGGGCTACCTGAGGCAGACAACGCAGATCGGGGTCGGACCGCAGCCGGTGGTGGCGTTCTTCCTGGCCAAGGAGCACGAGATCCGGTCGGTCCGCCTGATCCTGACGGCCAAGCGAAACAGTCTTGACACCAAACTGATCCTGGATCGGGTCGCGTAGGGCATGACGCTCTTTCGGGGCACGAGTCACGGGTCACGGGACACAAATAGATGGAAGGCAAAGTCGCAGTACTAGGGGATGCCGATTTCGTGATGCCGTTCTCGGCGCTGGGCGTGGACACGTACGCCGTGGGCAGCGAGCGCGAGCAGATCGTCAAGGCGGCCGAGCAGATCATTCATGGCGAGTACGCCTTGCTTGTCGTGGCCGAGACGATTGCCGCCACGGCCGACGAGGTCCTGGCGGCCACGGAGGCCAAGCCGACGCCGTGCGTGGTCGTCGTGCCGTTCACGCAGGCGTCCGGAGGCTTCGCCAGCGAGGCCTTGGGCCGGGTACTGAAGCTCGCTACGGGGATCGATATCTTGCGTGGTGCGTAGTGGATCACGAGTGTCGGATGATTACAAACCTCACAAGAAAACTGTGATATCTCGCGTATTGCGGAGCACGCACGACGCATGACGCAATACGCACGACGAGAAAAGGTTGTGACAATGACAGAGAAAAGACAGGGTCGTGTAATGAAGGTCGCCGGGCCGGTGGTGGTCGCCGAGGGCATGGCCGGGGCGCGCATGTATGACGTGGTTCGCGTGGGGTCGCTGAACCTGATCGGCGAGATCGTGGAGTTCCGCGGCGATAAGGCGTCGATCCAGGTCTACGAGGAGACCACCGGCATCGGACCGGGCGAGCCGGTGCTGGACACGGAGGCGCCGCTGAGCGTCGAGCTGGGGCCCGGACTGATCGAGAGCATCTACGACGGCATCCAGAGGCCGCTCGATTCGCTGGTGAAGCTCGAAGGCTCCTTCATGAGCCGCGGCAGCGCGATGCCGGGCCTGAACCGCGAGAAGAAATGGGCGTTCAAGCCGACCGTGGCCAAGGGCGCCAAGGTGAGCCCTGGCGACATCCTCGGCGATGTGAAAGAGACCTCGCTGGTGCTGCACAGGATCATGGTTCCGCCGGGGATCAGCGGCACGATCAAGAGCATTTCGCCGGGCGAGCACACGGTCGAGGATACTGTGGCGGTCTGCGTGTCGGACAAGGGGACCGAGCACAAGCTGACGCTGATGCAGAAGTGGCCGGTGCGAATCCCGCGTCCGCTGAGCAAGCGGCTGGCCCCGACGAAGCTGCTGGTCAGCGGGCAGCGCGTCGTGGATACGTTCTTCCCGATCACCAAGGGCGGCACCGCCTGCGTGCCGGGGCCCTTCGGGACGGGCAAGACCGTCGTGCAGCATCAGCTCGCCAAGTGGGTCGACGCGGACATTGTCGTGTACGTCGGCTGCGGCGAGCGCGGCAACGAGATGACTGACGTGCTGACCGAGTTCCCCGAGCTGAAAGACCCCCGCAGCGGCGAGCCCCTGATGCGGCGTTCGGTGCTGATCGCGAACACCTCGAACATGCCGGTGGCCGCCCGCGAGGCGTCGGTGTACACCGGGATCACGATCGCGGAGTACTTCCGCGACATGGGGTACACGGTGGCCCTCATGGCCGACAGCACGAGCCGCTGGGCCGAGGCCATGCGTGAGATCTCGACGCGTCTGGAAGAAATGCCCGCCGAGGAAGGGTACCCGGCGTATCTCTCGGCCCGCATCGCGGCGTTCTACGAGCGGGCCGGCCGGGTCAAGTGCCTGGGCTCGCCCGAGCGTGAAGGCGGCCTGTCCGTCATCGGGGCTGTCAGCCCGCCGGGCGGCGACCTCTCCGACCCCGTCGTTCAGGCGACTCTGCATGTCGTAAAAGTCTTCTGGTCCCTCAAGGGCGAGTTGGCCTACCAGCGTCACTTTCCCGCCATCGACTGGCTCACGAGCTATTCGTTCTATGGCCAGTATTTGCGGGGGGCGTTTGAGAACAAGGACTTCGGCACCGAGATGGAGCAGATGACCAAGGAAGCGATGGGGCTTCTGGAGCAGGAGTCGGAGCTGCGGGAAATTGTGCGGCTCGTCGGCGCCGAGGCGCTGTCGCCGCGCGACCGGCTGGCGATGGAGACCAGCCGCTCGATCCGCGAGGACTACCTGCACCAGAACGCGTTCCACGCGGTGGACACGTACACCTCGCTGGAGAAGCAGTACGAGATGCTCAGGACCGTGCTGCACTTCCACCACGCGGGGCTGGCCGCGGTCGAGGCCGGCGTCGAGACCTCCGCGATCTCGCGCCTGGCCGTCCGCGAGGACATCGCCCGCGCCAAGTACATCCCGCAGGCCGAGATCGACAAGATCCGCCAGATCCGCGCCAAAATCGACGACCAGATGCGACAGTTCCAAGGAGCCGTGGCCGCCAAGTAGAAATCGCGCCGTGGCGAGGGCGTCCGCCCTTGCGTGTCGTGGGCATGCTGCCCGCGAAACAGACGAGCAGGGCCGAGAGGGCCTCGCCACTTTAGGAGTGTGACATGCTATCCGTGAAAGAGTATCAGACCGTATCGAACATCCAGGGCCCGTTGATGCTGGTCGAGATGGTGGACGAGGCCAAGTACGGCCACATCGTCGACATCGAGCTGGGCGACGGCTCCGTGCGTCGCGGCCAGATCCTCCAGGTCGAGAACGACAAGGTCCTGGTCCAGGTCTTCGAGGGCACCAGCGGCCTGGACAACGCCAGCAGCACCGTCCGTTTCCTGGCCCGTCCGCTCGAACTGGGCGTTTCGCCCGACCTGCTCGGCCGCGTCTTCAGCGGCCTGGGCGTCCCCAAGGACGGAGGACCCGCGATCATCCCGGTCGAACGCCGCGACATCAACGGCGCCCCGATCAATCCGTACGCCCGCAACTACCCCAACGAGTTCATCCAGACGGGTATCTCCACCATCGACGGCCTGAACCCGCTCGTCCGCGGCCAGAAGCTGCCGATCTTCTCCAGCTCGGGCCTCCCGCACGACGACCTCACCGCCCAGCTCGCCCGCCAGGCGTCCGTGCTCGGCAAGGGCGAGGCCTTCGCCGTGGTCTTCGCGGCCATGGGCATCACGTTCGAGGCCGCCCAGTTCTTCATCGACGACCTGCACAACACCGGCGCCATCGAGCGGTCGGTCATGTTCATCAACCTGGCCAACGACCCGGCCATCGAGCGGATCGCGACCCCGCGTTTCGCGCTGACCGCTGCGGAGTACCTGGCCTTCGAGCAGGACATGCACGTGCTGGTCATCCTCAACGACATGACCAACTACGCCGACGCCCTCCGCGAGATCAGCGCCGCCCGCAAGGAAGTGCCCGGCCGTCGCGGCTATCCGGGCTATCTCTACACCGACTTCGCGACCCTGTATGAACGCGCCGGCCGCATCAAGGGCAAGAAGGGCTCCATTACGATGGTGCCCGTGCTGACGATGCCCGAAGACGACAAGACGCACCCGGTGCCCGACCTGACCGGCTACATCACCGAAGGCCAGATCATTCTGTCTCGCTCCCTCCAGCGGCAGGGCGTTAAGCCCCCGGTGGACGTGCTGCCGAGCCTGTCGCGTCTGAAGGACAAGGGCATCGGCAAGAACAAGACCCGCGAGGACCACGCGGATCTCTACAACCAGCTCTACGCCGCCTACGCCCGCGGCAAGGAAATGCAGGAGCTGGCGACGATCATGGGCGAGGCGGCCCTCTCCGACGAGGACCGCAAGTACATGACCTTCGCCAACCGCTTCGAGGACAAGTACATCGGCCAGGACTGGTACGAGAACCGCACCGTCTTCCAGACCCTCGACCTGGGCTGGGAACTGTTGAGCATGTTCGAGAACAACGAGCTCAAGCGAATCGACGTCAAGCTCATCGAGAAGTACATGCCGCAGTTCAGAAAGAAGTAGAAGCGTGGAAGCGTTGAAGAGTAGATTTGTGGATGCGTGAGGCTCATAACGATGCGAGTTCCAGAGTTGGAGAGGACAATGGTTATGGGCAAGACGCACAAAGATTTGGAGATCTGGCAGCGTGGGATCGAGCTTGTTGTACACGTGTATCAGGCGACGAAGGCGTTTCCGAAGGACGAGGAGTATGGGCTGAAGTCACAGATGAGAAGGGCGGCGGTGTCCCACCCAAGCAATATTGCGGAAGGGGCGGCCCGGTCTTCCACGAGGGAGTATATTCACTTCCTCCGCATCGCCTTGGCCTCATTGTCCGAGCTGGAGACCCAGGTAGTCATAGCGGAACGGCTGGGATATTTGAAAGCGGCGGAGCTGCCTGAAGAGGTAGAGGCCCTGCGAAGAAAGACGCTGAATTTCATCAGGTACATGAAGTCAAACAAGAACAAGGAAGCCAGTGAGTAGAGCTGTGGAGAGAACGAGCCCACGCATCCACGCTTCTACGCTTCCACGCTTCCACGAGGTATTGCCGTGCTAGCAAACGTAAACGCCACCAGAATGGAGCTCCTTCGGCTTCGCAAGCGGATCACGCTGGCCAAGCGGGGGCACCGACTGCTCAGTGAGAAACGCGACGAGATCTCCCGCCAGTTGATCCAGATCGCCAGGGACATCCAGCCGCTGCGAAAGAAGGTCGAAGAGGCCCTGCTGCTGACCTTCCGGCGGTTCATGCTCGCCCGCGCGACCATGGAGCCCGAGGACGTCAAGGCCGCGATGGCGGTCCCGACCAAGCGGTTCAGGATGGCGATCGAGTTCGCCTCGGTTATGAACGTCCGCGTCCCGCGGCTCTCGAAGGACATCGAAGGCGACATCATCTGCTACGGCTACGGCGTCACCTCCGGCGAGCTCGACGTCGCCCTCCAGTCGCTGGAGAAGGCGATCGACAGCCTGGTGGAACTGGCCCAGAAGGAGAAGCAGGCCCGCCTGCTGGCGGTGGAACTCCAGATGACCCGTCGTCGCGTGAACGTGCTGGAGCACGTGGTCATTCCGGACATCGTCGAAACGATCAAGTTCATCAACACCAAGCTCGGCGAAGTCGAGCGCGACAACATCACCCGCCTGATGAAGATCACCGATATCATCCGGAAATGACGGCCGAGCCGCCATTTCCGGCGTCGCTCGTCGCTCGCAGGCGTCGCAGGGCGACGCCGTGGAAGCGTAGAAGCGTGTAAGCGTGGATGCGTTTCCCGTTCGTAGTGTGCCCGTAAGGGCATATTTTCCCGTTCGTAGTGACGCCGTAAGGCGTTATCTTCTCTTTCTTTCCTCGTGTCACGGATCGGGTTAAAACCGGCCACGGATGATCGGGTCAAAACCAGCCAGTGTCCTTTCTCATTTCGTACACGTTCTGCCTTTGCCACGCCGATAACGTAAGGTATTCTTCGCTTATTTGTATCGGACCATGAAGTGGTCCTCCTGAAGGGACGATTGAGGATTGTGGATAACCCTGATTGGAGGACCGAACGATGACAGTGGAACAGAGCCGTACATCGGTACAGGAGCA
>DATIKY010000200.1:0-11558 GCA_035476995.1 Sedimentisphaerales bacterium | reverse complement strand
TTCGAGCTTCACCCAGTAAGGAGCCGCCACGACCGCGCCGGTGTTGTCGCTGTTGGTCGAGTCCCCGCCGGTGGCGAGCCGGCGCTGGAAGCTGGCGCCGTTGCCGCCGCTGCTGCCGCCGGGGGTGATGGGCATGAAGGCGTGCATCGAACCCGGCTCGACGCTCTGGCGGATCATCACGCCGCCCTTGGCCCAGGCGTTGCTGTTGAAGATGCTCTCGACGCGGGCCACGATCGTGGCGTCGCCGTTGAGGGTCTTGTAGGCCAGGCGGAAGGCGTCGGAGGCGCCCCAGACATCGGCGCCGATGCCGTTCATCAAGATGGCGCCGGAAGCGGTTTCCAGGAAGGCCGGCGTACTGCCTCGGATCCACAGGCTCAGGGTGTCGGCCCCGTTGCCCGCCCAGTTCCGGACCGTGTCGAACGTCCGCTCAGCCTCCGAGACGAACGGGGCTGCCGAGTTGTCATACAGCAGAGGCATCGATTGGGCGCCGCCGTGAACGATCCTGCGCTCGGCGAACGGAGCTTCCATGTAGCCGACGGTCGAGCCGCTGGCCTTGGTGGTGACTCCGTCGATCCAAGCGTCGTAGATGCGGTTGTCGTCGTCGTTGTAGCTCTCGAAGTCGTCCACCGCCGCGTATTCCTGCGTGGTGAAGCTCCAAACGTCGCCCGGATAGGAATCCGTCTCGCTGACCTCGTCGACCTTCCAATAGTACTGGGTTCCAAAGTTCATCGCCGCGGGCAGGTATTTGGGCTCTGCCACAGTCTCGCTGGCAATGGTCCCGTCGGCCACCGCCTGGCTGTCGGCCCCAAAGAAGACCTTGTGAGAAGTCACATCCCGGCCGGGCCGCCAGATCAGTTGGGCGTCGAGGGCAACGTCCGTGGCCCCGTCGGCCGGCATCGGCGCACGGGCCTGCACCGGGGCGTAGTAGAATCGCACCTCGCTCAGACCGGTCTGCGGCATGACCCCGCCCCAGTTGCGATGGATCGTCAGCTTCACGAACTTGGCCATGACGCCGCGGAAATCGACGATGGTATTGGCCGCGTAGGTCGCCAGACCGGGGGCCTGGGCGAACTGGGGCACGCCTTCCAGCACGATCCAATTCGTGCCGTCCAAGGAGTATTCGACCGTAACGTCCTTGGCGCCGAACCCGACGTACGCCTCGACCAACTGATTGGAGTTCCAGACCCACATCTCGTAGAGCTTGTAAGCCGCGTCGAATTCGTAGCGGATCCAGCTCGGCAATGCACCGGAACTTACCCACATGTGCGCCATGTCGGTGGAGTGCTGATCGCTGGCGTTGAGTCCCGAGCCATCGGCCGTGCTCTGCGGGTTTGCGCCCGGCGCGCTGCTCGAAGCGGTGGCCTTCACATTGGTGAGAATGTATGTGTAGGGTTCGGTTGTGAAGCTCCAGACCGACCCCTTGGAAATCCCTCCGTCCGGCGGGGCATTCACTTCATCGATGCGCCAGTAGTACACCTGGCCGAAATCGAGCACGCCCTCGGGATCATACGAAGCGGGGGTCTGCCCGATACTGACCAGGACGCCGCGGTCGTCGGTACGGCTGGCCTGATCGACGGCGGAAGAGTCGGTCCCGAAGTAGACATCATGGCTGGCTGCAAATTCCCCAGGCGTCCAGGAAAGCACCACCTCGCGAGCCACGTCGGTCGCCCCCGACGCCGGCTGCGGCGCGCTGGCGGGCGCGGTGTCGCCCGTCATGGCCTGGGCGATCTCTGCGGCCGCCAGGGCGGTGTCGTAGATCCGTACCTCGTCGATGATGCCGACAAAGGTCTCCGTATTGGTGGAATCCACGCAACCGATCGTCACAGGCGTGGCGTTTGCAGACGCCCTGAGGGTGACGTTTCCCGTTGAAACCTGCGCGGCATTGATGTACTGCACCGCGGCGCCGTTGGCCCAGGTCACCGCCACGTGAGTCCATTCATTCGCATAGGGCACGAGCAGCGTATTGCCCCAGCCGAAACTGGTGCCCCCTCCGCTGTAGTCGGCCCGAAACAGCAGATCGCCGGCCGGGTTGGTCTGCCAGAACCACTTGATCGTGCTGCCGGTGGTGTCCCAGCCCAGACGCTTGCCGATGATGCCCTGCTGGGCGATGCTGTGGCTTCTCCCCTGCCAGTTGATCCAGGCGGCCAGGGTCATGGCGTTGGTTTCCCCAGACGGATCGATCGGGCCGATCACGATCCGCTCGCCGGCCGTGTCGAAATGGACGCCCGTCCCCTTGACGCCGGCCACCCAGGTCACCCCGCTGTTGAGGGTGCCGTTGTGGCCGTTGCCGGTCACGTCGGCGGTCGTCGTGCCCTGGCCCTCCTCGAAGGGAAAGTAGGCGATCATCTTGGCGGACGCCCCTGTGCCCAGGGCAACGATCAGAAGAACACTCAGTAGTCCTGCCTTGCGCAACATTCCTGCACCTCCTTCTAAAAGGCCCCCACACTCATGCTATGGCGTTACGTCGACATACCCGGCGCACCGGGCGCTCTTTGGGCGCGATGATTCAGGGAAAGAACAGACTCTGATGTGCAACCGGATCCACAATCATACCGGCTCCTCCTCGGGCGACAGCACCACCTTCATGGACCGAAAGCAACGACGATTGTAGAATTCTGTAGTTGTATGGTACGACATGCCTGGCGCCGCGGCAACAAAAATCCATCGCGATCTACCAGAATAGCCCCGTTTTGCCTCTCGCCCCCGTCGCTGCCGGAACAGGACATGCCGCAATAGGAAACCAGGCAACGTAAAATGTGGCGCCCCCGTTCCCAACCTCAAAGATCCGCGGTATAGTAGTAGCATCGGCAACGCCATTCGGAGACCGCCATGACCTCACGAGAACGTGTTCTGAAGGCCTTGAACCACCAGACGCCCGACCGGGTCCCCATCGATTTCGGCGGATTCCAGACCGGAATCCACAAGACCGCCTACGCGGCTCTGGTCAAACACCTCGGCCTGCGGGAAGAGATCGCCATTCTCGACCCGGTCCAGCAATTAGCCAGGCCCAGCGAAGCGGTGCTGGAGCGATTCCACGTGGATACGCGATACGTCCTGGCCCACGGGCCCGACGGCTTCGACGGCGCAATCCGAAAGGCGGAGCGAAACGGCAGGCTCTGGCACAATTTGAAGGACGAGTTCGGCGTCGTCTGGTCCATGCCCGACGGCACAGGCCTGTACATGGACATCTCGCACCATCCCCTGGCCGACGCCGGGATTGCCGACCTGGCCGATTACCCCTGGCCGAACGGCTCGGACGCCACCCGCTTTGCCGGCGTCCGCGAGCACACGCTGATGCTCCGCAGGGAGACGCCCTACGCCCTGGTCACCGGCATTGCCGGCGTGGTCTACGAATACTGCTGGTACCTCCGCGGCCTGGAGCGATGGTTCATGGACACCGTAGAGAACCCCGAGTTCTGCGCCGCCCTGCTGGATCGGACGCTGGCCTTCTGGCTGGACTACATGACGGGTTTCCTGCGGGAAGTGGGCGATCTGATCGACGTCGTCATGATCGGCGACGACCTGACTGGCCAGCATGGGCCGCTCTTCTCGCCGGCCTTCTATCGCAAGGTGGTCAAGCCCCGCCAGAAGAGGCTCGTTCAGCACATCAAGTCGCTGACGAAGGCGAAGATCTGGTATCACACCTGCGGCAATTGCGTCGAGTACATCCCCGACCTGATCGACAACGGCGTGGATATCCTCAACCCGGTCCAGACCAGCGCCGCCGGGATGGACCCGACCAGGCTGAAACAGCGGTTTGGCCGCAGCCTGGCGTTCTGGGGCGGCGGCTGCGACGCCCAGCACGTCCTGCCCTTCGGCACGTCCGAAGAGGTTCGCGAGCAGGTCCGTCGCAACATGGAGATCTTCAAGCCCTCCGGCGGATACGTCTTCAACGGCATCCACAACATCCAGGCCGACGTGCCGCCGGAAAATGTCGTCGCATTGTTCGATGCAGCCTACGAGTACGGTCCTTACAGCCCGTGAGCCGGGCGGGAGGCAATCAGTATGGGCAGGCCGAAATGTAGAAGCGTGGAAGCGTGGAAGCGTAGATGCGTAGATGCGTAAGAGTGTCGGAGCGTTCGCGTGGATACTCACTCACGCATCCACGCTTACACGGTTCTACGCCTCCAACCTGTCGCGGCTTCACTTTGATCGAATTGCTGGTCGTGATCGCGATCATCGCGGTGCTCATGTCGGTCATCATGCCGGCGTTGAATCGAGCCAGAGAAATGGGCAAGCGGGCCGCATGCCTGAACAACACCAAGAGCCTCGCCCTGTCCTGGACGCTCTATTGCTCCGAGTATGATGGTCGGATGCCTCCTTCCCAGGGCATAGCGACCGCCGGTTGGGTGCGAGGACTGAGCGGGACCTATCAGACCAAGCCCGTCGAAGCGCCGGTCGAAGAGCAGATCGCCGCGATTCGCGCGGGGGTTCTGTATCCGTTCGCCGGCACCGAGAAGGTGTACCGCTGCCCCGTCGCCATGAAGAACGAGATGAGGACCTACAGCGCATCGCCTGCCATGAACGGCTATTCGCCCGAGGCGGGCGTCACCCGCGAAACGGGCCTGATCCTCACGAACCTCAACCGCATGAAACTGCTGTCCAACCGATTGGTGTTCCTCGACGATCACGGCGAGAACTGGGACGCCATGTTCTACATCTACTTCAAGGAGCCCCGCTGGTGGAACCCGATCCCGATGCGGCACGGCAAAGGCACCGTGGCCTCGTTCGCCGACAGCCACTCGGAGTTCCACGCCTGGAAGGACGAGCGGACGATCGAATACGCCCAGATGACGTGGCAGCAATCCGAGACCCAACGGACTTCGGCGACCCCCCAGCCCGGCAATGAAGACCTGCGATGGATACAGACGGCCGTATGGGGCAAGCTCGGGTACACCTTCTAATGAAGCACGAGATTCGAGACAAGCTCAGAGGAGCGAAATCCAAATGGCAGAGATGCTGTCGTGCCGTCGAAGGGAACCGTTTCGGATTTCTCTCCTGGTTGCATTCGCGATCTGCTGCCTGATCGGGGAATCAGTCCTTGCGGAGACATCGTCCCTGGAAGACAGCTTTCGCCGACCGCCTCAGAGCGCGGGGGTTCGATGCTTCTGGTGGTGGCTCAACGGCAATGTGACGAAGGAGGCAATCACCCGCGACCTCCAGGAGATGAAGGCCAAGGGCTTCAGCGGGGCCATGATCTTCGACGCCGGCGGCGCCGAGCAACGGGGCAACCGCCAGGTCCCCGCCGGCCCGATGTTCACGACGCCCGCCTGGCGGGAGTTGTTCGTCCACGCGGTTCGCGAGGCCGACCGGCTCGGTCTGGAATTGAGCCTGAGCATTCAAAGCGGCTGGAATCTCGGCGGGCCCACGATCACGCCGGAGATGGCAGCCAAAATGCTCGCGTGGTCGGAGATCGAGGTCCAGGGGCCGACGATGTTCCATGACAGGATTCCGCAACCCAAGGCCAGGGATGACTTCTACCGCGATGTCGCCCTTCTCGCCTATCGCAGCAAGGCCGGCCCCGTTCGTAGTGTGCCCGTAAGGGCATATCCTTCTGAAGAGAAGATAACGCCTGACGGCGTCACTACAAACGAGCCTGACATGCCCCTCAAGCCCATCCGCGATCTGGCCGCCAAGGCTGCCTCCAGGGAGATCGGCATGTCCGCGCCGGATTGCCGATTCCTGCTGACGGACATTCCTGCCACGCCGGGCGAGGAGGATTGCCGCGCCGCGGATGTCCTGAACCTCAGCGGGCATATGAAGCCCAACGGCGAACTCGCGTGGGAGGTGCCCGAGGGGACATGGACAATCCTGCGTTTCGGCTATACGCCCAGTCCGGCCCGGGTCTCGACTTCCAGCGCCGGATGGGAGGGCCGAGTGATCGACTACATGGACGCGGACATCCTGCGCCGGTACTGGGACGCCATCGTAGCCCCCTTGCTCACGGACGTCGGCCCGCTGGCGGGCACGAGCCTGAAGTACCTGCACACCGACAGTTGGGAGTGCGGCGGGGCCAACTGGACCCGGTCGCTCCCCCGCGAGTTCGAACAGCGACGCGGGTACAGCCTGTTGCCCTATCTGCCTGTGATCGCGGGCAAAATCGTGGAGAACCGGGACGTGAGCAATCGCTTCCTGGCGGATTTTCGCAAGACCCTCGGCGACTGCATCGCGGAGAACCACTACGGGACGTTCGCAGAGCTGGCGCATCAAAGGGGCATGGGCATCCATCCGGAGTCCGGCGGGCCGCACGCAGGGCCCTTCGACGGGCTCAAGTGCCTGGGACGAAGCGACATCGTCATGAGCGAGTTCTGGGTCCCCTCGCCACACCGGCCGACGCCGCCGCAACGGTTCTTCGTCAAGCAGGCGTCGTCGGTAGCCCACACGTACGGCAAGCAGATCGTCGGAGCCGAGGCGTTCACGTCGATCGGGCCGCACTGGAACGATGTGCTCTGGTCCTCGCAGAAACCGAGCTTCGACCACGAGGCCTGCTCCGGCCTGAACCTCTGTTTCCTGCACACGTTCACCTGTTCGCCCAGGGAGATGGGCCTGCCGGGCCAGGAGTACTTCGCCAGCACGCACATCAATCCCAACGTCACATGGTGGGAGATGGCCGGCGCGTTCATGACCTACCTGGCCCGCTGCCAGCACATGCTCCAGCAGGGCCGATTCGTCGCCGACGTGTGCCATTACGCAGGCGACCACGTACCCAACATCATGCCGCTCAAACAGGCCGATCCGGCGGGCGCGCTGCCCGTCTACGATTACGACTTCCTCAGCGAGGAGATGCTGCTTCGGATGACCGTCCAGGATGGTCAACTGGTTCTGCCCGGCGGTATGCGGTATCGGGTCCTGTCTCTCCCCAATCACAGGGTGATGTCGCTCCGCGCGATGGAGGCGGTGGCCGGTCTCGTCCGAGCCGGCGCGACGGTTGTGGGTCTCAAGCCCGAGCGGACAGCGAGCCTGACGGACTATCCCCACTCTGATAAACGTCTGGTCGCTCTTTGCGATGAACTGTGGGGTCCCGCTCCGGCCGAATCGGGACAGCGAACCGCAGGTCGCGGACGGGTCTTCTGGGGCAGGACCGCCCGTGAGGTCCTCGCGGGAGACCGCGTGTTGCCCGACTTCGAGTGTCAGGCGGTCCTCGACTATGTCCATCGTCGCATAGGCGATTGGGACGTGTACTTCGTCTGCAATCCAGGCGACCAGGAAGTCAACGCCGATTGCTCGTTCAGAGTCACTGGCAAGAAGCCGCAACTCTGGAATCCGCTGACCGGAGAGATCCTGGACGCCAGGGACTATTCCCAAAGAGACGAACGGACGCACGTATCCATCCCCTTTGCGCCATACGACAGTTGGTTCGTGGTCTTTGGCGGCCAGGATCTGCCCACAGCGGCGGTCCCTGTCCGAGCGGGGGAACCCTTGCGACACGTGGAGGGACCGTGGGATGTCACGTTCCTATCGCCCTGGGGCGACGCCTTCAGCACGACCATGACCGAATTGGGCGACTGGGCCGGACATCCGGACGATCGCATCCGAAGCCATAGCGGCAAAGGCGTCTACGAATGCCTCTTCGACTTGCCCGCCGACGAAATCGAGAGCCGACGCAGGCTGTTGCTCGATCTGGGACGGGTGGAGGATGTGGGCATCGCACGAGTCGTCCTGAACGGACGGGACTTTGGGGTCGTCTGGACCAGGCCGTTTCGCGTGGAAATCACCCCTGCCGCCAAAGCAGGAAGCAATCGTCTCAGGGTCGAGGTTATCAACTCCTGGCGCAACCGCCTCATTGCGGACCGCAACCTGCCGGCCGGCCAGGCCCGCAGTTCCACGAACATCACCGTGACCGAGAACTGGAAACCGGCCCCCTCCGGCTTGTTGGGTCCCGTCGTCCTCCTACGCGAAACGCCGGCCCGGACGCAATGATGCGCCAATCACGCCATTTCCCGACGCCGCCCGAGAATCCTTGATGATCGTCCTGTGGCTGACCACGAGCCTCTGCGGCGCAGCGACCTTCGAGCTGATGCCCACCTTCGACGTCGAGATCGGCAACGACGCCCAGATAGGACCGACCGGTTCCAGCGAGACCGGCACCGGCATGGGCATCCGCAACATCGCGACCCGGCGGCGCGTGTCCTTCGCGACCTACGACATCTCCGGCGTGCGGGGCCTGGGACAGGTCTTCTCCAACGTGCGTCTCAGCAACTATGGCCACGACCCCGGCGTCGTGAACGTCTACGGCGTGCTGGAGTCCGTCGAGCATCTCGTCCGCGCCGGGAGCAACTGGTCCAACGCCCCCGGCGTCAAGAACGACCCTGTGCCCGCCCTGGACACCGACGTTGCCCTGGACATGGCGGACCTCACCGGGATTCTGCTGACCTTCAACGCCCCGGCGCGCCCGGTCCGGCGGGCGGATTGAAGGCCCGGTTTGCCTGTTTTCTTTGCGATGCCGATTGGCGCGACGGGGGGCGGTCTGGTAGAATGAGATATTGCCGACCCTATGCAATTGCCCGGTTTTCTTGAGGAGGATTGTCATGCGTAGAACCCCATTGCATCCGACGTGTCTTCTCCTATGCTTTGCCCTGGCGCCCTTCGTCATGGCGGCCGAACCCTTCCAGCAGGATGGAGGTCCCGACGGCCTTGTGTGCGTCGAAGCGGAGCATTACGACAACAAAGTCGATATCGGGACGAACACATGGTCGCTGGTCACCACTGCGGCAGGATTCACTGCCCCCGAAGGATTCAGCGGCGGCTACGCGATGCAGATCATGCCCGACACACCCCTGGGAGGCAGATCGGTCACCACGAATTTCGTCCAGAACAGCCCGCGCCTGGATTTCCAGATTCGATTCGTGAAAACCGGAACGTACTACTTCTCGATTCTCGCCTTCGGACGGGACGGCAACTCGGATTCCGCCCACATCGGGCTGGATGGAAAGGCATTCGACACTGCCGACAATCTCAGCGGCTGGAATGCCCAGTATCGATGGCGAGGCACCACGATGGAAGGCCCGGCGGGCACTTTCACTGTGGACACGGTCGGAGTCCACACGCTGAACGTCTATATGCGCGAGGATGGTCTGGTATTTGACAAGATTCTGCTGACGACCAATCCCGCGTTCACGCCCACAGGTCACGGCCCGCCGGAGAGCCCGCGAGGCATTCCCGAATACGCGACCGGCCCGATCCCCTCGGACCTGGCGACCGACGTCCGCCGGGAGACGTCGCTGTCCTGGACGCCGGGACCGTCGGCGACCGCCCACGACGTGTATTTTGGGACTTCGCAGGCCGACGTCGCCGAGGCCACTCGAACCGACCCGCGGGGCGTGCTCGTCAGCCAGGCCCAGGATGCGAACAGCTATCAGCCCTCCCCGAGGCTGGAGTTGGGAACGACCTACTACTGGCGGATCGACGAGGTCGGTCCCACCACGGTCAAAGGCTACGTCTGGAGCTTTACGACCGAGCCGTTCACCTATCGCGTGACAGGCACCGCCTCCAGCTCCGATCTCGGCATGGTCCCCGAGAACACCGTCAACAACTCGGGAATGAACGCCACAGGAGGACATTCGACCCTCAATACCGCTATGTGGCTCAGCAGCAAGACCGGTCCGCAGCCGGCCTGGATCCAGTACGAATTCGATCGCGTCTACAAGCTGCACGAGATGCGCGTCTGGAATTACAACGTCATGTTCGAGAGCGTGCTGGGCTTCGGATTCAAGGGCATGCAGGTGGAGTACTCGCAGGACGGCGCCGCCTGGACGACGCTCGTCGAGACGGAAATCCCCCAGGCTCCAGGGCAGGAGAGCTATGCCGCCGGAGCGGTCGTGGACTTTGCCGGCGCGCCGGTCAGGTACATCCGTCTGACGGGCCTGAGCAACTGGGGGGGACTGGCCCCGCAGTTTGGGCTCAGCGAGGTGAGGTTCTACTACCTGCCTGTCAGTCCCAGAGAGCCGCAGCCGGCCTCGGGCGCCACGGGAGTGGATGTAGACGCGATCCTGAGTTGGCGGGCAGGCCGCGAAGCCGGATCGCACGATGTCTACTTCAGCACCGATCAGCAGGCGGTCGCGGATGGGACGGTCCCGATGAAGACCGTTGCCGAGGCCGGCTACGACCCCGGCCCGCTGAACCTCGGAACGACCTACTCCTGGAAGGTGGCCGAGGTCAACCAGGCCGAGACGCCCGCCGTCTGGCAGAGCGACGTGTGGACCTTCACCACCAAGCCCTACATGCTCGTGGATAATTTCGAGGGCTACACCGACGACGAAGGCTCGCGGATCTATGAGACCTGGATCGACGGCCTGACCACCCAAGCCAGCGGCTCGACGGTCGGGTACATTGAAGCCCCGTTCGCCGAGCGGACGATCGTCCGCGGCGGCAAGCAGTCCATGCCCTTCGAATACAACAACGTGTCCACGCCCCACTACAGCGAGGGCGACCGCCAGTGGGATTCGGCCCAGGACTGGACCGTCCACGGCGCCGACACCTTGACGCTGTTCTTCCGCGGCAACCCGGTCGATTTCGTCGTACCCGCCCCCGGCAGCGTCACGATGAGCGCCGGCGGCGCGGACATCTGGAACTCCGCCGACGAGTTCCGCTTCGCCTTCAAGCAGCTCAACGGCAACGGCACGCTCATCGCCAAGGTCGAGAGTCTCGACAACACGAACGAATGGGCCAAAGCCGGCGTGATGATCCGCGAGGACCTCACCGCGGGTTCGCGGTTCGCCGCGGTGTACGCGACGCCGGGCCAGGGCGTCCGATACCAGGCCCGGCTGATCAGCCTGGGCGCCGCCACGAGCGACACCGCGATCGCAACGGACGAGCAGAAAGCTCTCAGGATCCCCGTCTGGATCAAGATCGAGCGTTCGGGCACGAGTTTCAACTGCTCCTACTCCTCCGATGGCGTCAAGTGGACCGCGATGACGTGGAATCCACAGTCGATCAACCTGTCGTCCACCGTCTACATCGGCCTGGCGGTGACCAGCCACAACACCGCCGCGATGGCGACCGCTCAGTACTCGAACATCTCCTTCACCGGGACCGTGACCGGGAATTGGAGGGTCGCGACGATCGGCCCGGCGCAGCCCACCAACGATGCGGCGTCCCTGTACGTGACGGTCAGGGACGGCGCCGGCAAGAGCAAGACGGTCGTCCATCCCGATCCAGCGGCGACGCTCCTGTCCACGTGGCAGGAGTGGCGGATTCCGCTGAGCGGGTTCACCGCCGGAGGCGTCAAGATGAACAATGTCCGCCAGCTCACGATCGGCGTAGGAAGCCGGACGAACCCGACGCCGGGCGCGGCGGGCCTGCTGTATATCGACGACATCGGCTTCGGCCATCCGCTCCAGTGAGGTCGATTCGCGCCTTGTGCGAGTGGAATGAACCATGTAATCAAGGGCTCCGGCCGATCAACCGCCGGGGCCCTTTTCTGGCTCATCCGGTTTTTGCGTACTTTTCATGGTGGGTTACGCTACGAGTTCGTAGCGGGTTTCGTGCAGAGCGTAGATCTTGAGTTTGAAGAATTCCGTGTCTCTGAAACCGTAGGCTTTGCGTTGCAGGACGCGGAT
>DATIKY010000199.1:0-6152 GCA_035476995.1 Sedimentisphaerales bacterium | reverse complement strand
GAATCCGGGCGTGCGTCAATTTTCGTGCCGCCGCCTTGCCTCGCGACAGCAGTTCCTGCAGCATCCGCCGTTCCTCTTCCATCAGGGTGACAGTATACTTCTTCTTCATGATAGGTCTCCTTACCTGGGTACAACTATCCCATCGGCAAAGAGACCGGAAACTCTATATCAAATCACGCGTAACGGAGCACTAGGGTGTTCCTAGGAAAGCGGCCCATTCAGGCCTCGTCAATTGCGTTTTGCCATAGTACCCTTTCTTAACAGACATGGGTTTCAATGTATCACTATATGTAGTAGGTTCCCTATTCTTCCTGTCGCGGCGGTCGATCTTCAGGGACAGAATGCCATGTTCTGGGCTCCCGCCGGGACAGCTCGGTGCCGGGCCCTCTGAACAGCCCTGGAAGGGCCGAATAGCAGCCGTGATTTTGCATAGAAAGTCGCGATTTCTCCTCTGAACTTCTCTAAAGTTTTCAAAAGCCTTGTGTCGATATCAATACTGGATCGAACATCAGAGAGAATGGCGGAGTATACAACATATTGTGGTGTCTTTGGTCGCTCGGATGGACCTTGCGACCTGGAGAAAGTAGAGTCTCGGATAGGATGATCTGGATGTCGGAACTTGGTTCCAACGGGTTTGCAGAAGAGCGTCAGGAGTGGGTGAATCCCCTTGATGCGGATCTTTCGCAGGATAAGGACATGGTTATGGAGCAGATCCTGGACAACATTCACCACACCCCTCTGGGACAGGTGCTCAAGAGGATCGCGTCGCTGCCGGACGTCCGCCGTAAGAAAGTGCTCCAACTGCGCCGCCAGATCACCGAGGGCAAATACGACGTCGCAGACCGGCTCGACATGGCGTTGGACAAGGTTCTGGAGGATCTGATCGCCTGACGTCTGCCTAACGGATGTTCTCAGGAACGTCGTCCTCGTCCACATCCATATCCACGGGTTTGTACCCCGGCAGTTTGGATCGCTCCACCTCCGCCTTGTAGGCCAGGACCACTTCTCTCTGGATGCGTCGCCTGCACTCCAGGTTGATGGGGTGTGCGATGTCGGCGTGAAGCTTGACTTTCCCCTTGAGATCTCTCCTGATCCGGTTGCTGAGCAGGGCTCGTCCGCAGCCGTTGCAGTATCTGGCTCTGAGATGGTTCTTGCAGCCGCACCTCTCGCAGTGGTCGCTCATCTTCCGGGACGGCATGGCCACGAAGTGCCCGCCCCGACCTTCGACGAGCTTGATGTCGCGGATGACGAACTCGTGATCGACCGTCATCGAACAGTACGCCTTGAGCCGGTCATTCTTGTTCGTGACCAGCCTGACTCGAACCTCCGTTATCTTCATGTCTGCGCCTCTCCCAAACCTCTACCATCGGTTGTTCCTCACGACAACACATTTGCAGCCTGTCTTCTCGGTGATGGCGTCTCGCACGGTAGCGATATGTTCTGGGTCTTGATTGTCCATCATGTAGAACAACGTCGAACCACTGCCGCTTAGGCAAACTCGCCCTTTGCCGAGCGTCTGGACAGCATGCTTTAGATCTCCAAGCTCCTCATACAAACGAAAGCAACTGCTCTCCAGCATATTTGCGCACATCCCGGCCAGTAAATCAAGCCTATTGTTCTCCAGATGAGCGGTGATTGAGTCGTGGAGGCGGCCATAGAGCGCCGGATCGTGACGGTAGTTTCTGTAAACTTCCTTCGTGGAAGAGTTTACATCGGGCAGGATCAGCAGGGCGGTGAAATCAAGCCTGGCGGGCAGCTCGAAAATTTTTTCCCCCCGACCCGTGCAGAAGGCCAGGGGACCGTTGAGAAAGAACGCCACGTCGCTGCCCAGTCGGGAGGCCAGCTCCATGAGCTGGGGTCGGGACAACCCCAGGTTCAGGTGCGTGTTCAGTCCGGCCAGGGTGGCTGCGGCGTCGCTGCTGCCCGAGCCCAGTCCCGAACCGGCCGGGATGTTCTTGGTCAGCGTGAGCTTCACGCCGGGACGGACGCCGCAGCTCTTCAGGAGCAAGTCCGCGGCCCGATAGACGAGGTTCGTCTCATCGTCCGGCGCCCAGCAAGACCCTTTGCAGGCGAATGCTATGCCGGCCGGCCCTGGCTCGATGAGGATCTCGTCGAACCAGTCGATCTTGGCCATGACCGTTTCGATCTCATGGAACCCGTCCGGTCGCTTACCCGCGATCAGCAGGCTCAGATTGAGCTTGGCGGGGGCTTTCACGATCAGGCCTGTTTCTCCCGGCTCGAACTGGGAATCGGAGCGAGCGTCGGCCACGGTCAATCCTTCGAGCGGGCCGCGAGGGACTCGGTAATCCAGATGCTGAGAACACCCGCGACCATGATCAAGAGGGCGATCCCGACCTCCGCGTCGAGAGTCTCGGGCAGAACAGGCCGGTATTTGAAAATCACGGGCTGGCCTTCCTTCAAGACCGCCTCTCCGGTCTCGGTGAGCCGGAAGATGGCTTTCTTCCAGGGCCAGATTGTCACCAGCGAACCCGCGATGAAACCCGTCAGGACCGCCAGGGTCTGGTGCTTGGCGACGCGAAGCACCCAGGACAACACGTGACTGAAGGCCGCCAATCCAATGGTGCAACCTGCGGCGAAGGGGACCAGCAGCGACAAGCGCCCCTGGGAGAGCGCGTCGAAGACGATCAACTCGTAGTTGCCCATGAGGAGTAGGACAAACGAGCCTGAGATGCCGGGCAGGATCATACTGCAGATGGCCACGATTCCGCAGAGAAACACGTAGGCCGGGTTGGGATTTTCGACGGCCGGATTCAGAAAGGTCAAGGCCACCGCCACCCCCACTCCGACCAGCAGCAAGCCCGCGCGAACCACGGTCCAGGGACGCACGGTTTTGCCCACGAAGTAGATCGAGGCCAGGATCAAGCCGAAGAAGTAGGCCCAGACGTAGACCGGATAGTGCCCGAACAAGTACTCCAGCAGGCGGGCGAGGGAAATGATGGCGGCGAGCAGGCCGATGCCCAGGGGCAACAACAGGGGCAGATTCACGTGTTGGGATAGCGCTTTGAACCGGCCTGCGCCCAGCAGGCGCAGGGCGTTCACATCAAAGGACCTGATTGCGTTGATCAGCGGCTCGAAGACCCCGGTGATGACGGCGATGGTGCCGCCGGAGACTCCGGGGATGACATTGGCCGTGCCGATGCCAATGCCCTTGAGGACGTTGACGAGATGCTCTCTCACTGCTGTAATCCTTTGTATAATGTGGGGGCCCAGGTCTGCGGTCGAGACCAGGCGAAAGCGTCAGGATGGCGGCCCAGGATAGATTGGCCGTCAGCAGAAGTCAATCTCTTCCCGCGTGGGATTATAGAAAAACACGCTTGGAACCGAATGCGACCCTGCATTACACTGGGACCGATCCAGGAACCAGGGCACAGAGGCTGAACATGGATAGCAGACGACAGAAGCAGATCTTGTCGATCGCCCGCGATGCGGTTCGTGCGACGGTCCAGGGCAAGTCCCGCCCAGTGCCGCCGACGGATGATCCGGAACTGACAGCGGCGCGCGGCTGTTTCGTTACGTTGAAGAATCGCGGCCGGCTGCGCGGATGCATCGGCCAGTTCGTCTCGGATCGTCCCCTGATCGAACTGGTGGCGGAGATGGCGGAGGCCTCGGCTTGCAGGGATCCCCGGTTTCTCGATGACCGGATCACCGCGCAGGAAGTGGATGACCTGGACATTGAGATCTCGGTGCTCAGTCCGCTGAAACGCACGAACGACCCGCTGAGCTTGCGCCTTGGCGTGGACGGGGTCTATATCAAGCGGGGATATGCCTCCGGCTGCTTCCTTCCCCAGGTCGCCACAGAGACCGGATGGGACGCGAATCAGTTCCTGTCTTACTGCTGCTCTCACAAGGCCGGCTTGCCGCCGGACGCATGGAAAGATCCTCGGACCGAGGTGTATCTGTTCACCGCCGAGGTGTTCGAGGCCCCGGCCCGGAGCCTCTGAAGCCCACGCGGGAATGTTCCTCCCTTTCACGTCCCCGATTTGTTATACTCTCAATAGATTGGGGTCTGCGGCGTGGGCACGTTCTGAACGCTGGCCGGACCGTTTGCCGGTCTGGCGGAGGGTCTTTTGTGAATTACCGGACCTAAGGGTGATTGAGAAGTAGTTGCGGCAGGAAGGAGAACCATGGCTCGGAGTCTTCTGTCCGTCGCCATCGTCGGTGTGTTGACGCTGGCCGGCTGTTCCCGCTCGGATGGTCTGCGCCCGGCGTCCTTTGGCGGGACGAGCGCGGGGGCTGCAGAACCCTCGCTTCAGGAACGCCTGCAGAACGAGCGTCTGCCGGCCCTGAGATCGGTCGAACCCTGGTCGAACCGGTTCGGTCCCGGCCTGAAGCTCACGACCGATCACTATGAGATCTTCACCACCGTCGAGCAGCCCCTGCTGCTGCGGAGGATTCCCGGGTTCGTCGAGTCGGCCTACCGGGGGTACAACGATCAACTGGCGCAACCCATCACGACTTCCCACAAGTTCACAGTCTATGTGTTTGCGGATCGGCAGCAGTGGGAGGACTTCACGCACGATTTCGCGGGCGAGCAGGCGCCGCTGTTCTGCAAGATTCAGACGGGGGCCTACTACCTCAACGGCGCGTGCGTCGTCTACGACATCGGCGCCGTCCGGACCCTGGCGGCCGTCGGGCACGAGGGCTGGCACCAGTTCAACAGCCGGCTTTTCAAGTACCGCCTGCCGAGCTGGCTCGATGAAGGCGTGGCCATGCTCTTCGAGACCGGCGTCTACGAGCAGGGCCTGTTCCGCTTCGATCCCTCGATGAACATCCAGCGGCTGGGCGGGCTCAAGAGGACTCTCGCCGGGGCCAGGCCGATCCCTCTTCGCGAATTGATCGTGACCAGTCCCGGCGAAGTGCTCGCCTCCGACCAGACCGAGGCGGTCATGGCCTTCTACAGTCAGTCGTACGCGCTGGTCCGTTTTCTCCGCGAATCCCGCCATGGGATGCGTTTGGACACCTACCACCAATTGATGCAGGACGGACTCCTGGGCCGCTGGCCGCTCGACGCCTCGACCGGTTCCGTCGCGGAGAACCGCAATCTGCCGCGGACGATCCCCTGGAATCGCACGGTCGGCCGCCTGCTGTTCGACCACTACGTCGGCAGCGACATCGAGCAGCTCGACGCGGAGTACCAGGCCTTCTGTCGCAGAATCGTCAGCGGGCTGGCGGTCGTCGAAGACCCAGGTGATCGGTTCGCTGCGAGATGACGCGCGTCGCGACGCTTGATGTCCGGCGGCGTTTCGGGTTTCTGATCGAACACTTGGATTCGTTTCGGATGTGACGCTATGCAGATCGTCCTGGCCTCGACTTCCCCACGCCGCAGACAGCTCCTCGCCGAAGCCGGCTATGCGTTTCACGCGATTGCGCCGAAGCTTGACGAGGCCGCGTTCCTTCGGACCGCGCCTGACACGAGGGGGTACGCCGAGGAACTGGCGCTGGCCAAGGCTCGAAGCGTCGCCCCCGATTTTCCCGATGCCCTGGTGGTCGGCGCCGACACGATCTGCGATCTGGACGGCGAGGTGATCGGCAAGGCCGCCGATGCGAGCGAGGCCGAGCGGATCACCCGCAGGCTCTTCAGCAGGCCGCACCTGGTCGTCACAGGCCTGGCCCTGATTTGCCTGAGCGACAACATCGAAATCGTCCAATCCGACGTCACGACGGTCTATCCCCGCAAGCTGACCGAAGCCCAGATCGCTGAGCACGTCGCCGGCGGCGGCTGGGAGGGCAAGGCCGGCGCCTACGCCATCCAGGAGGTGGGCGACGCCTTCGTCGAGCGGATCGAAGGCAGCTTCACCAACGTCATGGGCATGCCGATGGAGCTTCTTCATCGCTTGATCCGATGACTTTGGTAGGGCGACCCGAGCACGTGAGCGATCATTCTGGGCGCACGGCCGAATCCGCCACCGGATGTCGGTCAATCCGCTATCGTGCCGTCTTCGGTTTCGCGTTGCCGAGCCTGTTCAGCGACAGTATAATCAATTAGAGCATCTTTGGGTGCAGGTTTCATTTTACGTACCGGGTTACGCACAGCGGCGAAGCCGACTGTAGGTATCCCAGAATTCCTTCCACAATCCGGATTTGACGTAGCAGCGGAAGTTGAGGATTCGCTGTCCACCTTGTCGTGACCA
>DATIKY010000198.1:0-9206 GCA_035476995.1 Sedimentisphaerales bacterium | reverse complement strand
CGCCGAGGAACCGGGGCCGGAAGATGGATTGAAAAAGTGAATAGGAAACAATTGACACCCCGGATCGCACGGGGTACATAGGGCCGGGGTGCCGCAGTTTTGGTCCGCCACCCGCCGCACTTTTGCTCCGCCCTTCACAGGTGCTTCTTCCAGGTGGTTCAACACGGGCTCGGCCTTCCTGTCGTCGATTCGCGGCGTGCTGCGGGTCTGCTCGCGGAAGCTGAAGCCCTCCTTGTTGCCCAGGAGGAGATTTCGCTCCACCGTGCAGCCTGGGGAACCGGACAGACTGATGCCGGCCGCTGCGCCCCAGCGTCGCGGATCGTGCGGGTCTGGCTATCGGCTCGGATTCCCGCCAGCGGAGCGATGGCCACGTGCCATGTCTTGGCATGAGCATGGGGGAGGGCCGAGAGCATGAGAATGGCTGCCGAGGGCCACAGGCGGCCCCTGGATGATACGCATTGACGCGAACTGCTCGACTGTATGAGCGACCTGGCGGACATGCCCGACTCCTGTTCCCGGCAAACCTCGCGGCCGCCGGTGCGTACGTACTTGTTTTGCCGGGGCCGGATGGCGTCTGTCGTTGCGCCGCATTCACGAACCTCGGAACCCATGGTACAATACTCTGTAGAAAGACCCGCTGCAACTGCGGCTGATGCTATGTCGATCAAGCACCACAATTTCGTTCGATTTCTGGGGTACGTCCGGCCGTACACGAAGTACCTGTTGCTGGCTGTCATGGGCGGTGTCGTCAAGTTCACCGTGCCGCTCCTGGTCCCCCAGGTCACGCGGCACCTGCTCGACGATGTCTTTCTCAACCCGGCGATGACGCAGCGGGAGAAGCTCAATGAACTGATGCTCTACGCGGGCGGCATGATGGGCCTCTTCATATTCTTCTATGCCCCGTTCGTTTACATCCGCCACCTCTACGCGGACAAGGCCAGCCACCGGGCGGTGTTCAACCTGCGGTGCGATCTCTATTACCGCATCTTGCGGATGAGCGCGTCGTTCTTCCAGCGGAACAAGACCGGGGCGATCCTGACCCGTCTGATCAGCGACATCCAACTGGCCCAGAACCTCGTCGGGACGGCCTTGACGAACATCTGGATGGACGCCGTGGCGGTCGTCGTCGTGCTGTACTTTCTGCTGCGGATCGACGTGCGGACGACCCTGGTGGCTCTCTCGACGTTCCCTCTGTATATCCTGCTCTTTCGCTGGTTCAGCAGTGAGATCCGATCCACGACCCGCCAGGTTCAGGAGGAAATCTCGTTGATGAGCAGCAATGTGCAGGAGCGGATCGCCGGCAGCATCGTCATTCGCGCCTTTGCTCGCGAGCGGGTGGAGAAGAAGCGATTCGTCAGCGACGCCGAGCGGTTGTTCTCCACGCATATGCGAGGCATCGTCATCGGGGGCCTCAACCAGGCCGTCACCGGCACGCTGGTGGGGATCTCGCCGTTGATCGTCATCTGT
This sequence comes from Sedimentisphaerales bacterium, assembly GCA_035476995.1. Lineage (GTDB taxonomy): Bacteria > Planctomycetota > Phycisphaerae > Sedimentisphaerales > Anaerobacaceae > PLanc-01. The sequence goes on along the minus strand of DATIKY010000198.1, from coordinate 7,739 downwards.
TTCGGAGGCCATCACGTGATCGCCGGGCAGATGACCGTCGGCGAGTTGATCGCGGTGACGATGTACCTGGCGCCGTTGTACCTGCCTTTGCAGCGGTTCAGCGATCTGAACGTCGTGTACGCCAACGCGATGGCGGCTTTGGACCGGATCTACGAGATCATGGACGAAAAGCCGGAAATCGTCAGCGCCCCCGGCGCGGTCGATCTGGCCCGGATCGAGGGCGAGGTGGAGTTCGACCACGTCAGCTTCTCGTACGATCAGAAACGCGAGGTGCTGAGCGACATGTCGTTCCGCGTCCGGCCGGGGGAGAAGGTGGCCCTCGTCGGCCCCAGCGGTTCCGGCAAGACCACCCTCGTCAGTTTGATCCCGCGGTTCTACGACGTGGCGGCAGGCGGCATCCGAATCGACGGCCGGGACGTGCGGGACGTCAAGGTCAAGTCGCTGCGAAGCCATATCGGCATGGTGCTCCAGGACCCGATTCTCTTCAGCGGCACGATCCGCGAGAACATCCTCTACGGCAGGCCCTCGGCGACGGATGAGGAGGTCATGGAGGCCAGTCGGGCGGCCAATGCGCTGGAGTTCGTCACCTCGTTGCCCAACGGATTCGACACCGAAGTAGGGGAGCGGGGCAGTTGCCTCTCCGGCGGCCAGAAGCAGCGGGTGACCATCGCCCGGGCCTTCCTCAAGAACCCCAAGATCCTGATCCTCGACGAGGCCACCGCGTCGTTGGACCCGGAATCCGAGTGTCTGATTCAGGCCGCGATGAAGCGTCTGGTCACCGGTCGAACGACCTTCATCATCGCGCATCGGCTCTCGACCGTCATCAACGCCGACCGGATTCTCGTTGTCTCCGCCGGCCGGGTCGTCGAATCGGGAACGCATCAGGAACTGCTCGCCCAAGGCGGCCTCTACTGCGAGTTCCACCACAAGCAATTCGCCTCCGCGGAGGTAGGGCGCGTGGAAAACTGAAGGCCGAAGACGGAGGACGGAATGCAAGCGCGTTGATTCAATACCGCTGCAGGAGGTCCAGCATCTGGCGATCGAGCCTGTGGCCCTGGAAGTCCTCGTATTGGACGTCGGAGCGGCCGCTGTCCAGGATGCCGAACGAGCCCCGGAAGTTCCAGAGGGCCCAGCCCAGACCGGCTTGCTCGAAGTTCTTCAGACAATCCTCCATCCACCGCAAAGTCACGTCGTGCGGCGTCTTGTTGTAGGAGCCCCATTCGCCGACCATCACGCCGACGCCGGCCTCTTTGAGGGCGACCCAAGGCTGCACGTAGCGGTCCCACAACCATTGGCGGTCCATGGCCAGGTCGCTCTGGAACGCTCCGACGGGGTTCTCCGGCTCGAATCGCACGCTCTGGTTCACATCGCCCCAACGGGGGTTCACGCGCATCGAGAACGTCCGCCCGTCCGCCAGATCGATGCCGACCTCGGTGATCGTCATCCAGTCGCCGACCGTGTTGCTCAGGCGGATTTGCTGATTGCACTGGGGGACGGCAATGGCGAACTCCTGGTCGTATACGTTTTGATACGTGTCCCATTGCGGCATGTACACGACCTGCTTCCAGGGGCCTTCGCCGGGACCCGACGTGAAGTCCTGGCTCCAGGAGGCGCTGCGGCCGCGATCGACGAGCACCTGGAGCTTGGAGGAATGCGAGACCGTGCCGACGCGGACGCGGAACGTGAAGGGAGCGGGTATCTTGGCATCGAGGACCATGGAGGACTGCATATTCTGCTTGGCCGGGCCGTACAGATAGCCGGAGAATCCGAGCGGTTCCGGCCACATGGGCAAAGCCCACTGGTCCGAGCCGGAGGCCCAGCTTGCTCTGTAATGCGTCAGGGTGAAGGGCTGGTATCCGCGGGTCGCCTGGGCGACGCCCAGCGGGGCCAGGTTCCAGCTCGGCGCCACGGCGTAGTTGATGCCGTCGGCGATGATCAGGCGATTGGGGTCCTCGGCGCGAATGGCCGCCACCAGCAGACCCACCACGTGGGCGTGGACGTTCGGGTCGACGTCGGAGGGCTCATTGAGCAGGTTGAAGCTCAGTCGGCTGTTGGGGATGCCCTTGTATCGGCGGGCGAAGTGGGCCCAGTGTCTGGCGCAGACCTGCTGTGTAACTGGATCGGTCCACAGGCTGGTCGCTTCGGGCGGATTGGCCACCGTGTAGCCCGGCGCGCGATGGAAGTTGAGGCACACGTGCACGCCGTATTTCTGCCCGTACACGACGGCCTGATCCACCCATCGCAAGGTGCTCTCGTCGAAGCGGTTCCAGTCGTTGCCTTGAATCCAGATGCGATAGTCCATGGGCAGCCGGACGAAGTTGAATCCCCACTGGGAGATCAGGCGGAAGTCCTGCTCCCGAAACGGACCGGGCGAGCTGGTCTTCATGAACATCTCCAGCAGGTTGAATCCCCGCCACTTCGGCAACTCCTGAGCCGAAGGCTCGACCTGCGCCAACGCCACAGTCTGGATGACTCCCCAGGCCAATGCTGCAATGTACGTTCGTTTCATCATGACCCCGTCGCTTCGAATTCTGCCAAGTCACGCGCATAGTCCAGACAGGCGGCAATCTGCTCACGAGTCAGGTCCGGGAACTCGGTAATGATCTGCCCCGGCTCATAACTAACCGCTTGCGAGATAGCCCAGGATCAGGCTCACCGGGAGCCTGGCGCCCTTGATTCGCGGCTTGCCGCGCAGGACTCTGGGGTCACTCTCGATATGGTCTTTCCATGCTACGTTCATTTTCTTCCCATTGGTCTCATGATAGGCCGGACGTCATCGCACGTCGCACTGCTCAACGGCCTTGTGCAGTACGACGATGATGGCTTCCACCACGACGGCGAATGCCTGTGGCTTCAACCTGGCTACTTCCGCGCGGATCAGCTCCTGGTTCAGTGTGAACAGCTTGGTGGGTCTCACATAGCTGACGAGCAGGACCGACCCCGACGCGAAGTCACCGGACTGCAACTCGATGGCGTGCGGATCTCCATAGGGTTTGCTGGTTACCTGAGCCAGAATCCAATCGCCCCGCCCGGAATCGGCCAAGACGAGCGCCGGGCGGAGCTTCGCCTGAGACAAGTCCGAGAAGGGAAAGGGAACGAGGATTATGGCTCCGGCTGAAGGTGAGACCATGCCGCAGCCTCCTCAGGTCGGTTCCAGTCCCGCGCCAGGACCGGCTCACTCATACGAGCGGTCTCCCCACCCAAATCGCCAGGGGCTTCCTCCAGGATCGTCACGAGCACTCTCTTGCCGGCAGGGAGTCGAATCGGCTCTCGCAACTGAATCCTACCCTGTTCATCTGTAATCGCTTCGAGTGTCCGAATCATCCTCACCTCGACCCTGATACGATGCACTCCAACAAGCGCTCGACAACCTCATACTACGCGTGTTGGCAGGCATAATCCACCATGAATATGATAACGTGCCATGTCCGTCGATGCAACAGAATCGATCCTATTCCTCCGGCTCGGTCGTTTCGGCGGTGCGGTCTTTGGTGATTTCGGAAATCAGGGTCGTGGCGTAGCAGCCGGCGTCGAGTTCGAAGCGAAGCTCCAGGTAGGGGCCCAGGTCGTCTGTGCCGGGCCTGAGGCCCGCGCTTCGGGGTTGGAACCGAAGGGAACGACGGCCGCCCCGGGCGCCGAGGCGCTTCATGTGGCCCGATTCGCTCTGGCCAAGAGACTCCGCTTCGAGGATCGGATTCTCGATTTCGCCCGCCGGGCCGGTCAGACGGGTGGTCCGCTGGCCGATCAGGGGGCCGGTGGGACTGATCTCGAATCGGTCGCAGCGCGGCTGCTCCGCCTCCGCCTGCTCGACCCGGAAACACGCGCCGTTGTCGTGCTTGTAGGCCATGTCGCCTTGGAGGACCTTGTCGATGTTCGGCATCCGGGTCGCGAGGACGCGGTTGAAGAGGTCGGACTGGTAGGCGGAGATGAACAGGCCCTGGAGGTGCTTGTCCACGGTGAACAGGCCTCGCTTCTTCTTGCCCTTGCCCGCGATGATCGCCCGCAGGGCCCGCCGGTGGTCGGCGAATTGGTGCGGCCAGTTCTTGACCGCCTCTTCGTACTGGCCCTGCTCGTACAGGGAACGAGCCTTGAACACGGTGGGCGAATCGAACTCGGCGTTCGGCCGGCCGAGGAACTCGTCCATGAACTCTTCCGCGTCGTTGCGGGCGAGCGCTCGGCCCAGAAGATGGTTGTTCCGATGGTTGCCGAACCGCTGGGGGCCGAAGTAGTTGGGCACGCCGCGAGTGGTCAGGATCGCCAGGACCTTCCCTGCGACGGCCAGGGCCTCCTCAAGCGGCATTGCGAGTTGACGCAATCGTACGATAAAGCGGTTGCCCCGCAGATGGCCGGGCTTGAGCTTGTTCGTGTGGCGACTGGTCTTGAGCACCCGCACCTCCGCCAGCGAGAGCTGCTCCAGCCTTGCGGGATCGATGTGCTCGATCGAGATCCACTGGCGGGCCACCGCCTGGGCGTCCTTGAGGCCGGCGGTGCCGATGTCTCGCCTTTGAATGTTCAGGGCCCGCGCGATTCGGTCGAGGGCTTCGCGCGTGCCGAGCCCTTTCTTCTCGATCTGGGCATAGACGTGCGTGCCCGAGCCGCTCGGCTCGTAGGAGGGCAGTTCTTCGACGAAAAAGTCCTCGGGCCGGCTCTTGATGACGCCGCCGACGCCGGGAAGGCCCGTGGTCAGAAACGGTAATGAGTCGCTCATATGAATTTGCTATTTTCGATTTATGATTTACTATTTGGGCTGTCGCGGGCTCCGTGAACCCCCGTATTGTCTTGTGCAACTCGTTCAATCGTAAATGGTAGACTGTGAATAGTAAATCGCGAAATGTTCTTTAAGAGACGACGACGAGAAAAACTGGCGTCCCGGCCTTTCCCGGCCGAGTGGCTGGCGATCCTGGAACAGAACGTACCGCTCTACTCCGCGCTGCCCGAGGCGGACCAGGCGGAACTGAAGCGGGGCATCCAGATTTTCCTGGGCGAGAAACGGTTCGAAGGCTGCCAGGGTCTGGAGATCACCGACGAGATCCGCGTCACCATCGCAGCCCACGCCTGCATCCTGTTGCTGCATCGACAGACGGACTACTATCCCGGCCTGACGTCCATCCTGGTCTACCCCGACGCGTTCGTCAGCCCCGACGTGCACGAAGTCGTCGGCGACATGGTCCTGGAGACCGAGGAGGTCCGTCTTGGCGAGTCCTGGCACAGCGGAACCGTCATCCTCTCCTGGGCCGACATCCTCGACGACATCGACGCAGGCGACGGATCGAACGTGGCCTTCCACGAGTTCGCCCACCAGCTCGACAGTTCCGGCGGCAAGGGCGACAGTACGCCGGTGTTGAGGGACCAGGCGACCTTCGACGCCTGGTCCAAGGCCCTCGGCCAGGATTACGAGCGGTTCCAGAAGGCGGTCCAGCGCCGCCGGCCGGAGGTGCTCGACGAGTACGGGGCCACCGACCCGGCGGAGTTCTTCGCTGTGGCCACGGAGACCTTCTTCGAGACGCCTATCGACCTGCGTCGGGCCTATCCCAGGCTGTACGAGCAGCTCAAGCGATTCTACCAGCAGGACCCGGCGTCGCTCCACTTCGTTCAGGACGATAAGTGAACTCCGACTTGTGTCACTTGTCCGGCGCCAGGACCGCAGCGAAGCCGCCGTAGGGCTTCAGCGAGACTTCGATCGCGCTGCGGCCGGTGACGGCTCCTGTCTTGCTGCCAAAGGTCCGCGGGGTTTCGCCGTCCGTGATCAGGGTCATGGCGCAGCGGGCGTCGCCCAGGAACGAGAACGGCACGGTGACATTTCGAGCCGCATCCACGCCATTGATGCCGGCGACATACCAGGAATCCCCGCTCCTGCGGGCCAGGACGATGAACTGGCCGGGCTCGCCTGCGAGGAACTTCGTGTCGTCCCAGGCTGCGGGGACCGCCTTGAGGAAGTTCTTCGGCGCCTCGGGCAGCTCGATGTACTCCTTGGGCCCGCCCGCGAAATGCAGCCAGCCGGATTCGAAGACCACCGACAGAGCCAGCTCGTGGCTGTACGTCGTCAGGTGGCGGTACACGTTGTCCTGGAACATCACAGGCGTGTAGTCCATCGGGCCGACCACATTCCGCGTGAAGGGGATGATCACGTTGTGGACCGGGGCCTCGGTGGTGAACTTGCGGTCGAAGCTGTAGCACTCCTCGCCGCGGACGGCCTCCATGGTCATCAGGTGCGGATAGGTCCGCGACCAGCCGCGAGGCAGGGTGCAGCCGTGGAAGTTGACCATGATCTGGGCTTCGGCCGCGTCCTTCAGGATGTCGTGATAGAGCTGGATGATGTTCTGCTTGTCGCTCTGGAAGAAATCGACCTTGACGCCCTTGATGCCCCATTTCCTGAGCGTCTGGAGTTCCTCCCGACGGATCTCCGGATGATCCATCATCCCGCGGGGCTTCTCGGAGACGTAGTTGTGCGGGCCGCCGGAGTTGTACCACATCAGGAGGCCCACGCCTTTGGCTTTGGCGTAGGCGATCAGGTCGTGGATCGTGCCGTTCTTCATCCGGTCCCAGTTGGCATCGACGAGGGAGTATTCCCAGCCCATCTCGGCGGCCAGATCGACCCAGGCCTTGAGCTTGGTGAAATCCTGCGGGCTGTCGTGGTCGAACAGCCAGCTCCAGGAGGCCCGTCCCGGCCTGATCCAGCTCGTGTCCTTCACCGTCGAGGGCGGGCACAGGTCGGTGACCAGAGTGGATTCGACGATGTCGCCCAGGGAATCGCCGACGATGATGACTCGCCAGGGCGTGGCCCAGGGCAGGGTCGAAGCAGGGTCGAAGAGGGCTCAATCTGGCCGGTGAAATTGCCCTCGCCCTCGTCGGGGAAACGAATCGTGTAGAGGCCGTTCGGGGCGCTCGGGGCGAGTCGGGTGCCGCAGTAGGAAGGCTCCAGACCCGCTTCGGTCAGCAGGATCCAGTGGCTGCGGTCGGCCGTGCAGGCCAGCAGGGGGAATGCCCAGCCGGACTCGCTTGGGGATGGCGCGCCGACCTCGACGCCGTTGACATAGTAGGTCTCGTAGGCCGGCGTGTACTTGGTCGGCTTGTCATAGGGATGGGCCCAGATCTTGACGCCGATGGGGAGACGAAAGCCGGTGGACTCGTCCGTCACGGTGTGCTTGTCCTGGCTCTGTTCCGGAAAGCGGTAACGGAAAGCGACGCCGTCGTTGTACGCCCGCACGATCAGTTCGACCTTGGCGCCGCCGGCGTTCTGGAAGACTAGCGTCTGCTCGTTGGCCAGATTGCGGCAGGTCCTGCGCTTGCCGGACATCATAGCGTAGGTTTCATCAATGGTCCTGATGTCTCCCGCCCGGACGAACCTCAGATTATCCGTAAAACACTGATCCTTGCGGGCGATGCCAAGCGGCGAGTGGGACAACACGGCCCGTTCGTCATAGGTAACGCTGTAGGTAAGTTCCGCTCGACCCAGACTGGCCGGGCTGACTCGGATGGTGATTCTGCTGTCCGGAGATTCGAGGGTCCAATTCGTCTGGGCGCAGGCCGCCTGGGCGAACATCAAGGCGGTGAACGTGCCGGTAAGGGTTGCTTGTCGAATGGCAAATGTCATATTCTGGGCTCATCCGGTTTTTGCGTACTTTTGAGTTGAGAAGAGTGGACATGCCGGCTTATCCAAAGGTTTTGCAAGGACTTAGTAACTATCTCAAAAGGCTCAGGCGATGGAGACGGCGATACCAGAGCAGGCCGCAACACAA
>DATIKY010000197.1:0-7627 GCA_035476995.1 Sedimentisphaerales bacterium | reverse complement strand
AGTTCCTGCAGCATCCGCCGTTCCTCTTCCATCAGGGTGACAGTATACTTCTTCTTCATGATAGGTCTCCTTACCTGGGTACAACTATCCTATCGGCAAAGAGACCGGAAACTCTATATCAAATCACGCGTAACGGAGCACGAGCACCATTCGGATCTTCTATTCACTGATAGTATAGCCTAAGGTATACACGTGTCAAGTGTTCTTCCGCCGAAATGAGAAAAACGCCACCAGAGGACTTCCAGGGGGCAGCCATCAGAATAATCCCGCGCCGGCGTCAGGAGGTGCGTTTCTCTTGCCGGCTCGCGGAATCCGGCTTTCCCCCCCCCGATCGGGTCCTTGCATCGATTATCGACGATCTACTATGAACTATCTGGCTTCGGCATCGGCTTTCATCTGCGGTTGCTGTTCCGTCGCTCGTGACCCGTGACTCGCGACCCGTGCGGCGGGACGCCGCGTGGAAGTCTGGAAGAGGCCTCTCGCAAAGACGTCAGGCTCGCAAGGGCACAAAGAAGGGCTTGAGCGGTTTTTCCCTGGCGTTCTTTGCGGGCTGGCGAGAGATGAAGGTCCGCTCCTCTCCTAAGGCGGAGCCGGGTCAGGATGACAAGATCCGCACCCCAATCCATCCGAATCCGCATCACACGCGTTTGGCTCTGGCCTCGGGACGAGCCCGCCCTCACCGGCTCTCTTCTCGAAATCCCTGTCCATCCGTGTGAATCCGTGTCCCCTTCCCCCCTGCGGCTCGGCGTCTCCGCACGCGAAGATACTTCTTGCGGCCATCGAGAGGACGGACAGAACTGATGGGATGTACGGGACCGATGGGATCTGTTCGACGGATAGACGCGCGACGCCTGCCCGCGACGCAACGCGTGCGCATAAAGAAAGCCCCGCCGGTGTTGCCGACGGGGCTTTGGTATTCAAGAAACAGTTAAGCCTGAGCCGCGAAAGCGCCTGACTTTCGTCCGTGGCCGAAAAAGCGGCCTCGAACGTCTAAGTAATCCTTAGAAAGGAGGTGATCCAGCCGCAGGTTCCCCTACGGCTACCTTGTTACGACTTAGTGCCAGTCGTCGGACTTACCGTCGGCAGGCGTCTCCTTGCGGTTAACAACCCGACTTCGGGTACTTCCAACTCCCATCACTTGACGGGCGGTGTGTACAAGGCTCAGGAACACATTCACCGTGACATAGCTGATTCACGATTACTAGCGATTCCAACTTCATGCAGGCGAGTTGCCAGCCTGCAATCCGAACTGGGGCCGGGTTTTTGCGATTTGCTCCACCTCGCGGTCTCGCGTCGCTTTGTCCCGACCATTGTAGCACGTGTGATGCCCTAGGCATAAAGGCCATGATGACTTGACGTCATCCCCACCTTCCTCCGGTTTAACACCGGCAGTCCCGCTAGAGTTCCCGGCATGACCCGCTGGTAACTAACGGCAAGGGTTTCGCTCGTTAAGGGACTTAACCCGACATCTCACGACACGAGCTGACGACAGCCATGCAGCACCTGTGCAAGTTTCACCCTTGCGGGCAACCCGACCACTTTCATGGAGGGCATCCAAGCATGTCAAGCCCAGGTAAGGTTCTGCGCGTTGCTTCGAATTAATCCACATGCTCCACCGCTTGTGTGAGCCCCCGTCAATTCCTTTGAGTTTTAGCCTTGCGACCGTACTCCCCAGGCGGCCTACTTAACACTTTGGCTTCGACTGTGCCGGCGTCAGAACCGCCACAATCTAGTAGGCATCGTTTACGGCGTGGACTACCGGGGTATCTAATCCCGTTCGCTCCCCACGCTTTCGTGTCTCAGCGTCAGGACAGGCCCAGTGCGACGTCTTCACCACCGGCGTTCCTCTTGATATCTACGCATTCCACCGCTCCACCAAGAGTTCCTCGCACCCCTACCTGCCTCAAGAAACGCAGTACATCAAGCAATTCCCCGGTTAAGCCGGGGGATTTCACAAAATGCTTACGCTTCCGCCTACACACGCTTTAAGCCCAGTGATACCGAACAACGCTAGCCACCTCTGTCTTACCGCGGCTGCTGGCACAGAGTTAGCCGTGACTTCCTTTGGGTTAGATCAATCCGCCGAAACGGACTTTCTTCCCCCTGACAGCGGTTTACACCCCGAAGGGCTTCCTCCCGCACGCGGCGTCGCTGGGTCAGGCTTTCGCCCATTGCCCAATATCCGTTACTGCAGCCCCCCGTGGGGGTCCGGACAGTATCTCAGTTCCGATGTGGCGGGCCAACCTCTCAGTCCCGCTACCCGTCTTCGCCTTGGTGGGCCGTTACCTCACCAACTAGCTGATAGGAGATAGGCCGCTCCCGCGCCGATAAATCTTTGATCACCGACCTATCGGCCGGTGATATTATCCGGTATTACCCATCCTTTCGGATGGCTATCCCAGAGTACGGGGCACGTTACCTATCCATTACTCACCCTTTCGCCACTGACCAGCTAATAAATTAACTGGTCCGTTCGACTTGCATGTCTTAGCCACGCCGCCAGCGTTCGTTCTGAGCCAGGATCAAACCCTTCAGTTTGATTCGGCGAATCCACCTTTCGGCGGACACGTCGTAGGCTCAACACTTCTGGTATTGCGCACCGAAAGTGCTGAATTTAACTCTGATCTGAAAACCACCACGCGGGGCGTATCCCATCGCGGCGGCCGCACCTTCGCTGCTCATATGGCTTAACTGTTAACTTGTCAAAGATCACGCGGACCGACTCCGCCCGCGGCTGCGATCAAGCGTTGGTTTACCATCGCTCAACCATTGTGAGTTCTGTATTGTAGACTTTTTCTTCGTACCGTCAAGGCCCAAACTTTGAATTTTCGATCATTTTCGCAAATTCTTTTTCGGTCCTGACGCGACCCGAGAAACCGGCTCGCTCACCGCCACCACGCCGCAGCCACCGACCCTTGGAGCACGCCGAGGATTGCCATATGCATCGCCTCAAGGCTCATACTCCGGCCGGCCGCCGTCCATTCCCGCAAGCGGGAGCCGACGCCGTCGCATTGAGATCGCCGGCTTGAAACCCCATCACTGGTGCTCCAAACCTCTGATCGCCTACAACCAGAACTCTCTTTCCGAATCAAAGAACGTCTTCGGCGTCCGGCCCAATTGCCTTCAACCGAAGAGCACAGGAGTGTAGCCGACCGCTCCATCGGTTTCAAGAACAAAATCCTAACATAAGACACTTTTTTTTGTCCCGCCGCTTCTTACAGAGCCACACGGCTCGTAAGTACTTGTAAATTCTCACGCTACGCGCGGTTTGTGCACCGGCCGCACCCGCCAGGATGTCTTCGCAGCCGTTGATGCCGCGGCTACCACAACAGGGTTTCATGGCCCGTGGAAGCGAAGGTGCGTAGGTGCGGCGTAAGATCCCGCCGCCGGTCGCGAGGCCTCTCGTGGGGGCGACAGGCAAGGATCAAACCGTGCCATACGCCTCACGCCCATGCCCGGGCGTCAAACGCATCATTCGGGAATGCCGTGCTGGAAGCCCCAGAAGAAGATGGCCGCGCGGAGTCTGCCCTGAGCGAAGCGGCCTCATGTGAACTCCGGTGACGCTATCGCACACCGGAGGGGTTCATCACGCGAATCTCGTCGAACCAGAACTGCATGCCAGCGAAGCTGTGGTGTTCGGACACGATCTCGAAGCGATCGATGGCCGACCAGTCGAACGCGCCTCGCGGGTTGAACCAGGCGCCGCTGTCCCACGAGCCGCTGTCCTTGAAGCTCCGCAGCGGGATTCGCACGAGATGCCACGCGCCGTCCCACGCAGCCACCCTCCCGTCGATCGTCGCAGTCATTCGCCAGGGATGGTCTTGCGGGTCGGCGGTCTTGGTGTCGATGAACCGGATGTCGAAGCGGGCCCCCGGCGTGTCGCCTCGGACCCAGATTTCGAGCACGTAGCCTTCGGACAGCAGAACCGTCAGGTCCTTGTCCGGGCGGAAATCAAATCCGATGCTGCCATAGCGATCACCGCCGGTGCAGTAAATGCAGTAGGCCCCCGCCGCGGGGTCCGCGTCGTTGTAGAAGTCGATCGTTGCGCGGTTCGAGTAGCTGGATTCTCGCACATTCCGGGCGATGGCGTCCGTGTAGATATCGAAGCCTTCGCGGTCCGGCGTGAGGACGAATTCCGTCTGCTGCGGGGCCGTCAGCCCCAGGGCCTCGACGAGCGGGACGTTCAGGTCGTGCTCGAACATCTCGTGGGATCCGAGTGTGAACAGGCCGAAGCCGCCGTGATAGTCCCAACAGGTCCAGGCGATGCCCTTCTCTTCGAGGTACTGGCGGACCACTCGGTACCAATAGATCCGCTGGTCGTTGTCGCTGTTGGGCTTGTACACGCCGAACTCGCCGCAGAAGACCGGGACCAGCCGCTTGTCGCGAAAGCTCACTGCGATGTCGAGCAGTTGCCTGACGCGGGCAACCGTGCCGTCGTGCTGATAGGAGTTGAGGCTGCTCTCGATCCAGGTCCCGTTCAGCGCCGGCGGGCACGCGGGCACAGGTCCCGCGCCGTACGGGAACGGCACGCCCGCCAGCGGGACCATGGAAGGACTGGTCCAACTGGCGCCCTGGTGGGAGAAGGGGAACGGATCGTAGAAATGGAACGAGTAGATCAGGTTGTAGTCCCTGGGGTAGGACGGGATCGAATTGAGGTTGTTGTAACTGCCCCAGCCGGCCCCGGAGACGATGATTGGATGCCTGGGGTCGATGGCGTGGATCGCCATGATGACCCGATACTGGATCTGGCCCCACCGGGCGTCACTGATCCCGTGCGGCTCGTTGAGCACCTCGTAATAAAGGTGCGCGGGGCTGTCCTTATAGTGCTCGGCCATCTGGCTCCAGACCGGCACGAGCACCTGGTCCACGTTCACGTCCGTGCTGGCGTCCACGTCGAACGTGTGGTTGTCGAGGATCAGGTGCAGTTCCAGCTCTTGGCACCACGCAACGACCTGGTCCAGGAATTGCAGGAACAGCGGATCGAGCGTGTAGTCGGGGGCGCCGTCGGTCATGAAGTGCAGATTGATCGGCAGGCGGATCACGTCGCAGCCGAGGCTCTTGATGTCGAGAAAATCCTGCTTGGTGAATTTCGTGAACTGGATCTGCCGGGGGCTGTCGGCCTGAAACCAGCCGGTGAGATTCACGCCGCGATGGAACGGGACTTCCATGTTCACGTTGGCCCCCGGCCGGACCTGGGCCCAGCCGCACGCGGAAATGAGCCCAACCAGCGTCAAGATTGCCGCCACACGAATCTTCATATCAGCCCTCCCAGGACCGGGGTCCCATTGCCCATCTTGCCATCATTATACCATCCGATTCGTCGATTTCGACGGCCAATCGGGCGGTTTTTGGGGTTGACAGGCCGCGGAGCGGGCCATAGAATTCCTTCGTTTGAGCAATGGTATCGCGGCTGTAGCTCAATGGTAGAGTGCTACCTTCCCAAGGTAGATGTTGTGGGTTCGAATCCCATCAGCCGCTGTCGTCTCGCACGCTTCGTGAGAAAACCTCTTCCCTGCCTCAATCCATAAGGAATTCTCTCGAAACCACCTTGCAGGTCGCCATGTGCATGACCGCCAATTCGGCATTGAAGCACGGGTCGTTCGGGTCGAGCAGAAAAGTGAGCTCTTGGTCCGAGCCCCATTCCAAGAGACGAGCGAACGGCCGTTCGCGGGAAACCGGCGGACGAGCTCGCCTCTCACCTCCGCGCGGGGCGAGACGCTGATGCCGACTCGCCGTCGGCGGTCGGGCGAACACGCGGCAGATTTAACGCGAAATTAGCGAACCCCCGATCAGCATCCCGGCTAGAGGGGGTGAATTCTGGCGGACGCGGCTTTCTGCGGTCGCGCAGAAGTCCCTGTTTGGAGGTCGGACATGACGAGTCGATCAAGACTGTACCGCAAGGTAGGACCTCTCTGTCTGGTGTTCGCGGTCGCCTCTGCCGGGTGGGGTTCATCCGATCCCATCCCCGAGCAACAGCGAGCGGGACACGTCCTGAATCGGATCGGGTACGGCGTCGCCCCGGCGGAACTGGCCCGAATCGAGCAGGTCGGACTCCAAGCCTACATCGGGGAGCAGCTCGCCTCTCCAAGCCCGGATGAATCGACAAACACGCGATTGCACGAGCGAGAAGACGCCCTCTTTACAGAACAGATCCCAACACGGGAAGTCCTGTTGATCGCCTCGGGCTCAATGTGGCGGTACTTCAAGGGAACCGTCGCGCCGCCCTCGGCTTGGAGGGAACCCGAATTCGAGGATGCGCCGTGGCTGTTCGGATCGACAGGAATCGGCTATGGCGACGGAGACGATCGGACGGTCCTGGACGACATGCAGCGAATCGACAGTCGGAATCAGCCGGGATATCTCTCGGTGTACCTGCGGCACACGTTCACCCTCACGTCCGAAGCAATCGCGGAGATCGAAGACCTGGTGCTTCGCGTCGATTATGACGACGGGTTCCGAGCCTATCTCAACGGCGTCCAGGTCGCGGGCGCCAACCTACCGGCCGGGGACGTCCCCTACAATCGCGCGGCCACCGCAAGCCACGAGGCCGGCACGCCGGTGGACTTCAATTTGAACACGTACAAGAACCGCCTTCGCGTCGGGGCCAATACCCTGGCCATCCAGGTACACAATCAGAGCCTGACCAGCAGCGATCTGAGCATGATCCCCGAATTGCTCAGCCGCAAGATCCTGCCTGGTCCACCCCGTCGCGTCATTCGGGGAATCGACGAGCTCAAACAGCTCGTTCACGTTCGCGGCGTCTACTCGCGGCGACAGCTCCAGACGGTTCTGGCGGAATTCTGGGAGAACCACTTCACAACCGATTACGACGAACTCGTGGACTATCTGGACGGCTTGCAGAACTCCGATGCGACGGACGCCATGCCATTGGCTCAAGCCCGGGCCGAGGCCGCCCAGATGGAGTGGCGCGAGTATGAGTTCTTCTACGAGCACGCGCTCGGCAACTTCGGCGACCTGCTGCTCTATAGCGCCACGAGCCCCACCATGCTCGTCTATCTGGACAACGTCCTGAACGTCAAAGGGCAGGCTAATGAGAATTACGCGCGGGAGATCCTCGAACTGCACACGTTCGGCGTCGACAACCGCTACACGCAGACGGACATCGAACAACTGGCCCGATGCTTCACCGGCTGGTCCGTCTGCAAGGTCCGCGCCGAGGATGCACCGGCCTTCCCGGCGTCGGCGCTGACGCCGCCGGAGCGTACCGGCGTTCAGTATCAGGACACGGTTGTCGTCGACTTGGGGGCGGGCTGGCGCTACTTCAAGGGCACGCGCGAACCAACGTCGGGGACCGGGGGCGCCCCCGCCACGGCCTGGACCGAACCGGACTACGACGACAGATCATGGTCTGGCGGTGCGACCGGCATCGGCTATGGCGACGGAGACGACGCCACGGTCCTGAGCGACATGCGAAACAACTACCTCTGCGTCTACCTGCGACGCCGATTCATCGTGGAGGACCCGCTCTAGTACTACAACGCTACAAAAGCTTAAGAGAACCTAAGCGGCCAACCGATGATCCCATAGGAATGAAACTTCTCTTGGGAGGTCATCGGTATGGACGCCAGTACGATTATGCAACTCAAGCCGGAATTGACCCGTTTTC
>DATIKY010000196.1:0-4880 GCA_035476995.1 Sedimentisphaerales bacterium | reverse complement strand
AGATCCGCGTCCTGCAACGCAAAGCCTACGGTTTCAGAGACACGGAATTCTTCAAACTCAAGATCTACGCTCTGCACGAAACCCGCTACGAACTCGTAGCGTAACCCACCATGAAAAGTACGCAAAAACCGGATGAGCCTTGTTATAGGACCACGAGAATGCCAAGCCCGCGGCTCACGCAGGAGAGGATTTAGTTGCGGCCGACCCCCAACCCGATATAATATCGCCCCGTGCTTCACTCAACGATTGGAGAGCCATGCAAGGAAAGGGTCGGCTATGGTGTTCAACTTCCTTGATATTGCGGTGTTCATTGTCTTCGTCGTGGCGGTCGTCACGATCGGCCTGTTGAAGAGCCGGCGCGAGCAGACCGGGGAGGACTACTTCCTGGCCGGCCGAGGGCTGAAATGGTGGCTCATCGGCTTCTCGCTGATCGCCGCCAACATCTCCTCCGAGCAGTTCGTGGGCATGAGCGGCAACGCGGCCAGCCACGTCGGCCTGGCGATCGCCAGCTACGAATGGATGGCGGCCATCACCCTGGTGATCGTGGCGTTCGCGTTCCTGCCGTACTTTCTCCGGGCCGGCATCTACACGATGCCCGAGTTCCTGGAGTACCGCTACAACGCCACGGCCCGCACGATCATGGCGATCGCGACGCTCTTCATCTACATGCTGCTGCTGGCCTCCGTCACCTACTCCGGGGCCCTGACGATCAGCACCATGGCCGCCAAGATGGGCGACCAGGGATATACGGTGCCGATCTGGACCGCCTCGCTGGTGATCGGCCTGATCGCCATGGTCTACGTCACGGCCGGCGGCCTGAAGGCCTGTGCCTGGGCCGACCTGATCCAGGGAAGCGCCCTGATCGTCGGCGGCGGCGTCATCATGTACTTCGCATTCCAGAAGCTGGGCCTGGCGACCGAGCCCCTGGCCTTCATTCAGGACGTCGGCACCGGAGCCGTGGGCCACAAGGCCTTCGGCCCTGAGACGGGAGCGATAGACCGATTCTTGGACCTCAACCGGGTCCGCATGAACATGTTCCTGCCGAGCACCGACAGCATCCTGCCCTGGACCGCCCTGCTGCTGGGCCTCTGGATCCCCAACTTCTATTACTGGGGCCTGAATCAGTACATCACGCAGCGAACGCTGGGCTCGGAGTCGCTGGCCCAGGGCCAGAAGGGCATCATGTTCGCGGCCGGCATGAAGCTGTTGATCCCGTTCGTCATCGTCGTGCCCGGCATCATCGCCTTCAACCTGTTCGCGGGCGACATGCAGAACCAGGCGGTGATCGACAACGCGCCGGCGATCGCCAAGTACCTCAAGGCCAACCCCGACACGCAACAGGTCCAAATCACCCAGGCACCGACGGCCGAAGCGATTGCCGCCTGGCCGGCAGGCAAGTTCATGCTCGCCGTGTATCCGAAGGACGTGTCCATGAGAGCGGCCCTGGCAAAGAACCCGTACGTGCTGCCCCTGCAGCAGGACGCATTCGACGCCACGGTGGTCCAGCCCTACACGATCTTCACCGCCGCCGACTCGGCGTGGGAGCAGGTCTATCCGCAACTGGCCGCCGAGGTGGCGGCCTACAACCACAAGACGATGGAAGCCGCCAAGGCCGCCGGCGTCAACGTCACCAACGAGAAGTTCATCGCCTACAAGTACGACACCGCCCTGGGACAACTGCTCAGCAGCGTTCTGCCCCAGGGGACCGGCCTGGTCGGCTTCGTGCTGGCCGCATTGCTGGGCGCGGTCGTGAGTTCCCTTGCGGCAATGCTCAACGCGGCGTCCACCATCTTCACGATGGACATCTACAAAAAATACATCAGCCCCAGCGCCGGGCAGAAGACGGTCGTGCTCCTGGGCCGGGCCTCCGTGCTCGTGTTCACGGTCGTGGCGGTCCTGCTGGCTCCGCAGCTCGGCGATCCGAAGATCAGCAACAGCATCTTCACGATCATCCAGGAAAGCCAGGGATTGATCTCGCCGGGCATTCTGGCGGTGTTCGTGTTCGGCCTGGTCGTGCGTACGGCTCCCCCGATCGCCGGTGTGGTCGGCCTGCTGACCAACATCGTCGCCTACGGCGGGATGTACCTGGCCGGACGCTACCGGATCGGCCCGGAGATCCAGTTCCTCAACCGCATGGCGATCTGCTTCGGCCTGTGCCTGGCGGTCATGTGGGTCATCACGATGATCCGGCCGTTGCCGAAGCCCATCGAGTTCAAGAAGCAATCGAACCTGAACCTCACATCCTCCAAGGGCGCGCTGGTGGCGGGCATCATCATCGTGATCATCACCCTGGCGTTCTATGTGATCTTCAGCCCGATCGGAATCGCGAAATAGGCTGATTCTTCGCAGTTGGAGTAACGCCCCCGGCGTCCAACTGCCGAAGTAGAGAGTGCCACTTCACCAACGGCCCTTCAAGAACATCTGAAGGGCCGTTTTTCTTCAATGCCCCACTCCAAGGCCAATTCTGGCCACAGAGGTCACAGAGGGACACAGAGAAGAACGAACAAGTGTGATGTCTCGCGTGTGAAGCTCGATCTCCAACCGTGCTTCATATTCTCTGTGATCTCTGTGACCTCTGTGGCTTCCCTTCCTAGCTTCTTAGTCGCGATGGACTCGCTTGACATCCTTCAGCATCAGGGGATTCGCCACTCCCTCGTATCGAGGGAAGCGGACGGTGTCGAGGGTCAGGTCGTTCACGTCCTCGCCGATCATCACCGGCCGCAGGTCGGGCTTCTTGCAGGTCAGGCGGACATCTTCCAGCGTGAGGTGATCCACGTCGCGGGCGTAGAAGCCCCAGGCCGGAAGCGGTCGGGCGTCCACGCCGGGGGACTTGACCTCGCGCGCGACCGCGTCGGCAGCCCCGCCGCCTTCGAACTCGATGTCCACGTCGCGAAAGACCACGTCCTTGAATGGAGTCTCGGCCCAGCTTTCGACCGAGCAGGCGGCGCGGTAGACCCCGGTGGCTGAGGCCCGCGTGACCGTGATCCGCCCGGCGGTGTTGCCCGGTTTCATCATGAAGTGGAAAGGCGTCGTCACGTTCGTCATCGCGATGTCGCTGATGAACACGTCGTCGAGTTCGCCCTTAGTCGCGTCCCACGCCCCCGGCTGGAGGTTGATGCCCGCCAGCATGTTGAAGCGGTTGGACGTGCGGTGCTGGTGGAGCCCTGGGCCGTAGAACAGGCAGTCGCGGATGATCAGGCGCTTGGCCGGACCGATCAGGCGGATGCCGTTGCAGGCGGAGTTGATGATGCAGTCGGAGATGACCGTGTCCTCCCAGTACCGGCCGGCGATACAGTCGTCGCCCGTGTAGAACCGGCAGTTGGTGATGCTCACGTCCCGGCACGGGCGGTCCGGGGCCCCGCGCCAATGGACGCCGTCCCAGCCGCCGGTGAACTTGACGTTGCGGATGTCCACATGGTCGCTGATCTGGAAGAAGATCGCGTAGTTGGCCGAGTCCACGAACGATACGTCGCGAACCGTCACGTTCTTGCAGTTGACGAACACGAACGTGTGCGGCCCGCGCATCCGCTCTTCGCCGCGAGGGTCGAAGACCTTGTTGCCGTCGATGACGCCCCCGCCGGCAATGCCGATATCCTCCAGCCCCTCCCCGAGAATCAAAGCCCGATGCCACCTGCCCCACCTCGCCTCCGGCATGAAGTCCGGCACCCTCGGCTGCTGATACGAATTCGGGTCCGTCGCCCCAACCAGCACGGCCCCCGCCTCCAGAAACAGCGTGACACGGCTCTTGAGATGCACGGTGGCCGAGAGATACCGCCCAGGCCCAAACCGCACCTGCCCGCCCCCGGCCTGGGAGCAAGCCTCCACAGCCTTGTTGATCGCGACAGTATCGAGCGTCTTGCCATCCCCAGCCGCTCCATACTCGCGGACATCGAACACCCCCGCCCCAGCGGCGACGGCGATCCGCGACGCAATAAGCACGATCGCCACAATGCCCAGCCAACCGCCCATCGCAGAATGCCGCCCGGTCCTTCCGTTTGCTCGAATCATAAGATGATCTCCCAAAACAGTCCCCAACTGTCAACTTCGAATGCCAATTGCCAACCGACAACCGTCAACAGTGCCAGAGAAGACAGCGCCACAAGCGGCTCAACTACGGTCGGTATCGGCTCAGGATTTTGTTCCATGACGTCGTTGTTGGTTTACGCTTGATCCGCTCGCCCAACGCCCAGCGTCAGCGGTTGCCGAAAGCGCGCCAGCGCTGAAGGCAATCCGACGCACGCTGTTGTTGGCCGTGGTTTCTTGGTCTCATGTCAGCTCGATGTCTCGGAGATCACCAGACAACAGGTCTGACACAAACACCTCAAGCTGAGCTCCAACGGACCCAATCTCTTGTTGTGTGGGGAGCGGGTGCTCACCGTGCACGAGTCGGCTTCTGATGCCATAGCAATACGAGAAGAATGCTGGTGCCTGCTTTTCCATGTATTTGCGGCCGCCGAGTCGGCCAGAGGCGAGTTTTCGTCCCGCTTGGTTGATTGACTCGTGCTTGAGCCATCCCAGGCTACCCAACAAGGACTGTTTCTCCTCGGCGGAAAGCGACTCGGACTCCTCGGTTGCAGTGATCATGGTTTCGACGTGTTCCACAGCGCTCTGCGACCGGAGAGACCGATCCAGTAGTGCTTCGATCGCCATAACCAACACCAGGAATCGTGAGTCAGCAGAGCGTTGGAAGAAGGAGGCATTGAAGAGCTCCAAGGATAGCCGCTCCCTCGGCGTAGGCTGTCCCCCTCTGTGTCAGAATAGATGAGACAATTCCTTGCCGAGAATTAGAGTAGAGGGCAAGGAGATTGGGATTATGCTGGATGGTATGGATACGAAGCAGAACAGGAGGTTGTTGGCCACGGAGAGAGGGGAGCCGCAGC
>DATIKY010000195.1:0-6786 GCA_035476995.1 Sedimentisphaerales bacterium | reverse complement strand
CGTCAACAACCGCCCCGACCGCGTCGAGCCGCGGGCGGTGAAGAGACGACCCAAGAAACAGGTGTACCTGACCGAGCCTCGATCTGTCGCCAAAGCACGCCTGCTCAATACGACATAGCTCTTATGGAAGTGCCATTCGGGGCAGCGGCGGCTTTGGCGGCCCTCCGGGGAACTTCGCCCCCGTGGACATTCTGGACTCCAACGCTCCGGCGGGACGTTCCACGCCCGGTTCCAGTTCGATGGGTTCCTGGACGATGAATTCCAGGAGCGTGACGGAAATGTCGGAGGGCGAGGTCCTCTGCCAGGAGTTGCAGCAGTTGCTGCAAGGGCAGAATGTGCCTCCCTCTGCGATTTCGCAGAAGGTGGCCTCGCTGCGGCGAGTCCGCGCCCAGGCGCGGGACAACCTGGCCAAGGCCCGCCAGGAACTCCGAACGATGATCGCGCCCAACCAGGAGCCGGCCCTGATCATGATGGGATACCTGGATTAGACCTGTCCCGGCTGGAATCGAACGAAGAATTGCGGATTCTTCGAAAGAAACTGTGTAACGAAGCGGCCGGACCATGGACTCACTTGTAGGAACGTGCGACTGCCCGGCGAGGCAGGACCGTGGGTGCTCTCGTTGTGTATAGAAAATCCTCAGAATCGTCGATAATGACGCTTGACTTTTCGTGAACGCCAGGCGCAAGATGGATGTCAGCGCGGCAGAAAGCGGATTCATTCAATAAAGGAGGTGTACCATGCGGAGCGGAGTATTATTCCTTCTGATCGGGGTTGTTTTGTGCGCGTGCGCGACCGCTGCGGAACAACCGTCGCAGTTCTCTCCCGGCGACATTCTGATCGCCTCGAGCGGGGACCCGAACGAGGCGGCCCCCCCGGCAGGGGCCGATCCCAACCGGATGTGGGACCCGGCGTTGCACCTGGCGGCCGACTGGGAGTCCGTCTCGGTGAACATGACGTCGCAGATCTACAACCCCGCCGTGCAGCCGGATATGACGGCGCAAGGCCCCCAGTGGTCGATGTCGGTGGCGAGTGTCATCGATATCATCGACGGCACCGGCCTGATCGGCTGGGCCCAGAGCCCGTCGTCGGTGAAGGCCTACGATCAGGACGGTCAGGTGGTGGCCAGCAGCGCCTCGGATAATCCTCTGGTGCGCTGGTACCAACAGCCCCTCTCGTGGCGGCTTCCGGCCAGTTTTCCCAGTACGATGAGGCTGAACCGATTCAATCTGGCGCTGCCGGTGGGACCTGAGGTCGAGTATCCCGATGTGCTCACCAAGGTCGAATGGAGCATAAACGTCCTGGTGGCCGATGAAATCAAGACGGTCGACGTTCCGTTCAAGGCCAGCGGCATGTGGGTGGAGCTGACGCCGGGCATGGAGATCCTCGTGGAGCAGGCGACAGCCGAGGAAGGCAAATACCAGTATCGGATCAAGTTCCGGTACGACACCGCCAAGGTCGATTACCTGTCGGGCGGATCGGTCACTCTGTGGCGCGACCAGGCTCTTCCGCCTGCGGCGGTCCTGAAAATGGAGATCCTCAACGCCAAGGGCCAGTCCGCCTACAGCGGCAGTGGCGGCGCCAGCGGTGGTATGAGCGCCAGCGGATCGGGCACGCAAAGGACCGGCACCGCCAGCGGCAGCGGCACCTGCGCCACCTGCGGTGACGCCGCGATCATCCGGTACACGCTGGCTTTCGATCTGTACGAGCGGGAGGCGAGCTTCCTCCTGACGGGCATTCCGGTCCCCGAGTTCTAGGACATCTGCGTTGACGGTGGCGGCGACAGTTCCGGTCCGCGTGTGGATTCGCGGGGCCCTGGACGGGCTCCCGCGGCGCTCGATCCCTGCACATCGGATCGAGCCGGGACGCGGCGCCGCCACCTGTTGTTTGTGGTTCTCACCTCCCCCCGTTGCAGGCTCATCCGGTTTTTGCGTGCTTGCGTGGTCATGGCACTGCCGCAGCGGACGTTCGGAGGAGGTTTTCCGCTTTGCGCCAGCGACGTGGTGTGACAGGAAAGCGACGCCTCGCAAGAGCGGAGTCGCCATGCCGCCGGAACACTGCGACGCTCAGGCTGGGAGCCCCTGCTTCTGAGCAGAGCCTATCCTCCGCCACGGCAAGATCGGGAATACTCTTGCCTTGTGGATAGTCAACTGGTCGGAATACACAAAATGGCGTAGAGATCCCCTGGTTCCCCGCATCGCCTGCGTTATCAGCATTGGCAGGCGGGATTTTGTCGGAGCGTGGGGGGTATTCGCTATACACGGGTTATCCACAAAGGCCCTTTGCGAGGTGTATAACCTGTGCAAACGAAAAAAAAAACGCGCGTAAAGCCTGTGCCGTGCGGTCCCTCGTTCAAGTGGAAAAGAAAACGGCCGAATGCGTGTTGCTTTGCGTCTGTTTCGCGGAATAATGGGACCCAGTAACATTCAGTTTTCGTGAGGATGGTATTGGGACCCGTGGTGCGGCTTGTTTCATTCGGAGGCCCGTCTTACCGTCCTTCTGTGCGACTAAACAGGATGAAGGCGCCGCTATCGTTGGGGAGACCTTGATGCAGGCGATCACGGATGACGGGACCCGCGCCGTTGCGGGCTGCGATACGACAGCAATCACGGACGCGCTGGCCAAGCGGATCGGCGCCGAGAAGTTCAAGATCTGGTTTCAGAACAGCGCCCGATTCACGTTCGCCGACGGCTACCTGCGCATCGGCGTGGCCAATCCGTTCCTGGCCACCTGGCTGGAAGGGCACTTCATCAAGGACATCCGCGCCGCGGTCGAGTCGGTGCTGGGCGGCCGGCCGGAGATTTCGTTCACGATCGACGCGGAACTCTCGGGCGAGCGAAGGCGGGCTCCCGTCAACGCCAAGCACGCCCCCGCGGCCAAGGCCCGGGAGAACTCGTCGATCTCGGCGGAAAGCGAATCCCCGGGTGCGATCGAGGGCCTGCGCCTGACGCTGGACAGCTTCATCGTAGGGCCCTGCAACGAGTTGGCGTTCAACGCCGCCAAGGCCCTGATCCGGGAACAACAGAGCCCGTTCAATCCGCTCTTCATCCACGGCGGCTGCGGGGTCGGCAAGACCCACCTGCTCCAGGGCATCTGCAACGGCGTGGCCAAGGCCAGGCCGCAGACCCAGTGGCTGTACCTGTCCGCCGAGGAATTTGCGAATCAGTTTGTGCTGGCCTTGAAGACGAAAAAGCTGGAGGCCTTTCGACGCCGCATGAGGCAGACGGATCTGCTGGCGATTGACGACGTGCACTTCTTGGCCAGCAAACCATCAACCCAGGAGGAGTTCCTGCACACTTTCAACACGATCAGCCTGGCCGGCAAGCAGGTCATCCTGGTTTCCGATGCCCATCCGAAAATGATCGGGCAGTTGTCCGAGAAGCTCGTCAATCGGTTCGTGTCCGGCATGGTCGTCAAGATCGAGGCCCCGGACTTCCCGACGCGGTGCGAGATCTGCCGGCAGTTCGCCCGGCGGATGATGAAGGTTTCCCCCGGCGGCAGCGAGTCCAAGCGATTGAGCGAAGTGCCCGAGCCGGTGATCCGTTACGTCGCCGAGCGGGTCCGCAACAACGTCCGCGAGCTCGAAGGCGCGCTGCTCAAGCTGATCGCCTACGCCACGCTCCAGGACGAGAAGCTCTCGCTGTCGATCGCCGAGACGGTGCTGGCCGAGCACATCGAGCGGTGCGACCCGATCGTGCACGTCTCGGACATCGAGGCCTCCGCGGGCGCGTACTTCGGCGTCACGCCCGCCAGCCTCCACTCGCCCAAGAAAGGCCGGACCGTGTCGCTGGCCCGCCACTTCAGCATGTATCTGACCCGCAAGCACACAAACATGTCCTCCTCGGAGATCGGTCGCTACATGGGCGGCAAGAACCATGCGACCGTGCTGGTCGCCTGCAAGAAGATCGACGAGATGCTCGGGAAGGACGCGGAAATCCACTGGGACGGCCCCAACGGCAACAAGATCGCCAAGGCCCGCGCGATCCTCGCCCAGCTTGAAGAGAGCATCACCCGTTGAACCGGGTTCCGACGCAGGAGAAGGCATTCTACTTGAGCAATTCCTTCGCCTTCTCCAGGACGGCGTCGCGCCCGACGCGGATGTCCTCGATCGTCGGGGCGACCAGATGATGGGGCTCGATGCCGTTCAGGGGCGAGGGCACCTTGCCGTGCAGGGGGAACGTCAGCGAGCATCGCAGGTCCACCCCGGCCGGCAACTCGATCTGCTTCGACCAGCCGCAAGCGCCGATCGTGGGCGTGCCGACCAGCAAGGCGCCGGCTTCGTACATGCCGGAGACGAAATGCTCGCACGCGCTGGCGCAGCCCTCGTTGATGAGGACCGCCACTTTGCCGGAGTAACACCACGAGCCTCTGGGCGACACGACGTTCGTGAACTTCTCGTACAGGACGGTGCCGGCCCGCCGCTGGAAGTTGATGCTGGCGACGACTTTGCGAGTGATGAACCGCCCGATGACCGTCTCGGCCAGGAAGTCCTGACCGCCGCCGTTGTCGCGGACGTCGATGATCAGGAAGGGCTTCTCGCGGAAGGGATCGAGTTGCTTGTCGAAGTCCGCCCCGGTGAAGCCCGTCCATCGGCCGATTCGGATGTAGCCCGTTCGATCATCCAGCGATCGACTGTGAAGAGCAGGCTCCGGTCCGGCCCCGAGACTTCCGCCACCGCCGCGGGTCAGGGTCTTCTCGTAGACTTCTCCCTGCCCATCTCGCAGTTTCAGTCTGACCTGCGAACCTACCTCGCCTTCGAGAATCGTCTGACAGGCGGACGACGCCCTGGCGTAAACGGTCGGACCGAAGGCCCCCGGCCATTCCTGCCTGAACCGCTCCACGGCATTGGCGTCGTCAATCTCCAGGAGGATGTCCCCCGGCGCAATCCCGAAGTCCTTCGCACAATCCATCACGACGACCCGGTCCTCGACCCACGCGGCGCGGACCGGCGGCCTGGAGGGGGCCGTTTTTCCTTCCCAGTACAGACCGGTGTGGTAATCGTTCAGCCGCCGGACGAGCATGGCGTCCATGACGGGCAGCGCGTCGAACAGGGCGGTCTTGTCTTTGATTCGCTCCTTGCACGCCTCGTACCAACTCTCGTCGAAGGCCCCGGCGTACTCCATCATGGGGTAGTTGTCCTTGAGGGTCGTCCAGAGCAGATCGAGGAATCCCAGCGGCGTCCCGACCTTGGGCATCTCGACATTCGGGTCGGCGCCGCGGTCCACGAGCAATCGCACGATCTCTTCCTGCCCTCGCATACGGGCCATCTGCACCGCGGTGAATCCGTACTTGTCCTTGGCGGTCGCCTTGGCCCCGTGCGAGAGACACGTCCGGACGGTGTCCAAGTCCCCTTCGTCGAGGGCGGCCAGGAGTCTGTCGCCCAGGACGTTGGGGTCCACCAGCCGACAGGCCAGGCCCCACAATCGCCCTCGGTTCTGGATCTTGAGCAACAGGCTGTTGGCGCCGGCGCGGAACGTGATCCCGACGAGGTCGTTGTCCTCCTTGACCTCGCGGCTCGTCCAGTTCTCGTGGACCCGTTCTCCGTTGAGCCAGACCTTCACGGCGTCGTCACTGCCGATGCCCAGCACGGCCTGTGTCTCGGCGGCCATGTCGATCCGCGCCCAGGCGTAGGTGACGGCGTATTGCTCGTAGCCCATGTGCCGGATGATATTGACCAGGTCGGTCGGGCTGTCGGCCTTTCGCCAGCGGTGCCCCCACTCGCCTATGTGGAAGACCATCTCCATCGTCGGCTGGATCTGCGTTTCCCCGCCGTGCTCGGTCAGGAAGTCCTTGTCGAACGCCTCTCGCTGGGCCGCGACATCCTGGGGCCTGGGAGCGCCCTCGAAGACGGGAAATGGGTCGCAGAAGAGCCACTGTTTGATGAACGTACCGGGTTCGAGCCCCTGGTAGACCGCCCACGGGTCCGGGGCGGACGTTTCCCCTGCCTGAACGCCCACCGACAAAGCGTGGACAACGACAAGACCTGCCATCATTCGCACAGTGGCCCGCATCTGATGCTCCTTGCACACCCTTGGGCTCGGCGTCGGTTCAGACCGTCGCTCATCCTCTAAGACGGCCCGAGGGCAGGTTCGTTACCGGGGAATCAGGGGATTGCGGAAGGAGGATGGGCCGCCCGTGAGCCTCCGTTCTTCTCACGGGCGGGCACAGTCCTTCGCCAACCGCTCGACGTCAGGCAAGATTCTTCCGATCATCGCCTGAACGCGGCCACTCGGCTTCGCAGGATGTCGGACCGGCTGATGATTCCGACGAGTCTGCCTTGATCGAGGATGGGCACCCGATGGAAGTCCTTCTCGATCAGACACTCGCAGATCAGGTCCAGATCGGCGTCGCGGTCGAAGGCGACCACGTTGGTGGTCATGAAGACCGAAACGGTGGCGTCCGGGGGGAAGAGACGAAGGCAGTAGTTCAGCAGGTCCTTCTCCGTGATGATGCCCAGAAGGATCATCTGCTCGTCGACGACCGGCAGACCCGTGATGCGTCGTCGAACGATCAGGTCCATGGCCTCGGAGATCGGGGCATCCGGAAAGACCGTGAGCAGGCCGGGTTTCATCGCGTCCTCCGACAGCAATGCAGTTCCGGACTTGGGGCGGGGCGGACAAAGCCTCTCGCGATAGACACGAATCAGATCCCCTCTGTGTCAGAATAGATGAGACAATTCCTTGCCGAGAATTAGAGTAGAGGGCAAGGAGATTGGGATTATGCTGGATGGTATGGATACGAAGCAGAACAGGAGGTTGTTGGCCACGGAGAGAGGGGAGCCGCAGCGC
>DATIKY010000194.1:0-17476 GCA_035476995.1 Sedimentisphaerales bacterium | reverse complement strand
GCGCTGCGGCTCCCCTCTCTCCGTGGCCAACAACCTCCTGTTCTGCTTCGTATCCATACCATCCAGCATAATCCCAATCTCCTTGCCCTCTACTCTAATTCTCGGCAAGGAATTGTCTCATCTATTCTGACACAGAGGGCATTTCCTTTGTCAAGACAGATATTCGGGCGTGCGAAGGTGAGCTTCCCGTCTTCGACCTCATGACGATGTTTGATATCATCGAACACGTGCGGGAGCCTGAGTCCTTCGTGCGGACAGCCGCTTCTCGGGCGAAATACCTTATGGTGAAAACACCTATGGAAACGACTGGCGAGTGGCATGGTGCCAAACCGTTTGCAGAGCCTGGAGAGACGCCCGACGGACACATTAATTTCTTCACGCCTTCGGGATATGAGAAGCTCTTGAATGATGCAGGGCTTGAGATCGTGGCCTCACACTTGGTGCGCGCCCTGTACCCATCTTCATCATTACTGGCGCTAGAGCCGGAGCACTATGAGACACTGGCAAGAAATGCGGGGCTAAGGCTGCCAAACCAACGCGGCTTCCGGCATCCGAAGCAAATGGCGAAGAGAGCTCTGTTCCGTTTGCATGAACATGGGGTTCTTCCCTGGCGATTGCTCCGAAAGCATTTCGGAGGAGGCGACCATATGTGCTTGTGCAGATCACGTATTGCCAAAGCATGAGGGAAATGTGTACGAGTGGGATCAACCATCCGGACAAAGACAGTAGGGCCTGGCGAACTCCTTGCAGTGGATATACAATGTGCCACTTCATGCAAGAGAGTTGTTGTATGCATTCCTTGCCTGAATCTTGGCGGCAGTGAACTTGCGACGCTCTCGCTCGTTAAGGCACTTACCGAGGGCGACTACGATGTCGCGGTGTGCTGCTATTATGAGCACGATGCAGCGATGGTAGAGCGTTTCAAGAAGGCCGGCGCTCGCGTGGAGTTGCTCGGTCTGTCGCGGGGCAGTCTGCGGCATCTGTTTTCAACCATGGTGAAGTACTTTCGATCCCAACACCCAGATGTGGTCCATGTGCAATACTTCGCCCCGGGCATGGTCCCGATCCTGGCCGCAAGGCGCGCGGGCGTCCAGCGCATCTTCGCCACCGTCCATGCCGCAGGGCAACACGGCTATGGCTGGAAGGCCAAAGCGATGTTGCGATTCGCCGCGCGTTTCACGGACCATTTCTTCTGCGTATCGCAGAATGCCGAGCGCTTCTGGTTCGGGTCTACATCGCATGTGGGCGCGAGAACTGATTGGAGCAAGATTCGGCACAGCACGATCTACAACTGCGTGGGCGTGGAGACCATCCAGGCTGCGGGGCAGGCTGCCGATCGTCGCGTCTTATGTCCCTCTCTCCCCGCGAACGCGAAAGTCATCGGGATTGTCGGCCGGCTCGTCCGGCTCAAAGGGCATCTTACGCTATTGCAGGCCATGCGGACTATTATCCGGCAAGCGCCGGATACGTTCCTTCTTGTCATCGGAGAGGGTCCCGATGAAGCCCTGTTCAGGCAGGAGGCCAGGACCCTCGGCGTCGAGCAAAACGTGATCTGGAAGGGCCGCATTGAGCCGGAGGTTCTGCCGCAGTACTATCACATCATGGACGTCCTCGCGATGCCGTCGCATTGGGAAGGATTTGGCCTGACGGCGGCGGAGGCCATGGCCGCGGGCAAGCCGGTTGTCGGCACGGACGTTTCCGGCTTGCGGGAGGTTGTCGAAGACGGCGTGACGGGGTTTCTCGTCCCGGTTGGCGACGCAGAGGCTCTGGCGAGACGGCTTATCGCTCTTCTCTCGGACGAATCCACCGGGAAAGCCATGGGCCTCCAGGGGTTGGATCGCGTCCGCCGGTGCTTTGACGTTGGTGTGCATGATCGCAGGTGGTGCGAGGCCTATGCTTCCCTGTTGGATCGCCGGCGGGGAGAAGCGGCCTATACAGGGGCGGCCCCGACCGAATAGGCGATGGCAGCAGCGATCAGTATTATCGTGGCCGTGATTCTCACCGCGCGGGCATGGCGGGCGGCCCACCGCTTTGAAGGGGGATTGATGCCGGGGGAGCATTTCCTGATCTTCCTGCTGATGACCGGGATGTTTCAGACCGGGGCTTTCGAGCTGGGCATGAACCTCTCCGCGTGGCGGCTTCTGATCTGGATTCTGCTCGTCGCGCTGGTGCTCGTCCGTGGCACGCCGGCCATGTCCCGGCTGACGGCCAACGACCTGCCGATCGTTCTCTATGGGGTGTTTCTGCTATGGTGCATCTATCGGATGGTGGATACCCCTTCTGTTGGTTACGGCGTCCGCAATCTGCTCAAGATCCTCTATCCGTTCATGGTGATGCTGCTGGCCCGCAAGGCCGCCCGCCAAGGGCATCTGGGCGTCTACCTTGTGCCGATGATCGGGGCCACCTTGATCATCTCGATCTTCACCTCCGGCCTCTCTGAGAAGGTCCCGTACCTGGTCTATAATCCGTTCACGTGGGGACTCTTCTGGCCCAGGGCGACCTTCGCGGACCACGCCGCCATCATGGTCGGCGTGATCCTGGTTGTCCTGTGGGCATACAAGGGTTACATGCCTGCGCGATCGAGGAAGCTGTACGGCATGGGTGTGGTCTGGCTGATTCTGTCGCCCCTGGTGGTGGCGAATCGAACGGGCCTTCTCGCCACGTCAGCGGCTATTTCGGGGTATGCGATAGCCCGCTACAGGGCGAAAGCGCTTCCGGCGATCGCTGGGTTGTTCCTCCTTGGTGTGGCCGTATTCGTCTTAGTCCCTGAACTTCGGGGGAGTACCTTCTACAATGAAGACAGTGTTGAGTTCTCGAACGTCCTGCGCGGCGAGATCGATACATCGAACATCGACTCTTCCGGCCGGTTCGCGATGTGGGAGGACCTGCTGGAGCGGTTCTATGAGCCGGATCCGCTGATGGGCAGCGGCCTTGGGGCCGTTCAGGAACACCTGTACAGTTCTCCCTTTGGCTCGGATCTCAAGGTTGCACACTCGGACTACGTTACCTTGCTATGCGATGTTGGGCTTATCGGCCTGATACTCTATCTGTTGGCCGCGGTCTCAGCTCTTGTCCTCGCCATGCGATATGTCTGGACAGGCGTAACGATGGAACTGAGAGCCGCAGCAGCATTGGTATTGGGGGCGTTTCTGTCATCCCTCTCTGCAACCGGATTCGACAATGTCTTCAACTACACGCTCCCGGTCCATTCGCTTCCCTTCGCCTTTACGGGGATTCTCCTCGGAATGGTCGGCGGCATGCCCTGCTTCGCGATTGAGGATCCCTGGCTCTGGTCACGCCAGTACATATGGTCTCGCCTGCTGCGTCTGCGTGGGCAAGGTTTTCAGGCTGGTTTCTGTCATCAACCCACGAATGAGGATCTTAGTGCTGCTGGGGGGAGGCGGACGGCATGATGTTCTCGGTTGTCATTCCTCTCTACAACAAAGAGCACACGATTGAGCGGGCGATTCGATCTGTCCTAAGTCAGACGGTACAGGACTTTGAAATTATTGTCGTGGATGATGG
Organism: Sedimentisphaerales bacterium; assembly: GCA_035476995.1. Taxonomy (GTDB): domain Bacteria; phylum Planctomycetota; class Phycisphaerae; order Sedimentisphaerales; family Anaerobacaceae; genus PLanc-01. Next base: position 13,951 of record DATIKY010000194.1, on the reverse strand, counting down.
CTCCACGGATGACGGCCCTCAACGGGCCGCGAGGATCGTCGATCAGCGCATTCGGGTTATTCGCCAGGAGAATCAAGGTGTGTCCGCCGCTCGCAATCGTGGGATCGCAGAGGCGCAGTATGATCTGATCGCCTTTCTCGATGCAGACGATGAATGGATGCCGACCTTCCTGGAGACAATAGTTCGTCTGGTCGCCAGCTTTCCGCAAGCTGCGGTCTTCGCCACCAGCTATCTGTTCTGCAAAGGCGAGGGGATTACCTGGGGTCCCGTCCTCCGTGGACTGCCCGACCCTCCATGGGAAGGGATTCTGGATGACTACTTTGGCCTCGCAGCGAGATCCGATCCCCCTGTCTGTTCCTCGGCCGTGGTGGCGCGGAAAGAGGCCATCCAAGCTGTGGGCGGGTTCCCCGTCGGCGTTACCGCTGGCGAGGACCTGCTCACCTGGGCGCGATTGGCCGCCCACTGTACCATAGCCTATGCATCAAGCCAACAGAGTGTGTATGCCCTGGCGGAAACAGGGAACCCTGCGGGCTTCAGGCAGATACGGAGTCCTAGTTCTAGTGATCCCGTAGGCGATGGTCTTTGCATGCTGATTCTTGATGCTGCACACAACAAGGCACTGAGACGGTATTGTTCACGATGGTACAGAATCAGAGCGGCCACATGTTTAGCGTGGGGCCGGTCCTCAATGGCACGTCATTGGACGTGGAGGGCAATCAGGATGGACTATACTAATTGGCTTCTTTACGTGTACTTGCTGTTAACCGTTCTTCCAAGCGGTCTTTCCATGAGAGCCTATGCGTATCTTCGATCTCTGAAAGCGTCAACATCATAAGCAGTAAGTCTTTGATCTGAGGTCATTGTGGACGTAAACGCCATACGTACGTATGCCAAGGGGCATGTGCCTGGTACCATTCACAAACTTCTCCAGCGTATCTTCTTCCGCGATGAGTACGCTGAGGCGAAGGACCTCTATAATTTCCTGAGACAACTGTATAGAGAACCACAGATGTACGCTAATGATGTGGCTCGCTATCAACGAGATATGCTTGATGAGCTACTGGAGTATGCAGGAGTGCATTGTCCCTATTATCGACACGTCTTTGCATCCCACGACGTTCGGGGTATTGAAGGGTTTGGACGTGTCCCTCTGCTCTCGAAGTCGGATGTGCGCGCAAATGCTGCCGCCCTGTGCAGCGATAGAATCAAGAAGGAGAAGGTGTTCAGATTCAACACCGGCGGCAGTACAGGTGAACCCATGGCGTTCTACGCATCAAGGAGAGCTGGAGCCATTGATGGTGAGCATCAGCATTTCGCATTTGAACTTGCAGGCTATGTTCCTGGAGACAGAATTCTTGCATTCGATGGTACGCAGATTTCAGAACGTCATTTCAAAAGGGGTATCTACTGGCTGAGGAAGTCAAGTCTAGATCTCCCATATGGTAAATACCACCTGTCTTCACACCATTTCAGCTCGCAGACAGCAGACCGCTACATTGACTTCTTTCTACGCATACGGCCACAGTTTCTTCGCGGGTACCCATCCTTCATTACTCAGTTTGTCCGCGAACTTCGTAAGCAACGTGTGAGCGTTCCATTTCGAATCAAGGCGATCCAGTTGACAGCCGAACAAGTGTTTGACTGGCAGGTTGACGAAATCCGACGCGCGTTTGACTGCAAGGTGCTCAGGCAATACGGCCATTCAGAAATGTGTGTCTTTGCCTTCACTGCTCCTGACGACAGCAAATACTGTTGCTCGCCTGTTTATGGTGTGACGGAAGTCCTGCATAGCAATGGGAAGCATGTGGATGTTGGACAAGTGGGTGAAATCGTCGTGACCGGACTGCATAACCGGGGAATGCCATTGATTCGGTACAAAACAGGGGATGAAGCAGTCTACGGAGGGACCTGCAATGGTTTCACTATCTTTCGCGAGATCTTAGGTCGCAATCAGGATTATGTTCTAGATGCGTCTGGCAATTGCGTGTCCGTTACAGGTATTGTGTTTGGCCAGCATTTTCATGCCTTTGAGCACATCCAGAAGTGGCAGATGCTTCAGACAATCCCTGGTCGCGTGTGTCTAAAGGTTGTGAAAGCCGGCAGCTACAGCGACAAAGACGAGGCCGAAATCCGGCAGCGATTCACAGTGGGCCAGAATCTCGATGTAAAAATCGAATATGTGGCGGAAATACCGCCGACATCACGTGGCAAACACAGGTTTGTGATCAACACATGTATTGAGGGACTAGCTTGACACTCAACCGCTTCCGATCGTTAGGGTATGCGTATTATAGTTGTCCATCCCGATTTGCGGATCTAGCGGCTAATCGAATTGGCATAATACCTCCGCCCTCCAATGGGCCGTACGGCAACCGCTGGTGCAAACCGGGCCACAGCTCTCCTCGCGGCAGGCTTTCTTCAGGTGCCGGAACTCCGAACTCAGACTGGGAGTAATACACTTGACTATTCAATCATTAATGGTTGGTGTGGCCTCATATTTCGAACGTGAGGCACGTCGCGATCTCAAGGATGTAAAGTGTTTGTTGAGTATGAAAGACTGGCACTCCTTGGAGTCCAGGGTGCCCAGCATCGATGTGGAGCTTACGAATGTGTGTAATGCCAAGTGTGTCTTCTGTGGCTATCAATTCCAGCGTTCTTTCCGCAAGACAGGCTTCATGTCGGACGATATTTTTAACAAAGTGTTGGAAGATTATAAGGGAATGGGGGGGGGGGTGCATTGGTGTGTCCCCGATGTGCGGAGAAGCATTGCTCGACCCGAAGTTGCTTCCGAGGATAGAGGCTATCACGTCTTCTGGACTTGCCACGTGCTTTTGCACCAATGGTCTGGCCCTACACAAGATCGATCTGGACCGCCTTGTGCGCAGTGGCGTGTCTCCTGTTTATGTATCGACCGCTCCTATGGATGCTCAGAGCCTTGCCCTCATTTATCGGGTGCATGATTTCGATCACCTGATCGAGGGGATTGTCGGCCTTTTGTCGGCAAGAAGGCGGCTCCAGAGCAACCTTCGCGTGGAGATCCATTTTCGTTCCCACCTGCCCAAGCGTGATGTTCTGCGCCGGCCGGTATTTCGCGAGCGGATATGGCCTCTCTTGACAGACGTCGAACGCCAGTGTATTCAGGTACAAATTGTTGCGTACGATTCGTGGGGCGGGATGATCAAGCCGGCGGATCTTCCAGGCCGCATGCGTCTTGCGCTCCCGTCTCGTCTGAGGCGAAGACCGTGCAATCGATTGTTTCAGCCCATGGTGATGTATGATGGGCAAGTGCGTCTGTGTGCATGCCGATTTGGTCCTTCGAATGTTGCGGATGACCGTGATGCTCTGGTCATAGGCAATGTTCGCGAAGCGTCCCTTCATAGTATTCTGGACGGGACTCGCGCCAGGGAGTTGCGGCGGAGTTTCATTCGCGGGACTATGCCGGTTATATGCAGAGATTGTGCTCATTACGAACCGTGCTGAGGTTGCGGGCTTGCCATTCCATGCGAGTTGTGCTCGTTCATACGGACCTTCGGATGTACTGGCCACCGCGTCTGCTGGCGCTGGGCAGTTCGTTGTGCGGGCGGGGCGACGAGTTTCTTGTTGTTGAGATCGCCGGCGGCGGTTCACCGTATGACTTTGCTGCACAGGGCTGCAAAGACGGCCGGTTGTCTTGGTCGGTCCTGTTTCCGCAGGGCGACCTGCGGCAGCTGTCCGGCCGCACGATGGCCGCCGCGGTGGAGCGAAAGTTGAATGACCTCACGCCAGACGTAGTCATGGCAGGTGCGATCGCCTTTCCGTCTGGTGCCGCGGCTGTCCGGTGGGCCCGCCGGAATCAGCGGGCGGTGGTTATCTTCGACAACGTTCGCGCCGAGGATGTGCCACGTTCCCCAATCACCGAATATGTGAAGCGACGTTTCTACACCCACATCGACGCAATGCTGATTCCTGCGGAGTCGCACGTTCGGAGCTTCGTCCAATGGGGTGTACCTCGCGAGCGAATGCACTTCGGACTGAACGTGGTGGACAATCCATCATTCACGACGCGTGCGGCGGCTCTGCGTCCTCATGCCAACGAGTTCCGCGGGAAGAACGGACTTGCCTCTCGGTTCTTCTTGGGTGTCGGTCGGCTGGTCGATAAGAAGAATTGGATCATCTGCCTGGAGGCATACAGGCAGTATAGGCGAGCATGCCAGGGCCCGTCCTGGGGATTGGTGTTGGTGGGGGATGGGCCGGAGCGTGATCGTTTGCAGAAGATGGTCGTTGCTCAGGCTATTCCCGATGTTTACATCTCCGGTCCGATTCACGGCGATGCCCTGATCGCTTACTATGCAGCAGCCGGGGCTTTGGTCCTCCCGAGCTTGTACGGGGAGACCTGGGGTCTGGTTGTAAACGAAGCGATGGCCTGTGGCCTGCCTGTGCTCGTCAGCGAGCAATGCGGCTGTGCCGAGACGCTCGTTCACGACGGCATCAACGGCTGGCGATTCTCGCCTGATAAACCCGAGCAACTGGCCGAACGTATGTTGCAGATGTCCGGTCTTTCCGAACAGGACTATCAGAAGATGGTGTCGGCTTCACAAGAAATGATCCGCCCCTGGGGTCTAGAACGGTTTGTCGAAGGAGCAATGGCGGCGATTGAGGCGTGCAAAGATGTGAGGAGGGGCTTCACTTCACCGCTCGGCAGACTGCTGATCTCCCTGTGGAATGGTCGGTTTCGACCAACATAGGGGAGTGTGCTTTGAGAGTTCTCATCGTTCATAACGAATACGGCAAGTTCAGCGGCGAGGAGGCCGTCGTCCGGGGTGTGGCCGAACTGCTGCGACGCAAGGGACATACAGTCATCGAGTTCTCTCGCAGCAGTGCCGAGCTCGAAACCATGCGTTTGGGCCAAGTGTGTGCGTTCTTCAATGGCATCTATAGTCCCTCCTCTCGCAAGGCGATGGGTCGGCTCCTGGCAGAGCATCAGCCAGATCTTGTCCACGTACACAACGTGTTTCCCCTTATCTCGCCATCCATTCTGCCTGAATGCAGGCGTGCCGGGGTGCCTGTGGTGATGACGGTTCACAATTATCGTCTCGTCTGCCCGAACGGTCTGCACATGCCCAAGGGCCGATATGAGATTTGCGAGAAGTGCTGTGGGGGCAAGGAGTACTGGTGTGTGCTCAAGAACTGTGAGCAGAGCTACGCCAAGAGTTTGGGCTATGCCTTGCGCAATTACGTTGCCAGACGCCTGGGTTTCTTCAGGAAGAATGTAACCCTATTTGCGTGTCTCACGGAGTTCCAGCGTCGTCGGCTCATCGCCGAAGGCTATCCAGCGGATTGCCTGCGGGTGATCCCCAACATGTGCCCTGTTCGCACGGAAGTCGAGGACGATTCGGCGGGTGGTGGCGACTATGCTGCTTACGTCGGCCGGATCAGTCCCGAAAAAGGGATCGAAGTGCTTCTTTCCGTTGCCGAAAGGTTGCCCGATGTGCCCTTTCGCCTGGCGGGCAGCTATGACGCCATGCCCGAGCTTGTCGGCAAGGCTTCCGCCAATGTCTCTTTCCTGGGCAACCTGGACGCAAAGCGGTTGGCGGAGTTCTACCGCCAAAGTCGTGTTCTTGTCCTTTCCAGCAGATGGTTCGAAGGGTTCCCCATGGCGATTGTCGAGGCCATGGCGTATGGGAAGGCCGTCGTTGCCCCTCGCATTGGCGGGATCCCGGAGATTGTGGACGACGGTGTCACCGGCCTCCTGTTTGTTCCGGGCAACGCCGAAGACCTGGCCGAGAAGGTCCGATACTTGTGGGCGAGTCCGAATCTCTGCAGGCGGATGGGCCGATCCGGGCGGGAGAAGGCCCTTCGGGAGTACTCTCCCGAGAGCTATTATGGGCGTTTGGCAGCCCTTTACCAGGAGGCGATTGCACTCGGTTCTGGCTGCGCGGGTCCCCCGTTTGAACGGTCCTCAATCGCCTGAAAGGCCTTTGTCGAGAGCCGGTTGGCACCTGACATTATTCTATCTCGACAGGCTTTGTTTGTGTGAGGCGTTCTCTATTTCTATATCTTATATGGGGCCGCCTGTCTGAAGGGCGTGCTGCCCTGCAGTGGGAAACCGGCAACCACGGGGGCGAATAAGATGGTGGTTTTGTACAGGGCTCTTTTTCCAATCTGGATATCGATCTGCACGACGTCTCGTTCAAAGGGTGCAGTCGTCCTTTGGCTATCATTGATCCTCCTGGCCAATAGTGCTTCGGCTGGGGTCTATTACGTTGCGCCCAACGGCGACGACAGCAATCCGGGTACGATTGATCTGCCGTTTGCCACGATTGGGAAGGCTCGGGACACGATCCGTGGCACGGCCGGCAACACCGTCTATCTGCGGGGCGGGACGTATTATCTGTCCAGTGCAATAGCGTTCATTTCTGCCGATTCCGGCTCCGCTGGCACGCCGAACATCTATCGATCAGCCCCTGGCGAGACCGCCATCATTAGCGGAGGGCAGGTGTTGAATGTTACGTGGGAACAGTATACCCATCAGGGACTCACTATCTACAGGGCCAATGTGGGAGAACTGAGGTTTCGGTCCTTGTGGGTGGATGATGTGCGTGCACAGCGGGCCAAGTCGCCCAATGAGGGGTACTACACTTCGCAAAGTACGCCGGACTCGACGATTGCGCTCGGGTTTTCCGAGGGGGACATCGATTCTGGTTGGACAAATCTCAATGAGGTGGAGATTCAGTTTATTCGAGAATACTCGTCTCGCCGTCAGCGGGTCGCATCTGTGGATGACGTGAATAATGTCTGCTGGTTGTCTGGGAACGCTTACAGCGGCAGTGCTGTTCAATTGTATTCTGGCAACAGGTATTGGGTGGAGAATGTGTTTGAGGGGTTGGATTCGCCGGGAGAATGGTATCTGGATTCCACCACAGGCATTCTCTACTACTATCCTATCGACGCCAAAGCTCCGGCTTCCTCTACATTCATCGCGGGAAATCTGGGATATGCCAGCACGCAAAACCAGGGGATTCTGTTGTATGTCAATGGCACGGACTATATTGAGTTCAGCAATCTGACTTTTGCCCACACCGACTGGTATATCCCGTTCCACACTACGGGGTGGGACGGTTATTCCATTGAGTTTGTATGGACAGGACCCATGGTGTATCTCGCTGGTGGCGTGGACGGCGCAACGGTCAAGAATTGCACGTTCAAGCACACGGGCGGGCACGCCTTGGATCTATACTCAGGCAGTTACAATACGGTTTCCAACTGCACATTTACGAACATCGGCGGCTATTGCGTTCGTATCGGAAAAGACAATGTCGCCACTACGACGAACCATAATATCGTGTCCGACAACACGCTTGATGGTTATGGGGCTTCGTTTCCGTCCATGGGCAAAGGCATTGTCCTTGGGACCACATATTATGCCCAAATTGTCCATAATAGGGTCCAAAATGGTTCTGGGGTTGGCATCCAGGTGGGGCGGAATGCTGCCGGAGCACTTCAGGGCAGCAATACGATATCGTACAACGAAGTATATAATGTGTGCACCGTCTTGGATGATTCTGGTGGTATTTATGCGGTAGGGCCTCAAGAGGGGACCGTATTCTCCTACAACAAGGTACATGGAATGCCGATGGGTCGAGCTATATATCCCGACGATCAATGTTTGGGTGTAACATATGAGAACAATCTCGTGTATGATTGTCACTGGGCTGTTCTTCTCCGAGGGTCTACTGGGACTACTATCCGAAACAACATCTTCGCTTCAATGAAGGAAAACGCATATGCCTATATCCAATTCGTCTACACTCCACCAATAGTCGAGAGAAACATCTTCTATCACACTCCGTCTACCATGTATAAGTTGCACGGCTCTTTGAGTGGTTCATTGAGTTTGGACTATAATCTCTACTACAATGCCTCTGGGGGGACGATCTTTCCGCAATACAACTGGACTTGGGCACAGGTAACTCAGAACATTAAAGGGTCGGGACTGGATGCTCATAGTCTGTTCGACCAAGACCCGCTGTTCGTCGATCCCGGCAATCATAACTACCGGCTCCAATCGAACTCCCCGGCTCTTCTTCCGGTCGGTTCCGGAGGGATTGGGTTCGTGGACTTCGCCGATGAGATCGCCAAGGTGGGACCCAGACTCCGGTCTCTTTCAATTGTGGCTTCATCCTCGGGCGTTGGTGGTGGCATCTCGCCTTCCGGCGAGACGACGGTGATCGAAGGCGGGACGCAGACGTTTACCTTTACGCCGGAGGCGGGGTATTCGGTGGCGGATGTTTTGGTGGATGGGGTCTCGGTGGGGGCTGTGTCCTCCTACACATTCAACAGTGTCTCCGACGACCATTCGATCAGTGTTTCGTTTGCCGCGGGGGCGTACACGTTGGGGGTTTCTGCTTCAAATGGCTCCGTGGCCAGAAGCCCCGATGCGGGCAGTTATGCTTACAACCAGTCCGTCAGTCTGACGGCGACGCCTGCCTCGGGATACCGTTTTGTGAACTGGTCGGGCGATCTGTCCGGGAGCAGCAATCCGGCGACGCTGGTGATGGATGGCAACAAGTCGGTGACTGCCGTGTTTGCCAGCAATGTGCATACGCTGACCGTTGCCGCTAGTGGCGGGATCGTGACGAAGAGCCCGGACAAGGCCAGCTATGAGCAGGGCGAGAGCGTCACGCTCACCGCTTCGGCCAATACGGGGTACAGTTTCACCGGCTGGTCGGGCGCGGCTTCCGGCACGAGCAACTCGATCACGATCACCATGGATGGCGACAAGTCTGTTACCGCGAGCTTCGCCGCGATCAACTACACTCTCTCCGTCGCGGCCGCGAACGGGTCCGTGGCGGCGAATCCTCAGAAGGCCAGCTACTCCTATAATGAGAGTGTGAGCCTCCAGGCCGTGCCGGGCACCGGGTATCATTTCACCGGCTGGTCGGGATCGCTGTCGGGCAGTACGAATCCCGCCAGCATTGTGATGAACGCCGACAAGTCGGTGACCGCCGCCTTCGCCGTCAATACCTACACGCTCACCACCAGCGCCACCAATGGCTCCGTGGTGAAAAGCCCGCAAGCCGCCAACTATACGCACGGCGCGACCGTCAGTCTTCAGGCGGTTGCCGCCGAAGGGTATGAGTTCGCCGGTTGGTCGGGCGCCGTAAGCGGCAGCGCCAATCCGGTTGAGATCGTCATGGACTCCAGTAAGTCCGTGACCGCGGCCTTCACCGTCAAGACCTACACGCTCACCACCAGCGCGACCAACGGCTCGGTGGTGCGAAGTCCTGATTCCGCGACCTACGCGCACGGCTCGACCGTCAGTGTGCAGGCGGTTGCCGCCGAGGGGTACCATTTCACCGGCTGGTCGGGCGCCATCAGCGGCAGCTCCAATCCGGTGAGCCTGGTCATGGACGCCAGCAAATCCGTGACCGCGGCCTTCGCCGCCAATGCCTATACGCTGTCGATCAGTGCCGCCAACGGCGCCGTAACGGCCAGCCCCAGTCAGGCGACCTACACGCATGGCCAGGTCGTCACCCTGACCGCGACGCCGTCCACCGGCTACAGTTTCAGCAGTTGGTCGGGCGATGCCTCCGGAACGGCGGCCTCCACGATGGTCACGATGGACGGCGACAAGTCCGTCACCGCGGCCTTCACCTTGAACAACTACACCCTGAGCATCACTTCCGCCAACGGTACGGTGACCAGGGACCCCGTACAGGCGACCTACACGCACGGGCAAACGGTCACTTTGACCGCGGTACCGGCGACCGGGTACAGCTTCAGTTCCTGGTCGGGAGACCTGTCCGGCACGGTGGCGTCTGCACCGATCACGATGGACGGCAACAAATCGGTCGCTGCAGGCTTCACGATCAACAGCTACACGCTCAATACCAGCGGCGCGAACGGTTCGATCACCAGGAATCCGGACAAGAGCACCTACAACCACGGCGAGACGGTCACGTTGCAGGCCGTCCCCGCGGAGGGCTACAATTTCGTGAATTGGTCCGGCGATCTGGCGGGCAGCGCCAACCCTGCGACCCTGGTGATGGATTCGAACAAGACCGTGGCCGCCGCCTTCGCCACCAATACGTACACTCTGCAAACGACCGCGACGAATGGATCGGTGACGCGAACGCCGGACCAGGCCAGTTTCGCCCATGGCGAGACGGTCACTCTCACGGCCGTCCCGCAAACGGGCTACAGTTTCAGCGGTTGGTCCGGCGACGCATCCGGCTCGACTGCGACGGTCGCCATCACCATGAACGCCGACAAGTCCGTGACGGCCGGCTTCACCGCCAACGCCTACACGTTTTCGGTCAGCGCCTCCAACGGCTCGGTGACGGTGAACCCGATTCGGGCGACCTACGCCCATGGCGAGGTCGTCACCCTGACCGCGGTTCCATCGGTCGGATACAGCTTCGGCAGTTGGTCGGGCGATGCCTCCGGAACGGCGACCTCCACGACGGTCACGATGGACTCGAACAAGTCCGTGACCGCGGCCTTCGCCTTGAACACGTACACCTTGAGCGTCACATCCGCCAACGGCACGGTAACGAAGGACCCCAGTCCGGCGACGTACAACCATGGCGACACCGTCGCCCTGACCGCCGCGCCGGCTGAGGGATACCGGTTCGCCGGGTGGTCCGGAGACCTGACTGGAAGCTCGAATCCCGCGACGTTGACCATGACCAGCAACAAGTCGGTCACGGCCCACTTCACAGCCGTCAGCAACGACAATGAGGCCCCGGTTCTGTTTGGCTTCTCGCCGCTGGCCGACGCGATTCAGGTTCCGCTCAACTCCCTGGTCCTCCTGCGAATTACGGACTCCGGCGACGGCGTGGACGCCAATACCGTGAGCATTCAGGTCAACGACAACGTCGTATACGCCGGCAACGTCGCCAGCGCCAGCGGCGTTCACGGCGTGTGCCGTCGGGTCGGAACGCCGGCGCACTATGTCTACGCATTTCAGCCGGTCGAGGACTTCGACTACGATTCGACGGTCGCCGTGACGGTCAACGCCGCGGACCTGGCGGGCAACGCGATGGCCCAGCAGTCCTACTCCTTCCGGACGCAGATGCGGACCTTCGGCAGCAACCACTGCGCCAGTTGGGGGCCGGATGGGCTGGACAAGGGGGGAGCCGCGACCGTCTGCGACGCCGGCGGCAACGTATGGGTGGTCTGGCACGCGGGCGATGCGGGCTCGCGGGACATCTACATTTCTCGCCTGACGTCGGGCCAGGAACAGTTCAGCGGTCCGATCCAGTTGACCTCGAACGCCTCGGACCAGTGCAATCCGGACATCGCGATCGGCCCCGACGGGCGGCTGTTCGTCGTCTGGCAGGACAATCGGCGGGGCAACTGGGACATCTACCTTCGCACCTCGGCCGACGGGGTCACCTGGTCGTCGGAGGCCGAGGCGACCGACTTCACCAACGACGAGACGAACCCTGTGATCGCGGTCGATGCCCGCTCGCCCAGCTACGCCTACATCGCCTGGCAGGACAATCGGGCCGGCAATCAGGACATCTACGTGGCCAGTTCGAGCACCCACTTCGCCTCCAAGACGTTCGCATGCGTGACCTCGAACGTTCAGGACCAGATCGGTCCTCGCATCGCGGTGGACGGGGCCAATGGGGTCTACCTCGTGTGGACCGATTTCCGCAACGGCGCCGCGGACGTCTACGGTGCAGCTTCCAGCGTCGGGCCGTGGACGAACGTCCCGGTCGCTACCGGCGTGGGCAGCCAGTCCGCCCCGGATATCGCCGCCGAGCCGGGCGGGTACTCGCTTCACTTCGTTTGGGCGAATCGAGTGGACAACCAGGACGATGTCTTCTATGGGACTTCGATCGGTCTGCCGGCAAGTCCGCTGGCGGGCATGAACATCATCGACGACACGTCCTCCGCGGACCAGCGGACGCCCGCCATCGTGGCGGCCGGCTCCGGCGGGACCGCGAGGGTGTTCGCCGCGTGGCAGGACTTCCGCAACGCCGCGGACGGCCTGGACACGGACCTCTACGCCGCGGAGATCAAGGCCGGGAGCGTGACGAACCTGTTCGTCGGCGACGGCTGGACCCGCACGAACCAGACTGAGCCGTGCATCGGCGTCGATCTGTTCGGGCGGCCCTACGTGGTCTGGACGGACGAGCGAAACGCCAAGGACGAGATCTACTTCGCGGCCAGCACCTTCGTGGAGCCGACGCCGCTGGATGTGCGGATGGTCGTGGGCGCCACGGGCGGGACCGTGGGCGTCGCGTCGCCCACGCAACTGGACGATGTGTCGGTGGTGATCCCGGCCGGCGCGTGCGCGTACGATGTCACCGTCAGTATCGCCAGGATCTGGAATCTCGAGCCTGGCCTGCCCGCGGATATCCTGCCCTACGAGTTCGGGCCCAGCGGTCTGCAGTTCGAGGCGCCGGTGACCATCACGATCCCCTACGCGGTCGCCGACTTCCCCGGCGATCCGCCTCAGCCGTACTGGTACGACGCGATGACCGGGGCCATGAGCCAGCAGGGCATCACGAACATCCAGTACGTGGCCCTGTCCTCGACGCTCCACGCCCTGCGGTTCCAGACGACGCACTTCACGCCCTACGCGGTCGTAGGCGAAGTGGAAGAGGGAATCGTGCCCACAGGCGGCAGCAGCGGCGGCGGTGGCTGCTCGCTCTCGCCGGCAGCGGCAGGGGCGTCTGGCGCCCTGGAGTACTTCGTCCCGTTCACCCTGCTGGCCCTGGCCATGGTCGGCCTTCGGATCAAGGACAAGAGGCGCCATTCGAAGCCGCGGTAACCGGCGGAGGCAGGCGGATCGGACGCAGTGCCGTACCTGAGAACCTTCGTTCCTGTGTCGGAAACGGTCGGTTGAGAGATTCCGTATCGCAGGCCTTCGGTCAGTCCACGTGGGCCTGCGAGTTCCTTCCTTGTGGGCACGTCGGTCACGAAGCGAGTTGACGGCTCAAGAGAGAGACTCAGACCGCCAGCCCGGAACCCCAATGACACAGCTACGCAACGCGCAATCTCCGCATCGAGCGACAGACTCATGCAGACAGGATTCGGATGCCAAGGCGCACAACATCCTGGGCATCTACTTTAGCCTCGTGTCGTACCGAGACGTGATGACCGAGGTGGTGCGCTGGCGGGAGCGCAAGGAGCGGCATTATGTCACGCTCACGCCCCCGTACAGCGTCCTGATGTGCCGAGATGATTTGCGATTGAAGGAGGCCACGCAGGGCGCGACGCTGACTTTGCCCGATGGAGTGGGGATCATTCTGGCGGCCAAGCTGCTTCGCTACCGGCATTCGGGCCGCGTGAGTGGTCCCACGCTCATGCTCAGGCTGTGCGACTGGGGTCGCGAAAAGAAGCTCAGGCACTTCTTCTACGGCGGGGCCCCCGGCGTAGCAGAGGCTCTGGCCCAGAGGCTTTCGTCCAGGTATCCGGGTTTGGACGTGGCGGGCGTTCATTGCCCGCCCTTTCGAGACCTTACGCCGCAAGAGGACGCGGAAATCGTCGAGAAGATCAATGCTACCAGGCCCGACGTAGTCTGGGTCGGCCTGGGGTCTCCGAAACAGGAAAAATGGATGGCCGAGCACCTCGGCAGGATCGACGCCGCGGCTCTGATCGGCGTCGGCGCGGCGTTCGACTTCCATTCGGGCCGTGTGAAGTGGGCCCCGAAGTGGATGCGGGCCCTTGGGATCGAATGGGCCTACCGCCTCGTCACCGAACCCAGACGAATGTGGCGTCGTAACGTCAACAGCTTCGTGTTTCTTGCACGGGTGCTGCGACAGTGCATGAAGGGGCCACGTGCGCGAGGCACGTCCGAGGCCTCCGGCGAGTCGATTTACTGACTTTCGCATAATAGAGTTACAGATATTTCGCATAATATGTTGACGTTAGCCTTCGGATCTCGTAGGATGGCCGCATGGACAGGACCACACGAGCACGAAGGGACTTCGACGAGCTTGAGAACCGCAGGAAGAAG
>DATIKY010000193.1:0-17312 GCA_035476995.1 Sedimentisphaerales bacterium | reverse complement strand
GCTGCGGCTCCCCTCTCTCCGTGGCCAACAACCTCCTGTTCTGCTTCGTATCCATACCATCCAGCATAATCCCAATCTCCTTGCCCTCTACTCTAATTCTCGGCAAGGAATTGTCTCATCTATTCTGACACAGAGGGGTGTGCGGTGGTTTGTCAAGAAGTCGCTCCGCCGATTCTTGCACGTGCCGAAGCACGCAGGCATGAACTGGAGCCTCGCGCGCGTAGACGCGAGCGTCTCCGGTTGCTGATCGACCGCATAGATGAACCTGATGCTTTGAATGTGCACGCCATTGCCGTGAGCCGATTTCCAGAACGCGTGCGACATCCGGACAGGTTCTGCCTTTCGAGGGATTGGGTGAGCTGGCAGCATGTTCGTCTCACCACCGTTCTCTTCCTTGAATACAGCTTTCTCAGGAAGGGGCACGGCGGAGGCACAGAACAGGAGAGTGCGGAGCATGATCTGTACGATGTCCAGTACGTCGTGCTTCTGACTCGGGCGGATGGCATCATCACACGCGACAAGAAGCTGGTCGAGCCGCTGGCTCGTGCGGCGTTTTCGGAGAAGGATGTGTTTTCGAGCCTGGAGGAGGTGCCGGATTCGTATCGGTGCGATTGGGCGGGTGAATGAGTTGGTGGCTTGTGTCCGGCGGTTGTCGAAGGTATACTAGATTGCGACAAGGCCAGTCGCGTGGCAAGGGTATGCAGTTATGGTGGCGATGAATGAGATAGAGCAGTTCGGTCAGAGGATCGGCAGCGAGTTCGGGGCCGACAGGGTGATCCTCTTTGGGTCGTACGCTCGGGGCACACCGTCGCCGGATTCGGACGTCGATCTTTTGGTCATCGGTTCGTTCAGCGGACGCAACGTGGACACCTCGGTTGCGATCCAGATGAAGCTGCGTCCTCCATTCCCTGTCGATCTGCTCGTGAGAACGCCTGAGAAGGTCCGCGAGCGAATCGCCATGGGGGACACCTTCATGCAGGAGATTCTCGCCAAGGGGAGAGTCCTATATGAAGCCGATGACCGCTGAATGGGTGGCCAAGGCGGAAGGGGACTTTGCGACCATGGAACGCGAATCGCAGGTCGAAGAGAACCCCAATTTCGCGGCGGTCTGTTTCCACGCCCAACAGTGCGCCGAGAAGTATCTGAAGGCTCGGTTGTGCGAGGCCGGGATCACATTTGGCAAGATACACCACCTCGTGGTCTTGCTCGATCAGATCTTGGATCTGGAGCCATCCTGGGGGAATTATCGTGAAGATCTGGCCTACTTGACGGTTTTCGGCGTGAGCGTTCGATATCCAGGAGACTCGGCCGATCAGAATTCTGCGCTGGATGCTCGGCGTAAGTGTCGTGCGTTCCGAATCGCCGCACGCCAGTCTATGGGGTTTGACGTATAGCAGTGGTGGCGTAGAACGCAGCGAGAACCACATCCGGCGGGGGCATATCCTGAGCACGGCAGGGACCATATATGTGGCGGGATGAGGTCGTGGCGACGCATGTCCCGGCTTTGATACGGATGCTTGAGCCGCCTGTTCCACCGGACGATTCGGGAAAGGGCGAGTCCGCTTTTTAGCGTCTCCGACGTCGGTCTGGCGTTACAGCTACACATCGGGGTGCGGCGTTCAGTCTCTGAGCAGCGAAAACGTTCGATCGCGCGAATCCAGATCCGCAGCACTTGTTGCGGACTCCTGCGTAAATTCCACTGGTGGATTGTGGCGAAAGGACGGACTCTGTACAATTATCGCGTGTGAAGAGCAAGAAGCACGAACGAGTGTTTATGAAGGGGTGAGCATCATGATTGCAGAGCGTCTACTTCAACTTGCGTGTGTTGCGACGTTGGTCATGGGCGTGGCCGGGGCGCCGGCGATCGGGGCTTCGGCCGCGGAGGAACTGACCAAGCGGCTGCCGGACGGGATGATCGGCTTCGTCGCCACCAGTGGCGGCGAAGCGCTGAAGGCGGACTTCAACAAAACCTCCATCGGGCGGATCTGCAACGATCCCGGCGTACGGAAGTTCTACCAGGCGATCAAGGCCGAACTGATCTCCAAGGCCACCGGCGGCGCCGACGACCCGAACGTCTCCAGGACGATCGACCAGGCGATGGGCTACGCCCACATGGCGATCAGCCGGCCGATCCTGCTGGGCGTCTCCCAGGTTGCGGTCAAGAACGGGCCGCCCATCGGCGGGTTCGCGATCCTCGACGCGGGCGACCGCAAGGGCGAATTCGCCTCCGTCGTGAGCAAGCTGGAGGGGATGATCGGCGAGAAGATCGTCGACGTCGGCGCCGGCTCCCTCCAGTTCCGCCAGTTCGAGGGCAACGACGAGGTCCCTCTGTATTGGGGCTGGATCGGGAACCATTTCCTCATCGCGGTCAACGACGCCGAGAAGACGGCCGCGAAGTACGTCTCTCAGCCGCGATCGGCGGTCCCGGCCTCTTTGGGCAAATTGTCCGCCTCTGGCGACGCAATGCTCTTGCACATCGACTATCAGACGATCAGCAGGCTGATCCAGACCTTCCTCCGTGAAGAGTCGGGCAACCAGCAGGCCGACATGTTCGCCACGGCAATGAAGGGCCTGGGCCTGAGCGATCTGAAGACGCTGACCGCCCGGGTGGGGTTTGCCGGGACCGAAGTGGTCGCCCAGGGCTTGCTCGAAATGCCCAAGCCGACGTCCGGCGTGTTCACGGCCTGCAAACCGGTGGATCTGGCCTGGCTACGCGTGGTCGATTCGCGGGCCGTCACCGCGAGCGTGAGCAACTGGGACCCCGCCGGGCTTTACGACACGATCATGAACACGCTCAAGAACGTGCTGCCCGAGGAGGATTATTCCGAGATGCACGAAGGGATCTCCGGCATCGAGTCGCAGATCAACCTGCGGATTCGCGGGGATCTGCTGGCGTCCCTGGCCGGGCCGACGGTGTCGTACGGGGTGCCCGCCGGCGTGGTGCCGGAGGCGCCGATGGGCGGATTCGTCGTGCTGGCGAAACTCCAGGATGGCGCGGCGTTCGAGAAGGCCATGACGGCGTTAGGCGAGTTGGTCAGCCAGAACGCCCAGGGCATGCTGCAGATCGGTTCGCAGACGCGGGCCGACGGTCGGATCGTGCACGTCTGGACGATCGCGCCTTTGGCGATGGCGGGCATGGCGCCGACCTGGTCGATCGTGAGCGACCACATCGTCCTGGGGTCCAATGAGACCCTGTGCGACCAGGGCGCAGCGCAACTCGTCTCGAGAGCGGGCGACGTCAAGTCGCTGCTGGACGCCGAGGGCTACAAGAAGGTGGCCGCGCAGTTGCCCAAGGAGATTCTGAGCTTCACGTATACGGACTCGCAGGTTCAGTTCAACCAGATCATGATGCAGGCCCGGCAGTTCTGGCCGATGGCGGTGATGATGGCCACGCAGGCCGGCTTCAAGCTGCCGCCGATGCTTCCGTCCCTGACACAGATCTCCAAGGACATGGGACCGTCGTGCAGCTACAGCTACTACGGCTCCGACGGGCTCTACTCCCACCATCGTGGACCGGGGATCGAGGTAGCCCTGGTGGCCGCAGCCGGCGGCGCGGTAGGCGCGGGTGTCGCGATGCCTGCGCTGGGGAGGGCCCGCGAGCAGGCCCGGTTTGCCGCTTCGATGAGCAACCTCAAGCAGATCGGGCTGGCTCTGCACATGTACGCGCAGGATCGCGACGACAAGTTCCCCTCGGATCTGGAACAGGCTGAACGCTACTTCGGGAATGCCCAGGTTCTGGAGTCCCCGCGTAAACCCAAGGATTTCGAAGGGCCCAGCTACATCTACATCCCCGACCAGAGCCCGAAGGACGATCCTGCGAATGTTCTGGCGTACGAGAATCCGGAATACGCGTGGGACAACATCGTGGTCCTGTTCCTGGACGGCCATGTCGAGAGGATGGACTCGTACGAGTTTCAGAGCCGTCTGGAGGCCACCTACGAGAGACTGGGTCGCGAGATGCCCGGCCAGGAGTCGGACGAGGAGGAGTCCGAGGACGAAGAGGACTCCGAGGAGGAAGAGGGGATGGAGGTCGAGGACGAGCAGCCGGTGGTCTTCGCGATGCCTCGGTTGTGATGGGCGGGCCCATAGGGAAAACGTTCCGTCCGGCGGTATTCCGTTGAATCCCGGCGGTTCGATCCCTATAATCCGGCTTCCCAAATGATCTGTGCTTAAGGATTCGCTATGGCTAAGAATGAGAAAGTCGTGCTGGCGTACAGCGGCGGGCTGGATACGAGTGTGATCCTCCCGTGGCTGAAGGAAACCTATGGATACGACGTGATCGCGTTTGCCGCCGAACTGGGGCAGGGCGACGAACTGTCGGGAATCAAGAAGAAGGCCCTGGAAAGCGGCGCGGTCAAGTGCATCGTCAAGGACCTGCGTCGGGAGTTCGTCGAGGAGTACCTCTGGCCCATGCTCAAGGCCGGCGCCGTCTATGAGAACGGCTACCTGCTGGGGACCAGCATCGCGCGTCCGCTGATCGCCAAGCATCAGGTGGACGTGGCCCACGCCGAGAAGGCGATGGGCGTCGCCCACGGCGCCACCGGAAAGGGCAACGACCAGGTGCGGTTCGAGGTCACCTATATGGCCCTCGACCCGACGCTCAAGATCATCGCTCCGTGGAAGGACCCCAACTGGAAGCTGACCAGCCGGGAAGCGGCGGTGGACTATGCCCGTCAGCACAAGATCCCGATCGAGCAGAGCAAGAAGAAGATCTATTCCCGCGATCGCAACCTCTGGCACATCAGCCACGAGGGCGCGGATCTCGAAGACCCGGCCAATGAGCCGAAGGACGATCTGTACGTGATCTCCAATGCGGTGTCGCAGACGCCGGACCGGCCGGACTACGTGACGATCGGTTTCCACGAGGGGACTCCTGTGAAGCTGGAC
Source organism: Sedimentisphaerales bacterium (assembly GCA_035476995.1). Taxonomy (GTDB): domain Bacteria; phylum Planctomycetota; class Phycisphaerae; order Sedimentisphaerales; family Anaerobacaceae; genus PLanc-01. Next base: position 12,425 of record DATIKY010000193.1, on the reverse strand, counting down.
GGCCGGCTCACGAATCCGGTCAAGCTCATCGAGACGCTCAACCTCGTCGGCGGCAAGCACGCGGTCGGGCAGGTGGACATCGTCGAGAACCGCCTGGTCGGCATGAAATCCCGCGGCGTATACGAAACGCCCGGCGGCACGATCCTGATGACCGCCCACAATGCGCTCGAGACGCTGACCCTCGAACGCGAGACCGCGCACTACAAGCAGCAGGTCGCGCTCAAGTACGCCGAGCTGGTCTACTACGGACTCTGGTTCGGCCCGCTTCGCGAGGCGCTCGACGCCTTCGTCAACATGACGCAGCGCAACGTCACCGGCGAGGTGCGTCTGAAGCTCTTCAAGGGCCGCTGCACCGTCGCGGGCATGAAGAGCCCCAACAGCCTCTACCAGATGGATTTGGCCAGCTTCAAGATGGGCGAAGAGTACGACCAGATCGACGCCAAGGGCTTCATCCGGCTGTTCGCGCTGCCGGTGAAGGTGGCGGGCGTGGTCAACCGGAAATCGGTGAAAGCGTAAGCGATTGATTATTGATGATGGATCATGGATGATTGGAAGAGCAGGGCCTTTGCCTCTTCGATAATCAATCATCCTTCATCCATCGTCAACTCAAAGGACTGACCGTGACGCCACAGGAATGGATTATCGTGGTCTTTCTGTTCATGTTCGGCTGCTGCATCGGCAGCTTCCTGAATGTGGTGATCTACCGTCTGCCCCGCGAGAAATCGCTGGTCCACCCGGGTTCGGCCTGTCCCCGGTGCGGCAAGTCAATCCGGTTCTATGACAACATCCCGCTGCTCTCCTGGCTCCTTCTGCGGGCCAGGTGCCGGTACTGCAAGGCGCCGATCTCGCCGCGATACTTCATTGTGGAGCTGCTGACCGGATCGGTCTTCCTGGGCGTGTATCTTGCCTACTTTCACACGGGCATCCGGCCGACCCTGGGCGATGAGGGAAGCTGGTTCATCTACGCTCTCCATCTGGTCCTTATTGCGGCGTTCATCGCCGCTTCGGGCATCGATCTGGAGCTGTGGATCATTCCGCTGTCGATCTGCTGGTTCGTCACCGTGACCGGGCTGATCGGCTCGGCCGCAGGCGGATACCTACTCGATCCTCGGGCCGTCAAGGAGTACTCCCTGCTGCCAACCGCCTCGCCGGGGACGGGGGCGATGGCTGTGGGGGCGGCGATCGGGCTGGGCATCGGCTGGCTGCTGCTGCGGACCGGCGCGCTGAAACGGAGTTACGAGCAGACCGAGGCTGAGGGCCAGGACGTGACGCCTTCGGACGATCACGGAAGGCCTGCGGGGCCGGGACCTTTCGACGAGCCGCAGTACAACCACCGGCTCGAAGCCCTGCGCGAGGTTCTGTTCCTCCTGCCGATCCTCGTCGGGGCGGTCCTGGCGAGAACGATCCTGGGATCGTCGGGGTCGATCGGGACGTGGTGGAGCGGTTTGCTGGCCCATCCCGTGGTTTCGGGATTGTTCGGGAGCCTTTTCGGCTACTTCGTGGGTTGCGCCACCGTGTGGGCCACTCGCGTCCTGGGGACGCTGGCGTTCGGCAAGGAGGCCATGGGCCTGGGGGACGTGCATCTGATGGGGGCCGCGGGGGCGGTGGTGGGTCCGGTAATGGTGGCGATCGCCTTTTTCATCGCGCCGTTCTTCGGATTGGGCTGGGCGCTGTTTCAGATGCTGTCCAAAAAAATTCGCCAGATTCCCTATGGTCCCTTCTTGTCATTGGCTATCTTGACGGTTATGATCTTCCACGATTGGATCTTGGACCGCGTCAACTTCATGTTGAGTCCATGACGCGGCAGGGAAGGGTTTGTCTGAAATTGCAGGGAGGTGCTGCATGCATTGGGTCCGCAAGTCTGTCGTTCCGCTCGCCTGTCTTGTCGTCGTCTCCTTGATGTCCGGCTGCACGGACTACAAGAAGAAGTACGACTACCTCAACGTCGAACACCAGAATCTCAAGGGACGATTTGGGAATCTCCAGACCGAGAGGCAGCAACTCGCGGATCGCATCGCGCACGACCAGCAGACGATCGACGAGCTACGGCGGCAGATTGAAGAACTGAACAAGACGCCGGCCGACGCGACCGGCTTCGGCGACGGCTACGACGTGGCGTTCGACGCCGCGGCTGGGACGATCACCGTGACGCTCCCGAACACGATCCTCTTCGAGTCGGGCAAGGCTGCATTGAAGAGCACCACCAGCACGGAGCTCGACCACATCCTGTCCGTCATCAAGCAAAAGTACGCCGACAAGGACATCGACGTCGTCGGACACACGGACACCGATCCGATCGTGAAGACCAAGGACCTGTGGGCCGACAACCTGGAGCTCTCGGCGCAGCGGGCCCTTTCGGTGGCGCGGTACCTGATCAGTCGCGGCATTCCGGAGAAACAGGTGCGCGCCGCTGCGTGCGGTTCGGCCCGACCGGTCGCCTCGAACGCCAACGCGACAGGCAAGGCCAAGAACCGCCGGGTTGAGATCGTGGTGAACATGCGACGATCTACGTCCCCGAAGCCGCAGGCGAGTGCGAATCCTTAACACGGCGATGCGATCACGATGACGAATTCGTGATCGGCGGGATCGAATTGGACGCTTTCGACGGTTCCGGATACGGGTGCAACGATGAGTTCATCCGTGTCCGGAACCGTTTGCATTGGGTCTCCGCTGCGCACCAGATCCCCGACTCTCACCGCCGGACCGTATGCGGCGCCGACTCTCACGATGGTTCGCCTCTCGCTCATCGGCCTGATCTCACCTGACCAGTCGCGGGAAGGGGCGGATGCCCAGCAACTGGGCGATCTTCTTCGGGATCTCCGTGTTGTCCTGCGTGCCGGAAAATCGCGCGGCGCCGGGTCCGAGAGCCCAGATTCCGACAGGAGCTGCGGAATGCCCCTTGGTACCCCATTTCACGGTCAGCTCGGCGGCTCCTTTGTCCTCGTTGTCGCCACCGACGAGGGTCAGGCCTCCGGTCTCGTGATCGGCGGTGACGATCACCAGCGTGTTGCCGTCTCTCAGGGCGAAATCGACAGCGGCCTCCACCGCCTGGTCGAACAGCAGCGTCTGGCGAATGACGCCGGCGGCCCTATTGGCGTGGCATTCCCAATCGATCTGGCTGCCCTCGACCATCAGGAAGAAACCCTGGCGGTCCTCAGGGGATTGGCGGCCGGCCTTTCGCAGGATGCGAATCGCCTTTCGCGTCATCGCCGCCAGGCTCGGTTCGGGTTCTCTGGTCTTGAGAGCGTCGAGCTGGAACAGGCCCAGGACGTGGGAGGCGTCGGCCATCCGCAGTTCAGCAGGCGTCTGAATGCAGGCGTAGCCTGCGGCCTTGGCCCTGGCCAGAAGATCGACGTCGTCCTTGCGGCCGCTATTGGGGTCGGACTGAGGCAGAAAGAACTTGCGCCCGCCGCCGAACAGGACGTTGATCCGGTTGTCGATCAGTTGCTCGCAGATCGCAGGCTCCAGCTTGCGCGACTTGATGTGCGAACCGAACGAGGCGGGCGTTGCATGGCTGATGGTGGACGTGGCGATCAACCCGGTGGCCATGCCTTTGGCTTGGGCGCCCTCCAGGATCGAGACGTACGCCTTCTCGTCGGGCGTCATTCCGATCATCCCGTTGTTGGTCTTGACGCCGCAGGCCAGTGCGGTCCCGGCCGCAGCGGAATCCGTTACGAGGGAGTTGGACGAATGGGTTCGCATGAGGCCCGACACCGGAAGTCGTTCGAGGTGCAGTTTTCCGCTGGGGCCCGCGACCGCCGCGCCGGCCAGGGCCACCTGATTGAAGCCCATGCCGTCGCCGATCAGGAAGATCACGTTCTTGACTTTCTTGGCGCTGGTCAGCGGGTAGGGCTCGGAGGTGATCGGCGGCTGATAGAAGCTCAGGTCGTTGGGGTCCGTCTTGGCGGTCTGGTAATTGAAGACGGTCCCGCCAATCGCCAGATTCGATCCGACGAGGGAACTCAAAGAAACGATGGCGATCAACAACGCGCGGACAGTTGTCTTCATGATGCGGTCTCCTAATTGTGTTTCGAACCGCACGTTTCTACCATACCTTCTTCAGTAATGCAAACACGAACAGCACCGTCCCTTGCGGTAATCAGCATCTCGCGGCCGGGGGAAGCTTGGATCATGCGGCCTTGCTCGTAATCCCGCCGGGCGCAACTGCACACGATCACGCGAGGATCGAGCCGCTCGATGAATCGGGCCTCCAGCGTACGCAGCGAGCCGTGATGGGGGGCGACGACCACGTCGGGCTTCAATCCCTGGTGCGAAGCCAGGATTTCACGCTGGGCCAGGGTCTCGATATCCGAGCACAACAGGACTGCGACGGCGTCGCATTCGATCAGGCATACCAGCGACTTGTCGTTGTCGCGGAGTTGCTCGCGGTTGGCGGATTCCGCTGTGGGCCACAGGACGCGGATTCTCGTTCGGCCCGCGTCGAGCGTGTCGGGCATGAGGCTCGTCCGGACGCGCCGGCTCGCAAGATGATCCATCAGAACCTGCACCGTCTCCACGTCCTGCGACTGCGTGAAGGAGACCGGATCGAAGTACACGCAATCGACCCTGCGTCGGTTGACGATCTCGGGCAGGCCGTTGATGTGATCGATATCGCGGTGGCTGACGACCACGGCGTGGAGCCGGTCGATGCCTTCGTGGTCGAGGAAAGGCAGCACAACCCTGGATCCGATGTCTTCGGTGAACAGAGACCCTGCATCGAACAGGATGTTCGTGGCGCCGGGCAGGCGGGCCAGGATCGCCTGGCCGTGACCCACGTCGAGGCACGTGATGCTCAGGTGGTCGCGATGCGTCCGCTGCCATTTCATCGCCCCCAGCGCAACCAGCAGCATCGCGATGCAGAGCGTTCTCTTGACGACGGGGCGCCGGAGATGAACGAAGGCGGTCGTGAGGATCAGAGCGTAGTAGAGGGCGATGAGCAGCCAAGGCACATGGCCGATCAAAACGTACGTGGGGTCGATCGCGGCCATGAGACGCACCATCTCGATGAGCGCGTCCGCCAGGAAGCTCAGCGGGTAGCCCAGCAGCAGGCTCAACGTGGGCAGGACGAACGACAGGAGGATCTTGAGAAAGCCCAGGATCAGGATGAGCGTCACCGGCAACGCCGCGATCACCGTCCAGACGCTGGCCAACGGCGTGATGTTGTAGAAGTGATAGAGCAGCACCCCCGCGCTGCCCAGCCACGCGGCAACGCCCACCGCGAGCAGGCGAATGGCCTGGTTGCCCAGGACCTTCGCCACCTGCAGGACGGTCAGCCTCTGCCAGGCGGAGAACGTGAGCCGGCCCCGCGCCGCGGCCAGCAGTCGCTGCTCGATGGGATGGGTAAAGGCCAGGATTCCCGCGGTGGCGGCGAACGACAACTGCCAGCCGACCTCGAACAACTGCGTCGGTCGAATCAGCAGCAGGACGATGGCCGCCAGGGAGAGCGAGTTGAGCGGATGGGTTTGACGTCGCAGGAGGATCGACGCGCAGAAGGCCCAGACGATGACGGTCGCCCTCAGGATCGGCGGTTGCGGCGGGACCACGAGCAAAAAGACCAGCGTCGCGGCCATGCAGACGAGGGCTCGCGCAGGTTTGGCGAGTCCCAGAGGCTTGCCGAACCGCCACACGAGGTCGATCAGGATGCACAGGTGCATGCCGGAGAGGCTGATCAGGTGGAGCAGGCCGGTCCGGCGGAAGGCTTCATACGTGTCCGGATCGATGTGCCGTCGTTGGCCGAGCAGAAGGGCTTCCAGCATCGCCTCGGCCCGCGTGTCCGAGGGCGGGTGATCGAGCAGGCCTCCGGCCGCGGCGCCGGTCAATACCGTTCGCAGGTGCGCCAAGCCGCCTTGGGAGGATCGCGTCACGATGATCGCGTCCCTCGCCGGGACCGAGGCCCCGACGTGCACGTTCTTGAGGCGGAGGTATTCCGCCACGTTGAATTGGCCGGGATTCGTCGGCTCCTGGTATCGATGCAGCCAGCAGAAGGCTTCGATCTCGTCGCCGAGCCGGAGGTTGGGAACGGGCTCGTCGACGCGGACGCGGATTGTGCCTTCGATAGGTTCCCAGCCCTCCGCGGTCTGCACAGTTGTCGTCGCCAGGTAGAACGCGGTGGGCGGGTCGGAGGAGGCGAATCGGGCGAAGCACCAGTTCTGCGGTTGCGGATAGGGTTGCGTCACGATCCGGCCTCGAATCGTCGCCAGCACGCGTTCGGCTCCGACGAATCGGCGGACATCCGAGGGGGCTGGGTTCTCAAACGCGGTCATTCGAACCGCCCCCAGGCACAGGAAGCAGAACGAGGCGGCAAGGGCGAGCCCCTGGGGTTTCAGTCGTGAGCGAACGCGCGTCCAGAGCACGATCCCTCCCGCCGGCGCCGCGGCGACCAGCCAGATCCACGGTGCCGGCGGCCAGGGGGATGCGTTCAGCGACCCCAGTCTGCGTTGCAGCAGGATCCCGGCCATCAGACCGATTGCGGGAAGGAACAAGGGGGCCGTGCTCGCGAGGCGTCCGCGCAAGGTGCGCCCGGCGAGTTCGTTGTCGACCATGGCTAGTTTTCGCTGAATCTCGTCCATCGTCCTGTCCTATTGTACACAAGGCGATTCCGCGATTCCAGAGTGGGACGTGTCTGTTGAATGCAATTTACGAACCCCCGGCCGGGGAGGCGGTATATAACGAAGAGTCGTCGCGTATCGGGAACGTCACAAGTTGGGAGTGCGATGTCACATGAGTCGAGAATGGACGGGCGTCGAGGTCCTGGCGATCGCCGAGAGGATGGAGCAGAACGCCGAGAGGTTCTACCGCAGGGCCGCCGGGATGTACGAGGATGCCAGGATCAGCAAGCTCTTTTCCGATCTGGCCCAGTGGGAGAAACGCCACATCGAGGTCTTCGCGGAGATGAAGAAGCGGTTGTCTCAACAGGGCTGGGGCATCGGCCAGTATGGAGCCGAGCGGTCGAGTTTTTCCCGGCCGCAGATGCCGATCCCCGTCTTCTCGGACGGGACCGACCCGGCAGAGGCGTTGACCGGCCGGGAGACGAGGGCCGAGCTGTTGCGCAAGGCCATCGAGAAGGAGAAGGAGGCCATCGAGTACTACGCGAGTTTGAAGGACTTCGTTCCGGACAAGGAGGACGCTCAGGCCGTCAAAGAGATCCTCGACGAGGAGCAGCGGCACGTGCGGATTCTCACCCAGTCTCTCGAAGGAATTGCCTGACCGGCCCTCGGGGCCGGGGCATGGAGGCGCACATGGTGGAAAGACAGGCGGAGGAACCGCATGCGAATCGGCTCATCGGGCAGAACAGTCCCTATCTCCTCCAGCACGCGCACAATCCGGTCAATTGGTTTCCCTGGAGCGACGAGGCGTTTGAGAAGGCCCGCGCCGAGGACAAACCCGTTTTCCTCTCCATCGGCTATTCGACCTGCCACTGGTGCCATGTTATGGAGCGGGAGAGCTTCGAAGACGAGCAGACCGCCCGGCAGTTGAATCAGGATTTCGTCTCGATCAAGGTGGACCGCGAGGAGCGACCCGACGTCGATGAAACCTACATGAAAGCGGTCCAGACTCTGACCGGCACGGGCGGCTGGCCTCTCTCGGTCTTTCTGACTCCCCAGGGCAAGCCCTTCTACGGCGGGACGTACTTCCCGCCGCGAGCGGGATTCGGACGGCCCAGCTTCCGCCAGGTGCTCGCGGGCGTCGCCCAGGCATGGCAGACGAAGCGGGAGGATCTGCTGGCCTCCTCGCAGTCGCTTACGGAAGCGATCCGCCGGCCTTCTCCGGTCGGACCGGAGCAGACGTTGTCGGGCAGCCTGTTCCGCGTAGCGTTCCAGGCTCTGTCGGACAACTTCGACACCGTTTACGGCGGCTTCGGATCGGCGCCCAAGTTCCCCCAGCCGACGATGCTCTCGCTGCTGTTGGACTACGCCTGGCGAACGGGCGAGCGGGCGGCTTTGGACATGGTGGACAAGAGCCTGGTCGCCATGGCTCGCGGCGGCATCCACGACCACCTGGGCGGCGGTTTTCATCGCTATTCGACCGACGCGCAGTGGCTCGTTCCCCATTTCGAGAAGATGCTCTACGACCAGGCGACGATCGGGCTGGCGTACATTCAGGCATATCAGGCTACCGGCAAGGCGGCCCACGCGGCGGTCGCACGAGGCATATTCGACTATGTCCTGCGGGACATGACTGATCCCGGCGGCGGCTTCTACGCAGGCGAAGACGCCGACAGCGAGGGCAGGGAGGGTGCGTTCTACGTCTGGCGGGAGGACGAGATCCAGGAGATCCTGGGCGAACCCGACGCGGAGGTGTTCTGCGATTACTATGGTGTCACTGGCGCCGGCAACTTCGAGCAAGGGGAGAACATTCTGCATGTCGTCGGTTCCATCGAAGATACTGGGGCCAAGCTAACCGATGCCCGGCTGAGACTGTTGACCCGCCGGAATAGCCGTCCCCGCCCGCACAGGGACGACAAGATCATCACCTCCTGGAACGGCCTGATGATCTCGGCACTGGCCAAGGGCGGATCGGTCCTCGGGGAGGCACGGTACGTCCAGGCCGCTACGAAGGCGGCCGCATTCGTTCTCGAATCGCTCCGCGTGGATGGTCGGTTGATGCGGTATTGGCGAGCCGGCCGCGTGGTCGAGAAGGCCTTTCTCGACGACTACGCGATGCTGATCCTGGGGCTGATCGACCTCTACGAGGCGACGTTCGATTCTCGCTGGCTGGCGGAGGCTCGACTCGGGGCCGAGCAGATGATCGATTGGTTCGAAGACCCAGCCGAGGGCGGCTTCTTCCTGACCGGCCGGGATGCTGAGCGGCTCATCAGCCGTGAGAAGCCGGCCTATGACGGCGTGGTCCCCAGCGGCAATTCCGCCGCTGCCCTCGGGCTGCTCAAGTTGGGCGCCATTCTGATGGAGAGTCGATTCAGCGACCAGGCCGAGAGAACGCTGCGACTGTTCTCCGGCCCGATTTCGCAGACTCCGACCGCATTCACCGCGATGCTCCTGGCCCTCGACTATCGACTGGGTCCCAGTCAGGAGATCGTCATCGCCGGCCCGGCCGACCAGGCGAGGCCTTTGATCGAAGAAGTCCGCCGGCGGTTCCTGCCGAACGCGACGCTCTTGTTGAAAGAGACCGGGTTGCGAGGGGACGCTCTGATGGAGATGATCCCCTTCGTCCGGGACCTCGCGCCTCTGGACGGTCGCGCCACCGCCTACGTTTGCGAGGATCACGCCTGCCGGCGACCCGTTGTCACGACGGGCGACCTGGCCGCGATTCTGGACGGAATCGGGCGAAACCGCTGAACCTCTGGCGGCCGGCGGGCCTACATGCTATTGTATGCGGGGCGTTCGGGGCCTTCGGTCTCGGGTCCGGGTGAAAGCTTTCGAGCTGCGCCCTTGATATGGCAGACTGTAGTTGAGAGGCAGCACGCATGCACAGGGATGATCTTTCCATCGTTCTATGCGGACAGGCGGGGCAGGGGGTCCAAACCGTCGAGTTCCTGTTGACCCGGCTCCTCAAGCTCGCCGGGTACCACGTCTTCGCGACGAAAGAGTACATGTCCCGAGTCCGAGGCGGTCTGAATTCCACCACTCTTCGCGTCTCCAACCGCGAGGTCGCGGCCTACGTCCATCGCATGGACATCCTGGTCCCGCTCAGCGCCGGGGCCGTCGAGCACGTCGCCAAACGGATTTCGCACGGGACGGTCGTGCTGGGCGAGCGGCAGGTGATGGGCGACGGTCCGGCTCTTGCCTCGTGCCGGGTCCTGGATGTCCCGTTCACGAAGATGGCGCAGGAGATCGGCAACGCGCTCTACTCCAACAGCGTCGCGGTCGGCGCGGTCGCAGGGGCCCTGGGGCTCGATCTCCAGCGTGTCACGGACTACGTCCTGCGGTTCTTCGCGGGCAAGCAGGCATCCATCGTCGAAGACAACGTCAAAGCAGCCCAAGCGGGCTACAAAGCTGTCGGAAGCCTGGACGTTGACGACCTGGCGATCGAGCCGGCCGGCGATGTCGGCGCGAAGGGTCGGCTCCTGCTCGACGGCGCCGAGGCGGTGGGTCTGGGGGCCATCGCGGGCGGATGCAACTTCGTCAGCTCCTACCCGATGTCTCCGTCCACGGCGGTGCTGACCTTCATGGCCAGGCATGGGGACGAGTTCGGCGTCGTGGTCGAGCAGGCCGAGGACGAGATCGCCGCGATCAACATGGCGATCGGGGCCGGGTACGCCGGGGCCCGCGCCCTGGTGACCACCTCCGGCGGCGGCTTTGCCCTGATGACCGAAGGCGTGAGCCTGGCCGGCATGCTGGAGACGCCTGTCGTGATCCACCTAGCCCAGCGGCCGGGGCCGGCGACCGGGTTGCCCACCCGCACGGAACAGGGGGATCTGGAACTGGCTCTCTATGCCGGGCATGGCGAGTTCCCTCGGATCATCCTGGCCCCTGGGACGCTTGAAGACGGTTTCCAACTCGCCCAGCAGGCGTTCAACCTGGCGGATAAATATCAGGTCCCGGTGTTCATCCTCACGGACCAGTACTACATCGACTCGTATTACGACGCGCCGCCGTTCGATCTGTCGAAGACTGCGGTCGTCAAGCACGTGGTCAAGACCGAGAAGGACTACCGTCGGTACGTTGTTACCCAGGACGGCGTCTCCGCTCGCGGGGTGCCGGGCTTCGGGGAAGGGCTCGTCGTGGTGGACAGCGACGAGCACGATGAAGAGGGACACATCACCGAGGACCTCGATCTGCGGGTCCGCATGGTCAACAAGCGGCTGGCCAAGGGCGCGTCCCTGACGATGGACGTTGTGCCGCCGGTGCTCGTCGGGCCGGACAACTACAAGAATCTGGTGATCTGCTGGGGCTCGACCTACCATGCGGTGAACGAGGCGATCGCGGAACTCGGACGCAACGACACCGCGATGCTGCATTACCGCCAGGTGTATCCGCTCCACGACCGCACGGCCGAATACATGGCCCGCGCCGAGCGGACCCTCGTCGTCGAGGGCAACGCGACCGGCCAGTTCGCCAAGCTCATCGAGCTGCACGCGGGCGTGCCCGCCGACGAATTGCTGCTCAAGTACAACGGAATGAACTTCAGCGTGGAAGAAGTGGTCGATGGACTCAAAGCCCTGATAAAGGATGTTGTCTGATGGACGCCAAAGCATTCGACATGGAAAAGGCAGATGTCGCCTGGTGCCCCGGCTGCGGGAACTTCCCGATCCTCAAAGCCCTCAAGGAGGCCCTGGCGGAACTCGATATCGATCCGACGCAGCTCGTGATGGTCTCGGGCATCGGCCAGGCCGCCAAGATCCCGCACTACGTCCGCGCCCACGTCTTCAACGGTTTGCACGGGCGGGCCCTCCCCCCGGCCACCGCGATCAAGGCCGCCAATCCGCGACTGACCGTGATCGCCGAGAGCGGCGACGGGGACATGTACGGCGAGGGCGGCAATCACTTCATTCATTGCATCCGCCGCAATCCGGATATCACCAACATCGTGCACGACAACCGCGTCTACGGCCTGACAAAGGGCCAGGCCTCGCCCACGAGCCCGCTGGGCTTCAAGACCTCGGTCCAGGTTCACGGCGTGTCGCTGGAGCCTTTTAATCCGCTGGCGGTCGCGATCGCGCTGGACGCCAGCTTCGTGGCCAGGGCCAACGCCCAGGACCGCGAGCAGACCAAGGACCTGATGAAGAAGGCCATCGGCCACAAGGGCTACGCGCTGCTGGACATCCTCCAGCCCTGCGTCACCTACAACAAGCTCAACACGTATCAGTGGTTCAAGGAGCACACCTACTACCTCGACGGATCGCACGACCCGCGCGACCGAATGGCGGCGATGCAGAAGGCGCTGGAGACGGACCGGCTGCCGCTGGGCGTCATCTACCTGAGCCCGACCAAGCCGCCGTTCGAGGACACCAGAGGCGTCTACCGCGAAGACCCTCGACCCCTTCACGAGCGCCAGGTCGATCTCGACAGACTGCGGCATCTGATGACCAGCTTCGCAATGAACGCTTGAGTTTGTACAAGATATGGAACGACCGGCTCTCGCCGCTATGAAGATTGTTCGGCGGGACGCCAAGAAGCTGCTCCGTCAGTTCACTGCCGGACAACTGACGGAGGTCTATGCCCCCGATCCGGTCCAGGAGGCGGACCGGGAGCTGACCCGCTGCCGGGAAAGCGCCCAGACGGACCTCAAGCGTGCCCGCCAGAGACTCAACAGCCTGCTGATCGGTCCTGGGTATACCGCTCGGCGGTCGGAGCGTTGCGGTGCCTGCGGGGGATCGATACGCCCACGGCGATCATGGCCGTGGTGCGGGAACTGGCCGGCTTTGTGTGGGCGATGCTTCGGCAATGGCAGCCGCCGGCGCCGAGTCCTGCCCCGAAATAGAGGAAGGATTCGCCGACTCCCAGGCGGGAGGACAAAAGACGAAG
>DATIKY010000192.1:0-2668 GCA_035476995.1 Sedimentisphaerales bacterium | reverse complement strand
GCCGCATCGAGCCACGGGTCCTCAAACGCCGTCGCCACCGCTACCCCCTCATGCAACGACCCCGAGAGCAACTCCGTGAGCAACTGCAGAAAACATAAACCCCTGGTATCGCACGCCTTGTGGACGGCAGTGCCATTCGACCCTGTGCCCACACGTTTCCTATGATAAGAGGCCGCAACTGCTTCAGGCGTCACGGATTTGACACAGATCGTGTCCTTCAGAATGTCGAGAACCCTGTGTGGAAATCATAGCGGACCACCCAGCCTCCGCATGTGAATCTTCGGGACGCTGTCCCCAAACCCCTGGCATTTTGCCGCTTTGGGCCAGTAGCATGACAAAGGAAAGAACGCGGCGGCACACTCCCGGTGGAATCCTCCTGCCCACATCAGTTGTGGGGGGTATTCTGGACTTGCTGCTGCGGAGGATAGGGCTCTGCTGGCAAGCACCCCGCCCCGGGCGTGAGCCCGCGCTGCGGGTGGGCAGCAGCCCAATGGCATGGGCGATGTCGGCATTGGGCCGGCATCGCCTTGCTCTTCAATCATGCTATTGGCGAAAAGCGAAAGATGCCAGGGGTCCGGGGACAGAGTCCCCGGCTGCTGGATAATGAGATTAGTGAATCATGACGACAACCCGGACTTCCTGGTCGAATGCGGGGGACGAACAATCGGAATCGAGCACACCGAACTCTTCAAGCGACAGACTCGGTCATCGGAAAGGCCCTATACTCCAGCCGAACTGGAAGGGATACAACAGAAAATCCTACATGAAACCAAGAAGCTATATATAGCTCAAGGCGGTCCACCAATAGTGGTCACGGTCTGGTTCATCCCAGGAATGAGACGCACCAAGCCTGCAAGAGGTCGATCAGAAGGAATAGCGGTCGAATTGGCCCAATTCATCACAGAATGGATTCGCACACCTCATTCCCCAGACGAATGGCCCAGACCTGGCGATAGAATACCAGAGATAAGCCATCTCAGCATCTACGAAGGACAATCGGCTTGGATGAAGGGCAATCCCGCGTGGGTGGGGCCTCCGAGTGTTTCAGACATCCAGAAGACAATCGATGAGAAGGACGCCAAGTACGATGTCTACCGCCACAGATGCGACGAATGCTGGCTGCTGATTGCTGCCAACCGGTACAATCCGGCGCAAGGATTTGACTTCAGCCGGGATGACAGCTCTCTGAGATACGGCTATAGGTCCAGATTTGAGCGTCTCTTCTTTCTTGAACTGGGCGACAGATGGCTCAGAGAGCTATCCCGCGGTACTCCTGACAATGCAACCAAGCCCATCGAGTAGTGTCCTACCAGGAAGAGAGGCCTTCTTCGCTTGAAGCGTGCATGCGGTTGACCGGTGGGCGTTTTGGCGATACCATGGCGATTTTTGGATAGGAGTCTGCAGATGACGAACGTAACGTTGATTACCGGAGACGGCATTGGGCCGGAGATCGCAGAAGCCGCCCGCAGGTGCGTCGACGCCACCGGGGCGGATATCCAGTGGGAACTCGCGGAAGCGGGCGTGGACGTGATGGAGAGGCTGGGCACCCCCCTGCCGGACGCGACGGTCGAGTCCGTCAAGAAGAACGGCGTTGCGCTGAAAGCGCCGATCACAACCCCCGTCGGGACAGGCTTTCGCAGCATCAACGTGTACCTGCGCCAGAGCCTGGATCTCTATGCCTGCGTGCGGCCGTGCAAGAGCTACAAGGGCGTCCGCAGCCAGTACGAAGACATCGACCTGGTGCTGGTCCGCGAGAACACCGAAGACCTCTACGCCGGGATCGAGTACCAAAAGGGCCAGAACGACACGCTCGAACTGATCGACTGGCTCAACAAGCACAGTAAGAAGAAGATCGGCCCGGACGCCGGGATCAGCATCAAGCCGATCTCCGTGGCCGGCACCGAACGGATCGTGCGATTCGCCTTCGACTACGCCCGCAAGAACGGCCGCAAGAAAGTCACCAGCGTGCACAAGGCCAACATCATGAAGTTCTCCGACGGCCTGTGGCTGGAGGTCAGCCGGGAGGTCGCCAAGAAGTATCCCGACATCGAGTTCGAGGACCGCATCGTCGACAACATGTGCATGCAACTGGTGCAGAAGCCCGAGCTGTACGATGTGCTCGTGCTGCCCAACCTCTACGGCGACATCGTCAGCGACCTGTGCGCCGGACTGGTCGGCGGGCTGGGCGTCGCCCCGGGCGCCAACATCGGCGAGAAGGGCGCCACCTTCGAGGCCACGCACGGCAGCGCCCCCAAGTACAAGGGCCTGAACAAAGTCAACCCGACGGCGCTGATCCTCAGCGGCGTGCTCATGCTGCGGCACCTGGGCAAGACGAGCGAAGCGGACCGGCTGGAGAAGGCCGTCGCCGAGACCATCGCCGAGGGCCGCAAGGTCACCTACGACATGAAGGACAATCGCGACGACCCGACGGCCGTCGGGACCAGCGAAATGGCGGATGAAATCATAAGGAAGATCCGTGAAACGTGAAACGCACCTCGTGAAGCGCAAAACGTCGGATCCGTTCGCTTCCGGAAGTTGTCAAGTTGAATGAGACAGTTCCTTTTCACAATTAAGCTCTAATCAATCCGTTGTTTTTGGGGCCTCCTTGGGCGGATTGATCCAGACGGCCTGAGGGGGCAACGCCGCCTCGGGCGGTTTGTGTAGGAAG
>DATIKY010000191.1:0-6564 GCA_035476995.1 Sedimentisphaerales bacterium | reverse complement strand
TTTACGTCGAAGGCTTCCGCCGCTTCGTTACCTCCACGACGGCTTCGACTGCTACCGGGTGGAATGACTCAACTTCCCGGACGGGACTTGCACCCGTTAGACATCAGCACCTTTCACGGCGCACTGTGTGACCAGATTTCGCGGGGCTGTGGCCGACCTCTGTCATGCTGAACGCCGTGAAGCATCCGGCGTGGGCGTATCGACTCGCTGGGAATATGGTTAGGTCTTCATCGAACTTGGCCGGCCTGGGGCTCCTCCTCCGAAGCGGCCGATCGAATCACGGCGTGGGTTGTTTTTCGGAGGGGACTTTCGGCACCACGTTGGCGGCTCGCAACCCTTTTTCGCCCTCGGCGATGTCGAACAAGACCACATCGCCCTCGCCCAACGTCTTGAAACCGCCCCCGGAAATGCTGGAGAAGTGCACAAAGACATCACGACCATCGTCGGTTCCGATGAACCCGTACCCCTTGCGGGGATTGAACCATTTGACTTTGCCTTCCAACATCCGAGGCTCCTTCAGGATGACTCCCGGCAAAACCTGTCGATCCCGCGTACATCCTGCCCCGGCGGAAGCGACCGTCGTCTTCACAGGCCCGGCTTGGCCTCCGCCGACGCACGACTGGAAGTGATGAGATGGTCCCTCATGAGCCGGCCCATCTTGAATTTGACAGTCCGCTTGGTGGGAACGTCCACGCGCTGGAGCGTCTTGGGATTCTGCGCCGTCCGCGAGGCCCGGGTGCGGGTTTCAAACACGCCGAAATCCCGAAACTCCAGACGATTGTCCAGACACAGCTCGTGCACGATCTCATCCAAAAAAGCCTGAACGATTCGCTTAACAGCCACGCGTTTGGCCTGCGTGCGTTCTGCGATGCGATCGATCAGTTCTTTCTTTGTGACTGTCGCCATAGGTTACCTCACTTGACGAAAAGGGCCCGACCTGAAGGGTGCCCTTCTCAGCGATTGTCCAATGATGCAATCCAGCCACAGCCGGACCTGCGCCACCACCAGAACCGTAAGGATGAAGTTCTGCAAACCACTATAACGTAAAGACTTCTATGCATCAAGCACTTTTCGGTCAAAAATTTTCCGCGGTTGACCGCCGCGAATCCCGGCGGCATAATAGCCCTTTCATAAGATGCGTCGGGCGGGGCTTGGCCGCGAATCAAGACCCAGCGGGGCCCTCCGTCGCCGCGGAACATCTTGCAACCCTCTGCGGACAGGATACGAGTGAATGGCTCAGAGCAGAACCGATAAGACCGACAGCAAGAAACCCGTCGCCAAGAAGAAGGATCGCGCCGCGGAGATCGCCAACACCTTTGAATGGCTCATCACAGCCTTCATCCTGGCGTTCGTGTTCCGCGCCTTCGTGATGGAGGCCTTCCGAATCCCCACCGGCAGCATGGCCGACACGCTCAAAGGGGCCCACTTTCGCCTGCGATGCACGCAATGCGGATACCCGTACGACCACGGGTTCGTGCCCCACTATTACGGAATGGCCGACGACACCATCCCGCCGGGACCGGTGGCGATCCGACAGGAGACCCGATGCCCCAGTTGCGGCTACCGAATGCCCGCAGGGGAGAAGGTCCCGGTGGCCAACGGCGACCGGATCCTCGTGCTAAAATGCATCTACCAGTTCGAGGACCCTCACCGGTGGGATGTGATTGTGTTCAAGAACCCCGTCAATCCCGCGGAGAACTACATCAAGCGTCTGATCGGGTTGCCGGGCGAGACGATCGAGATCATCGACGGCGACATCTACATCGACGGGCTCATCGCACGCAAACCGCCGCAGGTCCAGAAAGAGCTGTGGATGCCCATCTACGACAACGACTTCAGGCCGGTGAATCCGAACCAGCAGGGCGCGTTCAACCGACAGCGATGGCGGCCCCCGTTCCAATTCGCTGGTTCGGCTTGGACGATCAGCGACGAGGACCCCACGCAACTGCTGTTGGACAGCCCGCCCGGCCGGCCCAGCGCATTGACCTACAACTCTCCTGTGCTCGGAAACGACACCCCGACCTCCGCCAACGGCTTCGGTGCGACCTACGCCTACAACGAGGTCTTCAACTACAGCCGAATGCCGGTGGTCAGCGATCTGATGGTTCGATTCTATGTCAATCCTGCCGGGCCCGAGGGGCAAATCGGCGTCACACTCGGCAAGTACGGGATCGACTACAAGGCGTGGGTGAACATGGACGGGACCATGACCCTCTCCAAAGTCAACGGCGATCGGGAGACCATCCTCGCGACCAGGAAGGCCATGCCCCCCCCGCCCGGCGTCCACACGCTGATCAAGTTCGCCAACGTGGACCATCGGCTCCTGTTCGAGTACGACGGGAACGAGCTGTTCGTGGATCTGGGGCGCACCGCCGACGCGTTGGAGAGAAACACCGAGGCAGCGCCCCGCGCCGAGATCTTCGGGGCCGGCAAGCTGGCCCTCTCGCACGTCGCCCTGTTCCGCGACGTCCACTACACCGGACGGGAAGGAGGCAGCAGGCCCGCCCGCGCCATCGAGGGCCATCCGTTCACGCTGAACGCCGACGAGTTCTTCGCGCTGGGCGACAACAGCCCCAACAGCGAAGACGGCCGCTGGTGGGGCGAGCCCACGGTCGCCAGTCGAGGCTGGACGCCGCCGCGCGGGGGCGTTGTGCCCCGCTATTACCTGGTCGGCAAAGCCCTGTTCGTCTACTGGCCCAGCGGGTTCGAGTTCCCCTGGCCCACGAGCGCCAGAAGCGCCCTGGCCGCCAAGAGCGGCCAGAACGGCGTCATGCGCCTGCTGCACGGGATCGTCTCGCTTCGCTGGATCCCGAACGTCGGCCAGATGCGCTTCATCTACGGCGGCTCGCCCCAGAGAGCAAGTCCGCCAACGGGATTGCCGGAGCATGCACCGACGACTCCTGACGAACAATCTCCATAATGGCAGGTGTCTTCCCGGCGTCCCGCCGTCCCGCCGCGAAGAAGACCATCTCACCACAGAGACACAGAGGACACTGAGAGATAACCTCTTGTTATTACAGAAGATACACGTCTTCTCTGTGGACTCTGTGTCTCCGTGGTGAACCACTCCGGCCCAAACGCTTCCACGCTTCCACGCTTATACGCTTCCACGCGGCGTCCCGCCGCAACTTTCCCCTTGTCCCCTATCACCTATCTCGGCTACAATCCCCTCCGGAAGTTGCCCCGGATCAACCTGCCACGGATCACCGCGAGCCCGAGGCGGGTTGGATGGATGGATGGGGAGAGGTCGAGAAGAGTAGGATGGCCGCGGATGTTGGAGAGCCGAGAGGGAAAGCCATGGTGAACGATCCCGTAAACAGCACCGGGAACTTGCCCGCCCTGCCTGACGATCCCGGCCAGTTCATTCTCTACCAGACCGAGGACGGCCAGACGCGCGTGGAGGTCCGCTTCTTTCAGGAAACCGTATGGCTCTCCCAGAAGGCGATGGCGGAGCTGTTCCAGAAGGACGTTCGGACCATCAGCGACCACATTCGCAACGTCTTTTCGGAGGGGGAGTTGTCCGAGCCGGCAGTTATCCGGAAATTCCGGATAACTGCCTCCGACGGCAAGCAATATGATACGCTCCACTACAACCTCGACGTGATTATCTCGGTGGGTTATCGCGTCAGAAGCCATCGCGGCACGCAGTTTCGCATCTGGGCCACCGGGCGCCTGCGGGAATACCTCATCAAGGGATTCGCCCTGGACGACCAGCGTCTCAAGCAGGCCGGTGGCGGCAACTACTTCGACGAACTGCTCGCGCGTATCCGCGACATTCGCTCATCCGAGAAGGTCTTCTGGCGAAAGGTGCTCGACATCTACGCCACCAGCATCGACTACGACCCGAACACGGATCTTTCGCATCAGTTCTTCGCCACCGTGCAGAACAAGATGCACTGGGCCGCCCACGGCCACACCGCCGCCGAGATCGTCGCCGAGCGGGCCGACGCCGCCAAGCCCCACATGGGCCTGACCGCCTGGACGGGCGACAAGCCGCGCAGGTGCGACATCGCCGTAGCGAAGAACTACCTCAACAAGGAAGAACTCGAAGCGCTGAACCTCATCGTATCGTTCTACCTCGATTTCGGCGAGCTCCAGGCCCGCGGCCGAAAGCCGATGTACATGCGGGACTGGATCGCCAAGCTGGACGATTTCCTCCGCCTGTCCGAGCGCGAGATCCTTGAACACGCCGGAACCATCTCGCACGATGACGCGCTCGCCCGGGCCGAACGTGAATACGAGAAGTGGCGCACGCAACAGGCGGCGCTGCCCAGCCCGGTCGAAAAGCACTTCGACGAAGCAATCAAGGAGATCAAGCAGTTGAAGCCGTCGCCACCGTCCAGACGGGGCAACCTGAGACGAAAGAACCGTGAAGAAATGGGTGGCCGTCAGTAATGCTGCACGATCAGCAGTAAGGCTTAAACGAGTGCCTGACCCCGGTGTCCCCCGCGACCCCCGTCAAAGCGTAAACGAAAGGCTGACCCTGATGTCCCCCTGATGTCCCCTGATTCGCGAAGGCCGCATCCAGGCGGATGGGGCAATGATTCGGAGAGTATAGATCCACAGAAAGCGGATAGAAATGAGAGGAATAAAGCCAATGAGCGAGCAGACGATTCAAAGCCAAGATATCAAAGTCGCTGATCTGTTTCAGGCGTTCTACGCCGTGCCTGAGTATCAGCGAGAATATGTCTGGAAGACAGATGAGGTTGAGCAGTTGCTCACGGACATCAACGGTGAGTTGAACGGAGCCAACCCTGCTGATGCACCCGAGTACTTCATCGGCAGCATTGTAGTCTGTCCAGGAGCTGACGGTGTGCTGGATGTGATCGACGGGCAGCAGCGACTGACGACCTTGTTCGTTACGTTATGTGCGATTCGTGATCGGATCAGGGAGTTGGGGCAATCCCCCCCCGGAGCCCTCGATCCACAGATTGCGGCTACCTCGACGGATGCGTCGGGGCAAGACCATTTTCGGTACCGGCTGGAGCTTCAGTACGAGGACAGCCGTAATGTGCTCGTGCAGGTCGCCACGGGCAGGCGGGAGCAAGGGGGGCAACCCGACACTCGCTCTATTGTGAACATTCTGAATGCATACCAGACAACGGTTGATTTCCTGCGACGGGAGTTCTGCGATGATACGGCGGCACTGCGGGCGTTCTATGGGTATCTCACAAACAAAGTGAAGCTCATCCGCATCCAGACGGAGGACGTGGCCAAAGCTCTGAAAATCTTCGAGACGATCAACGATCGCGGCGTCGGCCTCGACGCGATGGACTTGTTGAAGAATCTGCTGTTCATGAAGGCGAGCCGTCAGCAATTCGACAAGCTCAAAGGCATCTGGAAGACGATGCAGGATACAATTCACGACATGGGCGAGAAGCCTCTGCGGTTCCTGCGGTACTTCATCTTCAGTCGGTATGACGCTGATCTTCTGCGCGAGGACGAAATTTACGGCTGGTTCGCGAGGAACGAAAAGGCTTGCGGATACGGGGGCGACCCCATTGCGTTCGCCAAGGAATTGGTTGAAGCCGCCGAGGCATATCGGCGTTTCCTCGGTGGCTGCGACCAGCGTGGGAAAAGGAATCGTTTTCTTGAGAACCTGCAACTCCTGGGAGGCAAGGCTGCCCGGCAGCACTTGATCTTGCTTCTGGCGGGTCGCCATCTGCGAGAGCCGTTATTCGACCGACTGGCGCAGGAGGTCGAGGACTTGTTCTTTGTCTACGTGATTACTCGGGAAGCGACCCGCGAATTTGAGCGAAAATTCGCCCGTTGGGCGGTCGAGCTTCGCAAGGTTGCGAGCGAGGCTGAACTGACGACATTCATCACCAGAAGTTTCGGGCAGGCGAAGGCTGAACTTGCGGGACGGTTCGATGATGCCTTCCGGCGGCTGTCCTCCGACTCGGTGCAGAAGTACCGGCTTCGCTACATCCTGGCCAAGTTGACACAGCATGTGGAACTCGCGGCGTACGGCGAGACAGAAGGGACAAAGTGGTTGAGCAAGTATGTTAGCGGGGGCTACGAAATCGAGCACATCTTCCCGCAGAGACCCAGTGACAAGGCGCGGGAGGAATTCGGTCCAGCAACGGAGGCCGATGTTGCGGAGCGATTGGGCAATCTCGTTCTTGTCGAGGGGTCGATCAACGCATCGCTCGGCAACCGACCGTTCTCTCAGAAGAAGGACGTATACAGGCAGTCGCAACTGCTATTGACACGCGCGGTGGCAGAACGTCCGAAGGTGGGGGCAAGTACGAAGATTGACGTGGCTGTAGCGACGATTGAGCCCTTCACACACTGGAATGAGACGAATCTGTTGAAACGCCAGGATCTGATTCGAGAGCTGGCCCAGGTGATATGGAGCATACCGGCCGACACCGGACAGTGCGTAAATAGGGACAGTGCGTAAATAGTGCGTAAATAGAGGGACTGTCCCGAATGGCACTTCCATAAGAGCTATGTCGTATTGAGCAGGCGTGCTTTGGCGACAGATCGAGGCTCGGTCAGGTACACCTGTTTCTTGGGTCGTCTCTTCACCGCCCGCGGCTCGACGCGGTCGGGGCGGTTGTT
>DATIKY010000190.1:0-10495 GCA_035476995.1 Sedimentisphaerales bacterium | reverse complement strand
GCCGCATCGAGCCACGGGTCCTCAAACGCCGTCGCCACCGCTACCCCCTCATGCAACGACCCCGAGAGCAACTCCGTGAGCAACTGCAGAAAACATAAACCCCTGGTATCGCACGCCTTGTGGACGGCAGTGCCATTCGCTCCTGTTCCCTCTGCGACCCTCGCAGGCTTGCGACACTGCGTCGTTCGGCCGACAGGGAGACAGCATACCGTCGGATCGCTCAGACGCAAATGGGCTTTCTCGATAGTCGATGGGCGAGACAGCACAGGTCGCTATCCGATGTCGGCGATGTCGCTCTGGGGCTCGCCGACGAGGTAGATCCTGTTCTTTCCGCCTCGCTTGGCTTCGAGCAGAGCCCGGTCGGCCCGGTCGAACAGCTCCTGGACGGTCGAGCCGTCGCGGGGAAAGCTGGCCAGGCCGCCGCTGATGGTCAGGACGCCTTCGGCCTTGGGACCCAGCAGGTTCAGGTCGGTCCGGCTCAAGGCCTGCTGGAAC
Organism: Sedimentisphaerales bacterium; assembly: GCA_035476995.1. Classification (GTDB taxonomy): domain Bacteria; phylum Planctomycetota; class Phycisphaerae; order Sedimentisphaerales; family Anaerobacaceae; genus PLanc-01. The sequence goes on along the minus strand of DATIKY010000190.1, from coordinate 10,000 downwards.
CGTTTGGCGACGCTGATGGCCTCGGTGGGATGTTCTCCCGCGGCGGACCGCCTTTCGCGAGGAACGCCGCCGGTGGCTCGGTGCGGGTCGTCCCAGAAGACCACGGCGAATTCGTCGCCGCCGATGCGTCCGACCATATCGTAGGGCCGACAGCAGCGGCGCATCAGGATGGCCGCCTGGCGGAGGATCTCGTCGCCGGTGCTGTGTCCATAGACGTCGTTGTAGTGCTTGAAGTTGTCGATATCGAAGACCAGGAGCGTGACGCGCCCGTGGGTCCGCCGGGCCCGCTCCAGGATCTGGCGGGCGAACTCCCAGAGGTACCGCCGGTTCTTCAGACCGGTCAGATCGTCCGTGGTCGCCAGGCGCTCGAGTTGCTCCATCCGCTGCTTCATCTCGGCCGATGCCGCCGCAGGCGGCAGATCGGCAATTTGAGATTTGAGATCTGAGATTTGGGATCCCGCTTTCGCGTGCGCGGCCTTTTCGCCGCCGCGAGGACGAAGACTTGCCAGAGGCGTGGGGCACACCTGGTACTCGTCGGCCAGCCTGGGCTCGCCGGGAGCCTGGGCGACGAGCCGACGAGCGATCGGCTCCTCGTGCATCCGGGCCAGCAGAACGATCCTGGCCGGGGTGCTTCTTCGCAGGGCCTTCAGGATCGGGGCAAGCCGGCTCAGCGTCCCCTCCATCACGACGACGACCGTTTCGAATCGGTTCCGGGCGGCCGCGTCGATTCCGTCCAGGACATTGTCGCGAATCTCGAAAACCCGATGGTCCATGTTCCGGAGGTCCACCAGGGCCTTCTCGGCGTCGCCGATCAGCAGAACCCGACCCGGTCCGCCCCCCATGGATTGTGGCGGCATCCCGTTACGCATCGGCCCCCTGCCCCAACAGCGCGCTGAGCTCCGCTTCGGTGGCCCGCAGATCCTCGTCGGCCAGATCGCACAGGCTCCTGCGGACCGCGCGGTGCCCGCCGGCGGTGAGCCATTCGTTGACGACCGGGCGGACCTCTCTCGCATCGCCGACGACCGCAGCCCCCGCCCGAGCCGCCGCCAACATGCCGACCGAGCCCGCAAGCGTCCCTCGGTCCAGGAGACAACAGCATCGCAGGGAATTCACTTCGGCGATCTGGAAGAACCGACTGTCCTCGCGGGCCAGTTCGCGGATCGGACCGACCACGAGCGCGCGCCGGCCGTCGGTCTTCGCCATGGCGGCCACCGCCGAATACACGTCGTCGCACGGGATGGCCTCGACCTGGTACTCCCGCGCCAGCCGGACCATGGTACGCACGAACTCACTACAGGGATCGCCCACGACGACCAAGCACGGAGCGGCTCCCGGATTGCCTCCAGTCATCACCGATTCCTCATCCTGCCATCACCCTGCGGCGGCTTCTTCTGGACCCTTGGCCGCTCGTTGTCTTCCATGCTACCAAAGCGGTCCGGAAAGTCAAACCAAAGCGGGGGATTAATCGGAGCCGGCCGGAACGTCCGGACGAGGGAGCCGACAGGTGTTCCATGGCGGTCGGATCCGCAGATGTCCCCTGCGAGAACCCTGCTCTACTCGGGCTTGGGGAGGTCGTCGAGGTTCTTCTTGACCTGGGTCGCGTAGAAGCTCTGGGGATACAGGCTCAGGAAGCTGGACAGCATGTTCGTCGCCTGGAGCAGGCTTTCCCTCTTCGGTTCGCGCTGATAGGTGCGAAGGTGCAGCCGGCTCAGTTCGTACATCGCCCGCATCCCGCCGTCAGTGCCCTGAAACTCCCGACTCAACTCGCTGAGCCGCTCGGCGCGGCCCTGGTCGTCGGCGATCAGCTTGGCCTTCTCCAGGAGCAGGTTGTCGCGCAGAGGGTCTTTCTCGCCCAACCGGCCCAACAGCAGATCGAGCCGTCTCTCGTAGTCGAGACTGTGCGGATTGAGCATGACGAGCTCGGCCACCCGCTCCAACGTCCCGTCGGTGCCGGCGAGGTTCTCGTCGCTGATCAGCGTTCTGAGCTCGTGGATGCGGCGCAGAAGGTCCCGAAGCTTCTGCGTGGTCATCACCGTGTCCTGCGGCGGGCGAAACGCACTGAACAGACTGTCGGTCGGGGCCGCTCCCTGCTTCTCCTCGATCGCAAGCTGCCTTGCGGCGATGCGGTCGGCCTCGTCGAGCAGCTCGCGGGCCTTCTTGAGCTCCCTCTGTCCGGCCAGTTGCCTGGCCCCCCGCCAGCGGGCCTCCGCCGACTCGGGACTGTCCCCGAAATCGCTGTACAGGCGGAACCAGACTCGGGACGCGCGTTCCTGCGGGTAGTCGCTGAAGAAATGGAGCGTCTCCTCCTGCTGGAGCCGACGAAGGTCGGGGCAGTACTCGTTGAGCAGCGCCTTGCAGTAGAGCGCGATCGGCATGCGGTTGCTGCGGGCCCGACGGGTGACGATCTCCATGTGCAGGGCCGCCGGCATCCACGCCGGCCGGGGCGGACGGATGAACCGGTCATACTGCTCGTTGAGCCGGTCGCGTTTCTCCTGATAGAGAAGCTCTTCGGGCAGAATCAGCCAGGTCGGCCAGCGGTCCTGCGCCAGTTGGATCTGAATCTCGCGCTTGAGCTCTTCCCGCAGGGGGATTGGCTCGCTGGGATAGGAAAAACCCGACCGATACTCCTTTTCCGTCGGGTCGGTGATCGTCCGGTCCAACGCGTCGCGGATGCTCCGGTCGCGGAATTCCGGCACCTCCTCGGGATTGCTCTGCGCCACGTAGAGCTGGTAATCCAGTTCATCGAAGCCGATCTTCCACACGAAGACGCCCAGAGCCAGCAGCAGGGTCGTCGTGGTGAAGACCCAGATCAATCCCGGCTTGTACCGGGTGTAGTGCCCGATCCCGATGACGAGCCCCGCGACGGTCATGCCGGTCAGCCAGGCCCAGATCCACGGCGCGAAGGAGAACCCCCACTCCAGCGGCTCGACGCCGCGGGCGCCGCCGAACGCGCCCCAGTACGCCAACTGCGGCGCCAGGCACAAGGCGATCGCGATGATGCGGGACCGGAAGCGCAGGGGTCGGGCCGCCGCCGCAAGGCAACTGACGATGAGAAACACCGCAAACCCAGGCAGGTTCGCCAGAAAGAAGACCGCCAGAATGAAGATGAGGCTGTGCCCGAAGCTCATCAACTGCGCCGTCAGCACGGGCGCCACCGCCATGATCCCCATGAGCAGCCCCAGCACGATGATCTGCCAGGGGTACTCGAAGATGCTCACGCCGGTGATCGTGTTGCGCCCCAGTTCCCAGAAGTCCGGGATCCGCTGCGAGGCGAAGTTGAACGCCCAGAACTGGCCCGTCACGACGCGGGACCAGAACAGGCAGGCCAGCGAGAACACGAAGGCCGCCAGGAGCCAGTACCGCTGCACGTTCCGATGGCTGTAGTGCAACGTCGGACCGACCGTCAGGAAGGTCTTGGGGGCCTTCGGCGTCTTTTCAGGCTCTTTTTCCATGAGGCAAGGAGTCTCAAGTTTGAAGTTTCAAGCATGAAGCGGCAAGCCTCCCTGCTTCACACTTCAGACTTCCCACTTGCTTACGTCCCTTCGCCGCTGCTGGCAAGGTATTCCACCTGCTCCGGCGTCAGCGTGTCGATCCCCAGTTGCATCGCCTTGAGCTTGAGGCCGCACACCTGCTCCTCGATCTCCAGCGGCACGTCGTACACCCTGGCTTCGAGCTTGCCCTTCTGCTTGACGACCCACTCGGCCTGCAGGGCCTGGGTCGCGAAGCTCATGTCCATAACGCTGGCGGGATGCCCTTCGGCCGCCGCCAGGTTGATCAGCCGGCCCTCGGCCAGCAGGTAGACCCGTTTCTTGCTGCTGACGACGTACTCGTCGACGTTCCGCCGGACGCCCTTGTTGATCTTCTGGCAGAGCTTGGCGATGCCGGGAATGTCGATTTCGACGTTGAAGTGCCCGCTGTTGCAGATCGCGGCCCGGTCCTTCATCTTGCGGACGTGCTCGGGCCGGACCACGTGCTTGTTGCCGGTGAGCGTCACGAACAGGTCGCCGACCTTGGCGGCCTCGGACATCGGCATCACCTGGAACCCGTCCATCGCGGCTTCGATCGCCTTGATCGGGTCGATCTCGGTGACGATGACGATCGCGCCCATGCCGCGGGCCCGCATCGCGAAACCCCGACCACACCAGCCGTAGCCGGCGACGACCACGTTCTTGCCCGCCATCAGGTAATCGGTCGCGCGGATGATCCCGTCAACCGTGGACTGGCCGGTGCCGTAGCGGTTGTCGAACAGGTGTTTGCTCTTGGCGTCGTTGACCGCGATCACCGGGAACAGGAGCCTGCCCTCTCTGTCCATCGCCCGCAGGCGGATGACGCCGGTGGTGGTCTCTTCCATGCTGGCGACGATCCGCTGGGCGTCGCCCTTGCGTTTGATGTGCATCTCGTTGACCAGGTCCGCCCCGTCGTCGAACGTGATCACCGGCTTGTGGTCGATGGCCGCGTTGATGTGCTTGTAGTAGGTGGCCCGGTTTTCTCCGCGAATGGCGAAGGTCGGGACCCCGAAGTCCTTCGATAGAGAGGCCGCGACGTCGTCCTGCGTGCTCAGCGGGTTCGAGGCGCACAGGACCACGTTGGCCCCCGCGGCCTTGAGGGCCCGCATCAGGTTGGCGGTCTCCGCGGTGACGTGCAGGCACGCCGAGACGTTCATCCCCTTGAGCGGCTTCTGCTTGGCGAACCGGTCCCGAATCGCCGCCAGGACAGGCATATCGTTGTCCGCCCACAAGATTCTCCGCTTTCCTTCGGAGGCCAATGACAGATCAGCCACGTCATATTTCATCCATAATTCCTTTCAAAAGTCCAGCCAAACGCAGAATTTTACGCCCCCGCCCCACTGCCTGCAACCTTTTCTCGTCGCCCGAGGGAGATTTCTGCGGTCCTGCCCCAGAATCTTCTTGATTGCCGCCCGTTAAGATAGGTAAAGTAGATCTTGACCAATGCCTTGCACAGACGGCGAGGCGAAGGCTGTCAACACCGTCGCACACGCGGTTTCCACGTGGGACGGCCCGATTTGGCTCGGCGGCGACGGTAACAGCAATTGGACCAGCCGCAGAATGAACGGCTCGCTGGACGATGTTGCGTTCTTCAGCCGGGCACTGGCCGACGAAGAAGTCCAGGCCCTGATGCTCGGTCTGCCGGGTGCCGCCAAGGCGTCCTGGGAGAACACAGCCAAGGCTGCGGCCCCGACGTTCCTGGCCACCGACGTCCCGGACGGCGTTTATGACATCGGCGCCCTCGGCGGCGAAATCACCTACGAATTCGTCGTCCAGAGCAATCCCGAGGAAACCCAGGCCAGCATTTGCCTGATCGGCCGCCGGAACTTCGGCGACACCCAGGCGGGCATCAAGTACGAGCAGTGGCCGGACAGCATGACCTACGGCGCGACCCTCTTCGGCGTGATGGACTATGATTTCAACGAGCCCACAGCCCCCGGCGTGCCCACCCACCTGACCTTCGTCTCCAGCGCAGCAGCCGGCACGACCGCCCTGTACGTCAACGGCGTCTACAAAGCCAGCGTCGCGGCCGCCATCACTTTGTCGGGCAAGGTCGGCATCGGCTACGGCGCCCAGGCCGAAGACGGCAGCAGCTTCTTCGATGACTTCGACGGCGCCATCTTCGGTGTGGCGATCTACGATCGCGCTCTGACCAAGGGTGAGATCCGCCTGCATTCGGATGCGTTCGCTCTGCTGCCCGCTCGCGACATCACCGCCCCCGGCGATGAAGTCATCGGCATCCCGACCGGCCTGCCCTGCGGCGGGAATCCGGCGATCAACTACACGCCGTGCGGCGAACTGCCCCCCCTGGTCATCGACGACAACGTCAACACCAAGTACTTGAACTTCGGCGGCAACTTCGGACCCAACGAGACGGCCTCGGGCTTCGTGGTCACTCCGTCCCTGGGCGCCACGATCGTCACCGGCATGACCTTCACCACGGCCAATGACGCACCCGAGCGGGACCCGATCGGCTTCGAACTGTACGGCTCCAATGAAAGCGCCGAAGGCCCGTTCGAGCTGATCGCCAGCGGCTTCATCATGGACTTCGCCATGCCCACCGCCTGGCCGCGGTTCACCATGAACGCCGAGCCGATCGTGTTCGAGAACACCGTCGCCTATGAGCACTACCAGGTCCTCTTCACGGCCCTCCGCAACGCCGCGGCCGCCAACAGCATGCAGATCGCGGAAGTCGAGATGATCGGTCTGCCGCTGGTGCCGACGTTCGAAGAGCCCAATGTCCCGGAAGAGCCCGAGACGCCGGAAGAGCCGGAAGCCCCGATGGCCGTCGTGTTCAGCGAGGACTTCGAGGCCTACGCGGCCGGTTCAGGCTTGGCGGGACAAGGTGGTTGGAAGGGCTGGGGCGGTGATGCCGCTTACGGCGCTCCGGCTTCCGACAAGTTCGCCTTCAGCGGCAAGAACTCCGTCGAGGTCGTCGGCAGCGCCGACCTCGTGCATGAGTTCGCCATCACCGGCGGCAAGGTCGAGTTCTCCGCGATGCAGTACATCCCGTCCGGCACCACCGGCACGACGTACTTCATCCTGATGAACCAGTATGATGACCCAGGCACCACCCTGGACTGGTCCGTGCAGACCGAGTTCCGTCTGACCGACAAAGTCGTGCACTTCTGGACCGGCGCCGAGACCCCGATCGTCTTCGACAAGTGGGTCGAGGTCAAGTACGTGATCGATCTGGACAACAACTTGCTCGATTACTACTACGACGGCGCCAAGATCTCCAGCGGCGTCTGGGACGACACCGGTCACAAGACGCTCCAGGCGATCGATCTGTACGGCAACGGCGCCTTGTCGGTCTACTATGACGACATCGTCGTGAAGCAGTAACCCCTCGACCTCCGCGTCGAGTCGGTCAACTCAGGGAATCACAAAGGCGGCCTCGGCAATCTGTCGGGGCCGCCTCTATTTGGGTCCACGGTCGCAATTGTGGCCGCACGAAGAGCGTCCCGCTCAATCGCAAATGGTAAATCGTCAATTCCCCAGATGCAGGATCTTGGCGCCTTCGATGCCGTTGAACTTGGTCGAGGAGGCGATGCTGTAGGCGCCGATGTTCTCGGTGTAGAGGCAGTCGCCGATCTGCAGGTCGGCCGGCAGATGCTCCGAGAGCGAGATCTTGTCGAAGCTGTCGCACGTGGGTCCGACGACCGCGCAGACCTCCATCGGCCCATCCTTGAACGCCTGGAAGTTGGGGACCCAGTGGTCGTAGACGACGCCCGAGAAGGTGTGGTACACGCCGTCGTTGATGTAGTAGAAGATCTTCCCGTCCCGGCGGGCCCTGCCCACGATCTCCGAGACCAGCCCCGCGGCGGTCGCCACCATGAACCGCCCTGGCTCGGCGATGATCTCGACGTCCTGGGGAAACAGCCGGTCGCATTCGGACTCGATCAATTCGCCCAGCCTGGCGAAATCCGGCACCCTCGCGTCATACGGCACCGGGAAGCCGCCGCCGATATCGACGATCTTGAGCGGATAGCCCTTCTTGCGGGCGTCGTGGAAGATCTGCGACGCGATGTCCAGCGCCGCAGTGTAGTTGTCGAACGTCGTGCACTGGCTGCCGACATGGAAGCTCAGGCCCTCGACGACCAGGCCCAGGTCGAACGCGGTCTGGATCAGGCCGCGAGCGTCGCCGGGCTCGGCGCCGAACTTCGAGCTCATCTCCACCTGCGAGCCGATGTCGGGCACCTTCAATCGCAGGACCACGCCCGCGGTGTCGCAGTGCTCCTTGATCTTGACCAGCTCGTCGGCGTTGTCGAACGTCACCAGCGGCTTGTACCGACGGATCTTGCCCAGCGTCGCCTTGTCCTTGATCGTGTTCGAGAAGATGATCTTGTCCCAGATATAGAAGTCCTTGTCCTTCTCCTCGAAGTGCGCGATGTACTCGTAGACCTGCATGAATTCGTTGTAGGAAGCCACGTCGAAGCTGGCCCCCTCGTCGAAGAGGGTCTTGACGATCTCGGGATTGGAGTTGGCCTTGACCGCGTAGTACGCCTGCACTCGCGGCAGGTATCTCTTGAACGTACGGAAGTTCTCCCGGATACGGTCGTGGTCGATGATCAACAGCGGAGTTCCGTGCTCGCGGGCCAGGGTAAGGGCTTGTTCCTTCATCTTCTCCGTTTCCATGCGACAAGTGTGAAGTGTCAAGTTTGAAGCAGGAGATACGCCCACTTCAAACTTAACACTTGAAACTTGAAACACCTATTTGCTGAGCTTCTTCATGAATTCCTTGAGCTTCTCGATCTCGCGGTTGTTTTCGAGATACGACTTGATCAGCTTTTCGTGCAGCTCCTGGGCGCGATCGTAGAGCCTCTTGAGCCGCCGGGGTTTGGTCGTCTGGATCGCGTAGGCCGCCATGATCGGCAGCGCGACCGTGACGTCCAGATACGCGGTCACCGTCTCTTCGAGTTTCGTCGGATCGATCTTGCCCCAGCTCGCGGCCTCCGACGGCGGCGCGCCGGACAGGCCGCCCGTGTCGGGCCGGGCGTCGGTGACGTTGATGTCGTAGTCCTGGCCGACCTCCGGGATCATCAGCACTTCCTGAATCTGCGGCTCGGTCTGGAGCATGAAATTCTTCGGACTGCCGCCGCCGATGAGGATGACGCCGGTCTTGCCCTTTTCGTAGTTCTTGGCGTTCAGGATGATCGCGGTCGAATCGTTGACGTCGATGCTCGGATTGATCTTGAGCTTGAAGCGGTCGAGCAAGCCCGCCGCCTCGGCCAGCAGTTCCAGGCCCGCCACGTTCATTCCGTGCGTCGAATCGCCCGGCGACGACGTGAAGACCGGGATCCCGTTGCGGTAGGCCGCCGCCAGGATGCTCACCTGGCCGATATCGTTCTTCCGCTCGCGTTCGTCGAGGACCTTGCCCAGGTGATGGTAGAATTCCCGCGTGCCCATCTCCTTCTGGAATTCCGGCCGGACCAGGATCTGGCGCAACTGCCGGTCCGTCTCCATCAACACGTCTTCATAGTCGAACAGGATGTCGTAGATCCGCGTGACGCCTTTGTCCCGCAGGTCCGCGTCGTTGACGTTGTGGCTGCCACGGAACATCGGCAGGTTCAACGCGAAGTGCAGGTCGTGGTACATGTTCGCGCCCGTGGCGACGATCCAGTCCACCAGGCCGTGATTCATCAGCGGAATAATGGCCGCCGGGCCCAGCCCCGCGGGCGTCAGCGCCCCCGCCAGGCTCATGCCGACCGTAACATCCTCCTGCGAGTACCGGTCTCGCAGCAGATGGCAGGCCGCCCGGAGCCGACCGCCGTTGTAGGCGTCCATATTGTCGACCAACTGCACGATCGTGGTGTCCGCGGCGATCGGCGCCGGAAGAATCCGCTTGCCCGAGAGATACTTCGCCCTGCCGGGACACGATGACTTGTCGTGTGCCATGATCCAATCAACCTTTCAACCGTCCGTCTCCATTGCGTCGGCCCTGGCCAGACCCCGCCCGCCGAACGAATCGGCATTCTACCCGGCCGCGCCCGGTGCGCAAAGCGGCAACCCCCCGTTTTCTTACACCCGGCCCGAGGCGTTCTTGCCGACCGCGGCCTGGCCCCAACCTGCGGTCGCTTTGACCCACTGGAGATCCGTGAGCTTCTTCTCGATCGTCGGCGCCTGCGCCCCCCACAGAGCGGCGGTCAGATACGCTGCGAGCATCATGGATGGCATAGTTCAGTCCTCCTGTTCCACCGGTCGTTGCATCGGGCCCTGATCGTACCACCGGATCGGTCGCGCGTCCTACACAGGGGCAGCCGTGAAATCCGTCGGGGGGTCGGATTCGAGTTGTGACCTGGCTTGCCCCCGTACTGCCATGCGGCTGCCCAAAGCGGCAAATCTCGGCGGTCTGGGGACCGCGAGGCTGTGAAAGAATTCAAACCGTGACGGTACCTCGGTTTTGTCTTTGGGACGAGATCGGGCTTCGTTGACTCAGTAGATCGCAACCTGCTCCGACGTGCCCGAGTGCCCGTCGCCTCTTCGGCTGTCCT
>DATIKY010000189.1:0-12179 GCA_035476995.1 Sedimentisphaerales bacterium | reverse complement strand
TGCTCCTGTACCGATGTACGGCTCTGTTCCACTGTCATCGTTCGGTCCTCCAATCAGGGTTATCCACAATCCTCAATCGTCCCTTCAGGAGGACCACTTCATGGTCCGATACAAATAAGCGAAGAATACCTTACGTTATCGTGGTCAGCTCGACATGCTGCTTCGTACGTCTTATGCCTGCTGATTACACGCCAGTCCGATCTTGGAAATTGCGAATAGCCCACTACGATGTATTTCCAAAGCACCGCTGCATCCCTCCAAGCACTTTCCGAGAGTATCGCCGACAACCATCGTCTTCTCGCCCTCTCGTAGTCTTCAAAGCCTCAACACGATTGTCCGAATGATTATAGACTCAGACAGGTGCGGAGGCAAGAAGGAAGAGGCGGGATCACATCTTGGGATGCAAGTCACGAAGTCGTTCTTGCGTCGGGAGAAAGCCGGCGTCAGGCATTGAAACAGGCCTGACAGAACGGCGGGGACCGCCAGAGAACAGGTCGTGTACTGTCCGATTCCTTGCCGCCCAATGCCATCAACGCTATGTTGTCGGCATGTCCGTGCTTCCACAGTCATCTCTCGGTCTCCAAAGCCGTCACGCTCGATTCTGGGTCGGATTGTAGCCTGGGGCGGGCGGGGAGGCAAGGGGAAAAAGCGGCGGGACGCCGCCTGGAAGCGAATAAGCGTATAAGCGTGGAAGCGTTTCGGGAGATGGGGACCGGCTTTGACGGCGTTCTTCTCAACGCATACACGCTTCCACGCTTCTACCGGCCGCAGGCCGTCCCGCGTCACACGTTCACGGACGGGCCGATGCCCTCCAGGACGACCTGTCGCAGCGTCTCGCGGCCGCCGAAGCGATGGACGGCGTCCAGGATCTCCAGGCCGACGAGCCGGTCCTCGCTGTCGTACTCGGCGGCGATCCCTTCGGCCAGATGCTTGGTCGTCACGCTCGCCTCGCGAAATACGATACTCAGGGCGTCCACTTCCGGGTCATAGCTTATCTTCATAGGGCACCTTGCTTTCCCTGTCCGGCTCCCCTTCTCGCCCGCCTTCCTACCCCCCCACAGCACAATTCAGGGGTTGCTCTGCCGTCCACGCCAGTAGAATGGCCGCCGCTTCTGGTGGGCGAATGCCAGGATTCGGATTCGATCCGGACCTACGGCGTAAATCATCTTGTAGGGAAATCGCCAGAGGGACCTGGACCTCACTCGCCTTCCGATCCGTGTCCAGGCCTCCGGGTTCCTCGAAATCAGGACGAGGGCACGTTCGACTTCGCCGAGCAACTCCGAGCCGAGGCCCGGCGAACGATCCTCATAGTATCGGGCCGCATCGGTGATCTCGACCTCGGCGTCGGGATGAAACGTGATCGGTTTCACGAGATGGAAGCCCTGGCCCGGCGAATCACTTCTTCGGCAGACATTTCCGTCACCTGCCCCTGCTCCAGTTCGTCCAAGCGCCGCTCCGCCTCCTCGATCCAGAGGGCTTCGATCTCCTGTTCTGACAGTTCGTCGAGGCTCTCGACGATCCGCCTCGCCAGGGCGGCGCGCTCCCGCAGGCTCAGTTTCTTAACTTCGGCTTCGAGTTCGTCAATGCTCATGGGTGCTCCTTGTACCTCTACAACGTTCCCCTTCAATTGTAGAGGCAGGCATGGCCAAGAGCAAAGGAAATGCGCACTTCCCAAGAGCTGGCCGGCGGGACGCCGCGTGGGGCTGTGCCCAGATACTCGGGTGGCCCCCCGGCAAACGAAAGAGGTTCCTGCTCCGCGAGGCTGAATGCAGGTCCGAAACGGACCTGCCTGGGGAGTTTTTCGCTTTGGGCCTCCAGCATGGTGTGGGAGCGAAACGCTCCCCTCAAGGGCGTGCGAAGGGGCCCCCCTACTGCTGGTGGCTCCAACGCGGCAAACTCCCGCCGCCCCGCCGCATCGCGGCGCTTCACATCAAGGCGGCGGATTCGGGATCAGTCCGTCCCTTCCTTTGTCCATTCGAAGAGACCGGTCCTGTGCCAAAAGAGCTGGACGGTAGGACGCCGGGAAGAGGGTTCACCACGGAGACACGGAGGTCACTGAGAAGAAAAGGCCCTGCGACGGAGTCGAGCGTGTATTGTCTCGCTCTGATCGGCGTTTATCAGCGTTCATCTGCGGTTGCCTTCTTTGTTTCCTCTGTGGCAGAAGATTCTCTCAGGGCGGTTCGTTAGTCTCTGCGGGACAAGCAGTTATGCACCTGTGAATATGTGACTGTGTGTTCATTTTATGTTGAAACCCCTCCGCTGTCTATGGTATAATCCCCATACGTGTCGCCTCGCGAGCGGCGACGGATCGTGAATCGTAACTGGTCGATCGTTGATTCGGAGGGTTCATCATGGCGAGCAGGGCTCAGATCCAGGCCAATCGGTCCAATGCGAAGAAGTCCACGGGACCTCGCACGGTCGAGGGGAAAGAGAGGGCCTCGCAAAATGCGGTCAAGCATGGTCTCCTGGCGAAGGAGGCGGTCATCGTGGGCGAAGATCCCGCGGAATTCGAGATGTACCGAGAAGGGATGCTCGCGACGCTGGCACCGGTTGGGCCGGTGGAGGAAATGCTGGCCGAGCGGGTCGTCGGCCTCTCATGGCGGCTGCGACGGGCCGAGCGGCTCCAGAACATCGCCTTCGCGGCCCTCGACGAAGGGGAGCCGACGGAGTTGCTGGAGGCCCGGCTCCAAGAGTGGAAGCAGCACAAGGGCAGCGAGCGGGACCGCACCGTCTGCGGCGTGCTCGACGAGAACACGGCGTTGGCCCAGAGGGTCGTGGAGGACTTCGCAGGGGCCAGGGTGATGGACCGAATGCTGATGTACGAACGACGGATCGAGAACAGCCTGTACCGCACGATGCGCGAGCTGCGCCGGGAGCGGGAAGCCCGCATGACGGCCGGGCCGGAGGGAGTTTCGCATTTGGAACGAGGACCCGATGAAGAGTTAAGAAATGTTGCCACAGAGGGCACAGAGGGACACAGAGAAAGACCAGGGCAGGAGGGGAAGGCCGCTGCGATTCTTGAGCCTCTCGTCTTTTCACCTGGTTCTCGTCCTTCCAGCTCTGTGCCCTCTGTGACCTCTGTGGCCAATACTCCCCTCTTTGCCTCGGATCGGCAAGACGGCCTTGCGGCGGAATTGGCTTCGTTTGGCAAAGGAGTTTCAAGTTTGAAGTGTCAAGTTTCAAGTGAGGAGGGGCCGGTCTCTGGCGACGGCTCTGACTTCATACTTCACACTTCACACTTGAAACTCGCGTCAGCGTCATGCAAAACGAACCCAATTCCAGCTTGAGACTCGTCCTACGCCAGGAGGCCGCCGATGACGGCGCCGACCAGCAGCGGGCCGATGACCGCCCCGGCGACGGCGATGAACGTGGCTGCGCCGGTAACCAGGCCGATCAGGGGAAGGCCGAATCCTGCCCCGATGACCGCGACGAAGACCGCCATGCCGAGGGCCGGGAGGAACGCCGCAGCGATGGCCTCGCCGACGCCGCCGGCCCGTTTGCCGCCGACGATCCCCGCCAGGAGCGGCCCGATCAAGGGCAGCCAGAACAGCAGCAGCGAGATCATCAGCATCCACACCGCCCCTGCGACGACGCTGCCGCGATCGCCAACCCGCATGTATTCCCCCCTCCGCACGGCTTGCACGTATATCGGCGTCCCAGTCGTCATGTCATTCTCCTTCGATTCTCAGTCCTTCTGCCTCTTGCACCCCTCCCAGGGGATAGTCGCGCCCCGAGCCCGAGGATATCAGGCTTTTTCCTACATTTCGAGGAGGACCCGAGGGCGGGCGGGGCCCTGTCATCGCAGGTAGAGCAGATAGCCCACATAGCCCGCGTAGCCGGCCAGCATCAACGAGGCCTCCCACCGGTCGAGCTTGTGGCGTTTGCCGGTGAACATGACCAGCAGCAACAGCAGCGTGGCCGCGGTCAGGACGTACAGGTCGGCGTTGAAGGACGCCGGGTATGGAGCCGGTCGAATGACCGCGCTGACCCCGAGGATGGCCAGGATATTGAAGATATTCGACCCGACGACGTTCCCGACCGCGATGTCGGAATGCTTGCGATAGGCCGCGATGGCGGAGGTGGCCAGTTCCGGCAGGGAGGTGCCCGCCGCGACGACCGTGGCGCCGATGAACTTCTCGCTGAGGTTCAACTGGCGGGCCAGGGCCACCGCCCCCTCGACGCACAGCCGCCCGCCGGCCACCAGCAGGAGCAGGCCACCGACAATGAGGGCTGCCGAGATGCCCCAGGAATAGACGCGAACGTCGAACTCGTCGCTGGCCTCGACTGTGGCCAGGCCGAACGTGTAGACGACGAAGATGGTGAACAGCAGCAGAAGCACGATGCCGTCGGCGCGAGACAGGATATCCGCCGTGCCGGTCGCGTCCAGCCGGTCGTTCACCAGGAAGAACAGCACCAGCGTGGCCAGAAGGGAAAAGGGGATCTCCTTCCAGACGGTGTTCCGCTGGACGACCACCGGGTAGATCAGGCCGGAGATGCCCAGGATAAAGAGGATATTGAAGATGTTGCTTCCGATGATGTTGCCAAAGACGATCTCGTTGCGCCCCTCGGACGAGGCGAACACGTTGACCACCATCTCCGGGGTGGAGGTCCCGAAGGCGACGACCGTCAACCCGATGACAATCTCGGCGATGGCCAGTCGCTTGGCCAGCGACGACGCCCCGCGAATGAGCAGTTCGGCCCCGACGATCAGCAAGACCAACCCCCCTGCCGTAGTCAGCAGGGACACCAGTGCACTCATAACCAACTCCTTTCTCCGATCGCCATCATTTCAACCGACGCGAAATCTCTCTTCATTGTACCATTCGCGGGCCCGCAAGGCTAGCGGACGCAACGCCCTGCCCTCGGTCCGGTCCGGGTTGACAAGCCCATCGTCGCGACAGTACACTTTCGATGGGCCGCAAGCGCTGGGCAGCGTCCGAACGACCGAATACCCCAAAGGGGAGCAGACATGAAACGACTCTGGGTCAACGTGGTTCCGTATCGCAAGGAAATCGCCATCGCGTCGCTGGAGAGCGGGGCCGAGGCGCTTGTTTTGCCCGACGGCCAGAGCGGCACCGTCCGCCAGTTCGGCAAGATCAAGACGGTCGAGGTTCATGGCGATCTCAAGCCCGGCGTGGACGTCGAGTTCATCGACGTCGCGAGCAAGGCGGACGAAGACCGCGCCGCCGCGGTGCCAAGCAACAAGCTGCTCGTGCTCAAGATGCTCGACTGGACGATCATCCCGATCGAGAACCTGCTGGCCCGCCGGGGCGGGAATCTGCTGGTCCAGGTCGCCAACAGCGAGCAGGCCAAGCTCATGGTCGAGATCCTGGAGAAAGGCGTCGACGGCGTCGTCCTCGACACGACCGACGTCAACGAGATCAAGAAGACCGCGGAGCTGATTCAGGGCGTGGGCGAGCGGATGGAACTCGTCGAAGCGACGGTCAAGACCGCCCGCCAGCTCGGCATGGGCGACCGCTCCTGCCTGGACACCTGCACCCAGATGGCCCTGGGCGAAGGGATGCTCGTCGGCAACACGGCGACGGGCTTTTTCCTGATCCATTCGGAGTCGATCGACAACCCCTACGTCGCATCGCGGCCCTTCCGCGTCAACGCCGGCGCGGTCCACGCCTACATCCTCACCCCCGGCGGCAAGACCAAATACCTCGCGGACTTGAAGACCGGCGACGAGGTGATGCTCGTGGACTTCCAGGGTCGGACGCAGGTGGCGTACATGGGCCGCAACAAGATCGAACGCCGGCCCATGATGCTCATCGAAGCGGAAGCCCAGGGTCAGCCGATCAGTCTGGTGCTGCAGAACGCCGAGACGATCCGCCTGGTGGACCCGCAGGGCAAGGCGATCTCGGTCACGAGCCTAAAGCCCGGCGACAAGGTCCTGGGCCACGTAGAGAAGTCCGGCCGCCACTTCGGCATGAAAGTCGAAGAGAGCCTGATCGAGCGATAGGACGTCACAGACTCTCGGCCATTTCACAACGGAACGAGTCCTCGGCCCGACGCTCCTGAAAGGTGCGCTTGCCCCAGAATCGCCTGGGATTGCCGCACATCCAGCACGAGCAGCGTGCCAGATGATCGTAGTGGCGAAGGGCGAAATCGTCTCGCAGGGCAAAGACGTCCTCCCATGTAACCGGCCCCGTCCGCCACTGCCCGCGGAAATCCCGCCACGGGACCCACGAACGACAGGCGGCAATCCCCTCAGGGGATGGATATTGCTCTTTGACAACTCGACATGCCTTGGCGATCATGCGCCTACGCTGCCGGCGCCGCCAAGCCCTCGTGCGTCTTCGAACACTCCTCGATTCGAGCATACAACACCTCCATCACTGCGCCGCCCGCAAGAACGCCGTGTTCTTGCGGGCCGTCGCGTGATCGAGGTGAAGTAATAGGAGTAGTCCATCGCGTCAGCCCTCAGCCCCCTGTTTCGGGGGTATTCGCCTCTTTCGTCTATCGACAAACTTCAAGGGAGACGTCTTTTCCCGTTTCTGAAGGTCCCGCACGATCTCATCAAGATCATGATGATGCTTCTGCGCATAGGCTTCCCGATTGCGCCAGACCTCCGCAATGATCTCATCTTTATGCATCGTTCTGTTCCTCCGTCAGCAGCTCCAAAGGAGTACAGATCTCCGAACAAGGGTATCCAGCCATCATACAGATGGACCGAACGACCGGTTTCACGGCCGCATTATTTATGTGGCGACAGTTCCACGTGAGCAGATAATCGATCTCATGAACGCAAGCAACCGCGATGTGAAGAGCATCGAGTTCCGCCTCGGGCGGCACACCGCCTCCCTCGACCAACTTAGCCGCCAATACCCGCACTTCGTCGTCGACCGGAAGCCCTGCGATACTCGACAGTACACCAAGACGAGAAGCAGCGGCCTGAGGATCTCCAGCAGAAGCCTCCATAACGACCAGTTCCAATGTGAAGAGATCGTACCTGCCACGTTCAGCAGTCCACCACTGCACAGTGGCTTCCTGCCATGCCGCGGCGCGCAGATCCCGGCTTGGACGTGCCGTGAGATAGCTGATGATTGACGTCTCCAGATAGACCGTTTGCCTGTCCATGGCTTTAGTCTACCGCATTCAGTCCCACTTCACAAGTCCTGCGAGCGGTTCACTTCCCCTCTCAGCAGCCAAATCCCGACTGCCGTGAACAGGCAAAACGTCGTATCGACGAAGAACGGAAGTGGCTCCAGACCCAGACGCAGGCCGTGGACCAGCAAGACCAGCCCTTCCGCGATGAGAAAGAGACCGGCCGGCGGGATCGCCGCGGCGCAGCGTTTCGGGTTGCAGGCGAGAGCGAAGAAGAACAGGCCGACGCCCGTGAACGCCCCGGCGGCCATTCGCAGCCAGTAGTCCAGCATGGGATCGTGAGGGATGTCGCCGGCGCCGAGGCCCTGGAGTTGCGTGACAGCAGCCGACCAGGGAGCGAAGACGCCGTAGATGCTGATCGCCCAGCCGAAGCCGGCGGTCAACAGGAACACTCTCAGCAATCGAAGCCTCATGCCGTCCTTTCAGGGCCCGTCCGGCCTCTCCACGCCCAACCCCTCCAGTTGCTCCGCGATGTCGCGGATGCCGTGGCGCCGGTAGAACTCCAAGGTCTTTTGCCACAGGTCTTTCGACAGTCGTTTCGGGATCTGTTCGAGAATCGCCGGCGGGATCGTCTTGTAGTACGCTTCCGCGATCGAGCCGGCGATGCAGGCCTGGGTGTCGGCGTCGCCGCCGAGCGAGACGGCGTTCCGCACCGCGTCCTCGAAGGAGGTCGAATCGAGGAAGGCGATAATCGCCTCGGGCACCGAGCCCTGGCAGGTGACGTCCGTCGAGTAATTGGGACGGATCGCGTCGATCGTTCGGGAGAGATCGTACCCAAAGCGGTCCTGAATTGCCTTTCGGATCGCCTCTTTGTCTCGACCGACTTTCGCGAGGAAGATCGCCAATGCGGTCGCCTGTGCGCCCTTGATGCCCTCCGGATGGTTGTGCGTGCACTCAGCGGTGCGTTTGGCCTCCTCCAGCACCTCTGGTTCCGTTTCGAATGCGTGGGCCACCGGGCTTACTCGCATGGCCGAGCCGTTGCCGAAGCTGTTGTACGGGGCGTAGCCCGTCGTCACCATCCAGCGGAGGAACCGCGGGCCGTAACCGCGGAGCGGATGCCGCCGAGCGTAGGACTTGATCGCCTTCCCATAGTTGCGGTCGGTCAGAATCGCCTCGGCGACCGCGATGGTCAGCACACTGTCGTCCGTGAAGGTCGAGACGCGGATGAACAGCGTGAAGTCCTTCCGCTTCGTCCGGAAGTTCTCATACACCGATCCAACAATGTCCCCCGCAATCGCTCCGAGCATAACTGGTCATCCTCGGATTGGCTAATCAACCGCCTTCGAATGATCCTTCCAGTACTGCAAGTACAGACGGTGGCATTCCGGACAGACCCAATCGATTACATCCCGCTCGTACGGAGTACTCTCCCTCTCGTGATTGAGCCTGTGGCTTCCATGGTTTGGAAAACTCGCCCTCGCCTCCTTCAAATACTGCAATACGTAGACCCCTTCGCCGCCTACGACTATTCTCTCAGGCCGCATCTCGCAGGCATGAATAGGGCACAGTGGACCGGGCCCGACGTGACCTTGGGTCCAATCCAGCGGGCGACAGCCGATCCCTGTCGACACGAGAAGCGGCCAGAGCAGCGTTATGAGCGTCTTCCTGTGACTCGGATGCTGCTTCTTCACAGTCTCTCCTCATGTGTCGACATTCTGCCGTTGAATAACAGTGGCACGAACTCCGCCAGGTAGCGACGCCAGACCAGGAAGCTGTGGCCGCCGGGGGTTTCGAGCCAGGTGAGCTTGACGCCCTTGGACTGGAGCCACCCGACGAGCTTCTTGTTCAGGCCGATCAGGCCGTCCTGTTGGCCGCAGGCGATCCAGAGCAGGCGGAGTTGAGGGTTCGTCCCGCTGTTCACGGCCGGATAGGCCCTGGCGAAGTCCTCGTCGAGGCCGCCGGAGCTGAAGGCCCCGATCCAGGCGAAGCGGTCCGGGGCGTTGAGGCCGATGAAGAGGGACTCGGTTCCACCCATCGACAGTCCCGCGATGGCGCGGGACTCGCGGTCCGTCTTGACGCGGTAGAGCTTCTCCACCTGCGGGAGGATCTCCGTGAGGACCACGTCGCGGAACTTCGTGACGCTGTCCTGCCAGATGTCCTTGTTCTGCAGGCCCGCCCAGCCGCCTGCGATGACCTGCTTGTTGCCGTAGCCCAGCGGCATGACGATCAGCATGGGCTTGGCGCCGCTCCAGGCAATGAGGTTATCGAGGATGACGTTCGCCCGTCCGACGGAGACCCAGGCGTCCTCGGCGTCGCTGTAACCGTGCAGGAGATAGAGCACGGGATAGGTCTGCTTGCCCGCGGGATCGTAGCCCGGCCGCGTGTAGACCAGGAACGGCCGGTCGTCGCCCAGGATGGCGGACCGGTACAGATGCCGGTGGACTACGCCGTGAGGAACATCATTGATTTCCCAGGGCAGCGTCGCGGGACCCGGCACGTGGACCTGGTTCTCGGTGTTCAGCAGGTTGTACTTGAGCAGCGGATTGCTCGGGTCGGTCATCTGCACGCCGTCGACGCTGAACGAGTACGAATAGATGTCCGGTGCCATCGGCTCGGACGTGAACGACCAGACGCCCCGCTCGTCCTTGGTCATGGTCTTGGACCCGACGGTCTCGAGCCGGACCCGCACGTCTTTGGCGTTGGGAGCGCGCAGCCGGAATGTCACGCGGCTGTCCGGATGCACTTGGGGCGACACCAGCGGCTGCCCCGCCACCGGCGTAGCCACGGCCAGCATCAATACCATAGGCAGATTCCTCATAGACAGCTTCTCCCAGACTCGAAACACCTGCAACGCATAGGTCGGGGACACTGATATGGAACGACCTTTGTCAACAGGTTTTCTTCGATTCTTCATTCTTGTTTTTCTACGGAGGATTCACGCCAGGCCGGCCTATGCTTGCCGGTCCCTGCCGGTATCCGGGAAAGCGATACACGCGATCCTTCGTCTTTTGTCCTCCCGCCTGGGAGTCGGTGAATCCTTCCTCTATTTCGGGGCAGGACTCGACGCCGGCGCCTGCCATTGCCGAAGCATCGCCCACACCAAGCCGGCCAGTTCCCGCACCACGGCCATGATCGCCGTGAACGTATCGATCCCCCGCACGCACCGCAACGCTCCGACCGCCGAGCGGTATACCTATGACGGATCAGCAGACTATTGAGTCTCTGGCGGGCACGCTTGAGGTCCGTCTGGGCGCTTTCCCGGCAGCGGGTCAGCTCCCGGTCCGCCTCCTGGACCGGATCGGGGGCATAGACCTCCGTCAGTGGCCCGGCAGTGACCTGACGGAGCAGCTTCTCGGCGTCCCGCCGATCCGTCTTGACCCGATCGCCGGGCTTTCGCCAGACCAGCGAAGGAGCGATGACCTTCGCCACGCAGCCGAGCTTCTCCATTCGACGCTGGAGCGCGAATCCGCATAGGCCCGCCTCGCAGTAGACGTGGATCTCGCCCGTGTCGGGGTGAACCCAGGCGATCTGACGCTGTTTCTTGTGGGTGTCCATGGGCACATGCGTTATGCTCGTTTTCACGACCGGTTCTCCCAATTCAGAAGTGATTGTTGTGCGGCTCTGCTATCGTCGATAGTAACCCGCGATCCTGCCGCAGACCCGCGGCACGCCGAACAATCTTCATGTCGGCGAGAGCCGGTCGTTCCCTATCTTCTGCGAACAGGCGGCCCCGGCCTGACTCTCAGGTCACGCGATTCACACAGACGTAGTAGGCTCCGCGAGAGACACCGCCCTCGGCGATGAGCCACGTCTGCAATTTCATCCTGCCCGGCTGGAGCTCCACGCGGAAAGCCGCTTCCTTTGCGTCCTCGAGGATGGCTTTTTCGAGGTCGATCGGGCCAATGACGAGTCGGGCCTTCGTCGCCTGGATCGCCCGGCCGCCGGGGATCGCGGCATTGATCGGCGCGCCCACCTCTCTCGGCCAGCGACGCAGAGAGAACTCGTATTCGCCTGCCTGCTCGGCCTCCACAGTCCAGAAACCGTTCGCCTCGACGCCATGGAGGACATGCGTCTGGTTCCACGGCGACGGATTCGCCTCGTGCCAGTCGTGGCTGGTCAACCTCGACGGGTTCTCTTTGTCCGATCCGATCACGATGTCGCAGTAGGCATCGAATCTCGCAGAGACATCCAGCCACCACGTCTCGTACGCGTCGCGCAGTTCCCGCACAACCTCCGAATGTTCGCGGCTGACATCGTTCTTCTGCCCAGGATCCGCGGAGATGTCGTAAAGCTCCCGACCGTTGACGAGCCGCCAGCGGTCGGTCATCACGGCGGATTGACGCCATTTCTGCGGATGTTCGACTCTCTGGGAATCCGTGACGACGACACGATCCGGCCAGCCCGTTTCCTTGGCCTTGAGCAAAGGCCCAATGCTCGCACCGTCGAATGTCACGCCGGTCGGGCCGGGCAGCCCGCACAGCTCGATCAGCGTCGGCAGCAGGTCGATATGCGACGTCAGTCGACTCACATCCCGTCCGCCGTCCAGCCCCCCGGCCGGCCAGCGGATGAAGCACGGCACGCGATGCCCGCCGTCATACTCGCTGCCCTTGGTCCCCCGCATGCCGACGTTGAAGCCTTTGCCTCGCTGGAACCCCGCCGCGGTGCCGTTGTCCGTCATGAAGATCACAATCGTATTGTCTTCGAGGGCCAGCGACTTGAGTCTGGCCAGCAGCCGGCCCACGTTCTCGTCGAGGTTCGCGATCATCCCGTAGAAACCGGCGTTCGGGACGTCCCTGTCTCTGTAGAGCCTGCTGTACTGTTCAGGAACATGGTACGGGCTGTGCGGGGCGTTGGTCGCCAGATACGCGAAGAACGGGCGGTCCCGATTGTCCTCGATGAACCGCATGGCGCTGTCGAACCAGACGTCGGCGCAGTAGCCGCTGCACTTCTGTGGCGTGCCGTTATGCAGATAGGTGTCGTCGAAGTAACGCGCTGACTCACCATTTATGTTACCGAAGCCTGGTGGTTGCCTCAGTAGAATGTTACCAAAAACTGGAGGCATACGATGGGCAAGAGAGTGAGCTCGCAGACGAGGAGAGAGTTGCTGGAGGCGGTGCGACGGCGGTATC
>DATIKY010000188.1:0-3769 GCA_035476995.1 Sedimentisphaerales bacterium | reverse complement strand
AGATCCGCGTCCTGCAACGCAAAGCCTACGGTTTCAGAGACACGGAATTCTTCAAACTCAAGATCTACGCTCTGCACGAAACCCGCTACGAACTCGTAGCGTAACCCACCATGAAAAGTACGCAAAAACCGGATGAGCCTGTTTTCAGCCATGATGAGGCGGGAGATCCCACTGTGATACTATGGTTTTGCGAGGCGCGCAACCGCCGGGATTGTCGGGAATGGCGGGTTCTGCCGGGATGAACGAAAAAGGGTTCGTAGTGACGCTGTGAGGCGTTATCTGGCTCGCCAGCAGGATGATCGCGACACGCGACTACGCCGGCTGTTCCATTCTGGTGGGTGCTGTTCCGGCCGTTGAGGCTGGGCTCTTCGTAGGACGAGCGTCCTCGCTCGTTTCGGAAAGCCGGGCGGGGACGTCCAAACTGCGAAGAATCGCTCGTCTACCAGTTCACCGAATCAGGATGTCTGACATCCTGCCGCTGCTCCCGTGTCCTCAGCATTTCCTCCAGGGTCTTGCACACCCGCCGGATATCGGGTAGAGTCCTGCCTGGCGTATCGGTATACAAGGTTTTCTATCAGGCGACCCTGAGAAACGGATCATCCCATGGCGAAGCGACTGTCGAACAGGCAACGAATTGAACGAATGGCCGAGGAAGCGTCGATAGAGGCTGAGGAGAAGGAACAACCGGCCGAGGAGAAGGAACCCAAAACACGTGTGCGTAAGGCGTCCGGCTCCAAAAAGGCCGCGCCAAAACAGCAGCGTATGAAACTCATTTGGACAGTCGTGGACGCGAATTCCAAGGCGATTGCGTCTTTCCCTTACCCGGCGAAAGGCGAGGCGGACGCACGGGCCTCTGAGCTTTCCGAGAAGACGGGCAAAGCCCATAGGGTGGACAGCGTAAAAGTGCCCATGGGAGACGATGAATAGGAGGGCAGCGCCAAGCGGACTCCATCGGCTGTTGTGCCCGTAGAAGGAATTCCCGAGACCTCTTGCTTCTTGCGGCCCCGCATTAAGTACGGGGTCTCCCCATTCACCTCCCCATAGCCCTGGAATCCGAAAGGTCGGACGGATTGCTTTAACCCGCATAAACGCGGAACTCCGAACGGCCGAGTTCGCGAGTTTTCGTTGGGAGTTCCGCCAGCAACCGAAGAATTCCACGTTTCACGATTTGACCCCGCGATTTCTGACGCCTGCGAATCGCCTTATCGCGTCACGATCGGACGCTACTTGAGATTGACCGCCATCGGTTTGGCATCTTCCGCATTCGGCGTCAAACCGGTGGTCGACCAGGCATCCGGCTTGTCCCGACCCGCCTTCACAGTATACCTCCCGGGCCCGTAGACGTGGGGGCGGAAACGGACGCCCTGGATTCGCCGGGTGTACAGGATCTCGCCGTCGGCCTCCTTGACGACCTGGACGACGGGATTGGAGGCGCCGGCGACCACCACCTCCGGCAGGTGCCCGAAGACCTTCCGGCCGTCGTTTTCCTCCATTCGGAACGTCACGGGCCAGCCGGGATACTGGGCCGCGTCGCCCTCGTCGAGGTTCGCATAGCGAGGCCAGCACTCGAACGTGGTCCGACGGGTCTTCTTGTCGAAGCGGATCAGGCCGTAACCGTCGCCCAGGGGGGCTTCCGGGTTCCGTTGGTTTTCTCTCATCACTTTGATGTTGTCCAGGCCGGGGTTGGCGTAGGCGATCATCGTGATCTTGTTGTACAGGCCGTCGAGGAAGTCCCCCGTCCACGGCAGCGGGCTGTCCGGGATTGGGTCGGCACCGGGTTTCTCATCCTCAGGCCACCACCAGCGACCGTAGTAGCTGTTGAGGATCGCGGGATTCGTGAAGGCGTACGGTCCGTCGCGGAAGGCATCGATGCCGTGCTTGACCACCACGGCCAAGTGCTGGTCGCCGCAGAGATGGCTGGCCAGGGCGCGTCGGATGGCCGCCAGCGCCTTGTTGCGTCCTGTCTGCGGCCAGCCGTTGCAGTCCAGATCGGCCAGCAGGCGATTGTCCTTCGATCCGTGCAAGTGCACTGCGCCGCAGAATGCGGTCTGCGAGAGCACGGCCTTCATCTCGGTTCCGGTCCAGTCCTGTCCCCACTCCTCCAGAAACTTCATCTGCCGGTCGCCCAGCAGCTTCAGTCCGGGCAAATCGATCTTTCTGGGGTCGTAGCCGGCCTCGCGGATGTGGTCCGGCCGGGGCCCCATCTGTGGGATCTTACCCTTGGGGCCGCTCTTGAACTGGCGATCCGCCAGGATGGCGAAGTCCACGCCGCCGACACGGAGACGCGTGAAGTAGACCGGGATGTCCTGCGCGATCGGAGCCGGGTCCACGGGGTCGGGAAGGTGCGCCGTCTGGCAACGCTGCACCATGCGGATGTACTCGGCCGGATAGAAGTAGCCCCCGGAATCGCCCGCCGTGGAGTCGGCGACGATTCCGCCTTCGCCCCACACGTTGCCCTGCCCGATGTCGTGATCGTCCGGGATGGTCACCACCGGGCGGTCTCTGATGACCTCGCGGAACTGGTGCCCCCACAGCAGCCAGGACGCCGTGTGCTCCGTGTGGTCGTAGCTCTGGTCGCCCGCGAAGAACAGCAGGTCCGGGTCCTGCTTCTTGAGTTTCGCCACGATCTCGGCCCGGTCGCCGCGGTCGGCGTTCGAGCTGCAGGAGAGGGAGCCGACGACGATCACGTCCTTGTCCACAGGGTCCTTGCGGATCAGGCCCTCGAACATCGCCTGTTCGCCGTGCCGGACCCGATAGGGAACGTCCTGCGCGCCGTCCCACGGCTGGATCCGGAAGTGCGCGGACCAGCCGGGGTAGACCACCGGCGCCCGGGCGACTTCTCGCCACTGGCCGTCCCTCTTGAACTCCAAACGCACCTCGCGGGCCTCGTCCGACTTCAGCGGATAGAGCTGCGCCGTCATCTTCAGGACGCCGTGATCGTGGGTGTACAGAGCGAAACCGACGACCTGATCCCGCGGGACCTTTACGAATCGGGCCAGGAAGATGGCTGCGGACTTGTCCCAGATGTCCTGGCGGGAGAACGAATCCAACGACCTGCCCCGCTCGCCCGGGAAAGGAGCATTGTCCACACCGGCGCCGGGAGGCGTTTGCCCGGATACCGCTGCAAACGTACCGCAAACGAGTCCGGCGGCCAGTGCCAGCGACAGAAACGACAATCTTGGCATCATGATCAAGACTCCTGGGTCGCCCCTTCGTTCACGCTTCAGTGGCGGTTGCGGCAGGATACGGGGGATAGTAACCTGCTGTAACCGAATTCCATCCGGTTTTGCCTCAACTCTCCAGCTTCTATGCCATCGCACTCATTTCGACCTCTCCCCGTCCATCCAACCCGCCTCGGTCTCGCACAGATCCGTCGCCGGTTGATCCGGGGCATCTTCCTGGAAGTATTATGGCGGGGGCAAGGGCGGGGAACAAGGAGAAAACGGGTTCACACAGAGACAGTGTGCGACTCCGTTTCGTGGGGCCAGTTCATCATCTTGAGCGGTAGCGAAGAGCCTGCCCTGAGTCCTCGAAGGAATCCGGGCACGGGATGAGAACAGGCACCAGTCGCATCCGATCGCCAGGCGCTCCGCTTCGCTCACCATGACAAACACGCGTGATGCCCCCACGAAATCTGGTCACACAGTGCGCCGTGAAAGGTGCTGATGTCTAACGGGTGCAAGTCCCGTCCGGGAAGTTGAGTCATTCCACCCGGTAGCAGTCGAAGCCGTCGTGGAGGTAACGAAGCGGCGGAAGCCTTCGACGTAAA
>DATIKY010000187.1:0-20045 GCA_035476995.1 Sedimentisphaerales bacterium | reverse complement strand
GGCCGCATCGAGCCACGGGTCCTCAAACGCCGTCGCCACCGCTACCCCCTCATGCAACGACCCCGAGAGCAACTCCGTGAGCAACTGCAGAAAACATAAACCCCTGGTATCGCACGCCTTGTGGACGGCAGTGCCATTCATCCTTGACACTACCCTACGACCGCGTTGAAGGGACCATCGGACGCTATTACAAGACTCATCCGATAGTTGAATTGAGAGATTTCTTCGGTCCGGACATCAGACTCCCGGCGGCAGTGCCATACGACCCGATCCGGTTGGTCCTGTCGAGTGAAATGCCCCTCGCCGGCCTCCCCGGTGAGATACGAGAGCCACAGTCAAGCGGAGATGATGGTCTCGTCGCTGCTCCTTTACCCGAGGAAGCCCGGCATTTCGTTGAGACTGCGACGTGGACGTTTGCCAAGACCTATGCTGCGACATGGCCGCACGAATACGTCGCCCGAACCCAGGAGAACGCGCCGATACTCCTCGCCCTCGCCCGACACATCTTCGAACACGGCACGGAGGAACGCTTCTACTCCCGAGTCTTCAAATACTATCACGAGGGCGGAAAGATCTATTGGTCTACGGACCCGACGCCGGAGGCCACCGATCTTATCAACCGTTGTGATGAAACCCAAACCTACGAAGCGAGGCTTGCAGCTGGTACTCTTCCGGACAAGCGACTAGCCAAGACCGAAGAGGGCTCAGGCGTGCGCATTCCAGAAATACTATGAAGCTCTCGACTGGAGTAGAATTCCACAGCATCCTTTTCATTCATCAATTCCGCGGCAGTCGATGATCTGCAGGTTTGAGGCCCTTTTTGAAGCCGCCGAAGCCGATCTCGTTGGGGTTGTACTCGCCGATGATCGTCACATCCGCTTTCGCCGGGATCTGGGCTTCCATGTCCAGGGCCCAGTAGCAGGCGTTGACCAGGACCCGGCGGAAGTTCTCGTCCTTCAAGTCGCCGCTGTGGCCCATTGTGGTGGTGAAGATCTTCGCGGGTTTGCCGGATTCGCCTGTGTAGGTCTTGGTCCAGGCTACCGGGAGGGGCTTCTTGTTCGTGTTGGGGGCGTCGGCGGGGTTCATGCCGACGAGAACTTGACCCATGAGGATCGGCTTGCAGTCGCCGTGGAGGGTCGTCAGGCCGTAGACGTCCGACGGGCCCCAGATCTTGTCCACGCCTTTGACGATCGGGTGGTCCTTCGCGCCGTCGGCCGCATAGGCGAGCGTGCTCTCTTTCTGGTGGACGCCGAAGTGGCTGATCCAGGTCTCGCCGAGGACCTGTCGGCCGTAGCCGCCTTCGAAGCCCTTCTCCTTGTTCGCCCAGGTCCATTTGGCGTAGGGGCTGTCCTTGCGTTTGGCGTAGTTGAAGGGGTGCGTGGCGGTCCGCAGGGCGATGATCGGCTTGCCCGAGTTGGTGTAGTCCATGATGAACTTCATCTGCTCGTCGGGCAGTTCGCGGAAACGCGTGAACAGGACCATCAGGTCCGCCCGTTCGAGGGTCCGCAGGCCGGGGATGTTGTCCACGGTGATCGGGTCGATCTCGCCGGAGTCCTTGTTGATCGCCCACAGGACCGTGCAGCGGAAGCCATGATGGGTCGCGAGGATCTTGGCCAGCATGGGCATGGATTCTTCCGAGCGGTACTCCTCGTCGCCGGTGACGAAGACGATGTTCTTGCCCTGTCCCGGGCCTTCGCCTCCGCGGTAGACGACCCAGGGCCGATCCTGCCTCTCCTGGCCCCTCGACACACCCGACAGAGACATCGCCACGACGAACGCCAGCACACAGATCTTCGCATTTGTCCACTTCATATGCATGCCCTTCCCTATGCGAGGTTTCTCGGACTTGCCGACATCTCTCCGGAGACGCTCGGCAGTCACCATTCTCCCCGTGTTCGTGCGGCAAGTCAAGCATTGGTTCGGTCGGCGGCGGGCTGCGAACCCACGGCAGCATTCTGGACGCAGTCCTGGGGAGAGGCAAATGAGATATTGGGACTCGTTTCGTTGGCCCCGAACCCCAGGCGACAGTAGAATGGGCGGGCAGGCAGGTACACAGTCTGGTCTATGCACATGGAAAGGACATGACATGATGGAGTGGTCTACGTCGAGGCGGAGGCTGCTGTTTCTTGTGGCGATCGCCGGGTCGTTCTCCCCTGGAACCGTTGCCCGGGCGGCTTCGCCCGCCCCGATCTCCCTGCACCCTCAGAACCCGCACTACTTCCTCTGGCGGGACAAACCGACGATCCTGATCACATCGGCCGAACACTATGGAGCCGTGCTCAATCGGGCTTTCGACTACAGGCGGTATCTCGACGCCCTGCAATCGTACGGCTTCAATCTTACGCGGACCTTCACCGGGGCCTACTGCGAGGCGGTGGGCGCGTTCAACATCGAGAAGAACACCCTCGCTCCGGCGGCGGGCGACCTGCTGTGCCCGTGGGCTCGCAGCGACCAGAGCGGCTACGCCAACGGCGGCAACAAGTTCGACCTGACGCGGTGGGACGCGGAGTACTTCCGTCGGCTGAGCGATTTCGTCGCCGAGGCGGGCAAACGCGGAATCGTCGTCGAGTTGGTGTTGTTCTGCCCGTTCTACGAGGACTCGATGTGGGACCTGAGCCCGATGAACGCCCGCAACAACGTCAACGGGATCGGCACGATGCCCCGGACCGAGGTCTACACGCTCAAGCATCCGGACCTGCTGGCGGCGCAGGACGCGATGGTCCGCCGGATCGTGGAGGCCCTCAAGAACTTCGACAATCTCTACTACGAGATCTGCAACGAGCCCTACTTCGGCGGCGTCACCGAGGACTGGCAGGCCCACATCGCCGAGACGATCGTCACGGCCGAAGCGGGATTCGAGCACAAGCACCTGATCGCCCAGAACATCGCCAACCACACCAAGAAGATCGAGAACCCCAATCCGCACGTGTCGATCTTCAACTTCCATTACGCCAAGCCGCCGGTGGCGGTGGCGGAGAACTACCATCTCAACAAGGTCATCGGGAACAATGAGACGGGCTTCGCAGGCGACGACCGAGTCAAGCCGTACCGCCTGGAGGGCTGGGATTTCATCCTCGCCGGCGGAGCCGTCTACAGCAATCTGGACTACTCCTTCGCAGTCGGCCACGAGGACGGCAGCAACAAGATCAACGCCCCCGGCGGCGGCGGGCCCGAGTTGCAGGGCCAACTGCGAATCCTCAAGGACTTCATCCACAAGTTCGATTTCATCCGGATGAAGCCGGACAATTCGATCGTCAAGACCGCTCCGCCCAAGGGGATCACCGCCCGCGTACTGGCCGAGCCGGGTCAGGCCTACGCCGTCTACGTCAATGGCGGCGGGCTGGCGGAACTCGCCCTCGACCTGCCGCCGGGCCAGTACGGGGCCGAATGGGTGAACACCAAGACCGGCCGGACCGACAAGGCCGAGCCGTTCCCGCACGAAGGCGGCGTCCGAACGCTCCAGCCTCCGTCGTACACCGACGACATCGCCCTGAGACTCATCCGGCTCACTGCGCCCCGGAACGAGCGGGCATTGCTCTTCAAGAGCACTTTCGACGATCCGGATCTCAAGGGCTGGCGAAGCTCGGGCAACACGCCGGCGGTCGTACGAGACCGCAGCCGGGCGGGAGCCGGCGCGATGAGGACCACGCTCGACAGGAATAAAGACCGCTTCCCCAACCGAACGGAAATCCAGGGTCCGAAGGCCGAGCTCGACAAGGAGTACTGGTACGGCTTCAGCATCCTGCTGCCGGAGAATTACGTGGCCGACCACATCTGGGAGATCGTCGCCCAATGGCAAGGTGTGCCCGACGCCGATCTGGGCGAGAAGTGGCGAAACCCGGTCCTGGCCTTGTCCACGACCAACGGTCGCTGGGGTTGGGTCAGTCGCTGGGATGCCAAGAAGAACACGTTCGAGAGCGGCCAACGCCAATACGGCGGGATCCGCGAATATGATCTGGGCGAGTATGACAAGGACGTCTGGACGGACTGGGTCGTGCATGTCAAATGGTCGTATCGAGCCGATGGATTTCTGAAGGTCTGGAAGAACGCCAAGCCGGTCATCGACCAGAACGGGCCCAACGCATTCAACGACGCCCAAGGGCCCTTCTTCAAAATGGGATTGTACAAAGGCTGGGGCGACCCGAATACAGCGTGCGAGGCCGTGGCCCGACGGGTCCTCTACCATGACGAGTTCCGGATGGCCGGCGCCGACGCGACCTACCGGGACGTCGCCCCTGGATCGCATTGAACGTTGCCGCGTGGATTCCCATTGAGGCCGCTGCGGCGGACGGATATAATGGCGGCTGATGCAGGCTGAGGACGACATTCTGAGTTTGCTGGAAGCCAAGAGCGCCCAATCGGCTCGAGAGGCTCATCGGGCCGTGATTCTCCAACCCGGCGCCTTGGGCGACTGCATTTTGACCCTTCCTTTGGTGAGACTGGTCAAGGAAGCCCTCAATCTGGGCGGCGTCGACCTCATCGGGCACGCGGAGTACGTCGGCATCCTGCCCGGGCGAAGCTGTGTGGACGGGGTCCGTTCCATCGATTCGGTCGATCTGCACCGACTGTTCGCAGAACCGATGCGATTCGACCTGGCCGACCAGGATCCTCTGATCCATCTTTTTTCCGGATACTCCTGCATCATCACGTTTCTCGGCGAGCCGGGAAGCGACTTCGAGCAGAACCTGATCTTCACGACCAATTGCAGCCACAGCGCGGATGTGGTCAGCTTGCCGCTGAAGCCCCCCGATGGGGCCAGACAGCATATCGCCGAGATCTACACGGAGCAATTCGTTCGACAGAGCGGGCTGCCCCTGGAAAAGGCCCGCGTGGACCCGAAAGCCGTTCAGATTCGAGTCGATCAGGCCGACCGCGACCTGGGCGTCGAACTGCTCGAACAGGTGGGGATCGATCTGTCCAAACGATTGGTCGTGATCCAGCCCGGCAGCGGCGGCCAGAAGAAATGCTGGCGTCTGGAGAATTTTCTCAACGTCGCCAGAACCCTGCGAGGACCCGAAATCGAGGTGCTTTTCTTGCTGGGGCCTGCCGAGGTCGAGCGGCTGCGTCCCTCCGAAAAAGTGCACATTCACGGCGTGACCCGCTGCGTCGCGCACTTGTCCCTGCCGCAGGTCGTGGGCCTGCTCAGTTGCGCCGACGCCTTCGTCGGCAACGACAGCGGCGTAACCCACCTGGCGGCCGGAATCGGTCTGCGAACGATCGCGATGTTCGGCCCCACCGATCCGACCGTCTACCGGCCGCTCGGCCCGCGCGTCACGGTGGTCCAGGGGCAGGCGGAAGGCTTCGCGGAGAAGGCATCCCCTGAACTGCAGAAGACCGTGCTGGACAACCTCGCCTTTTGACCGCGACAGCACGTCGGGCTCACATCGTTTGTCCTGGCAGTCCGCGCATTCCTGATTGACTATGAGCCCGCCAGGCATATGATGACGGGTTTGGCGCGTATCGACATGAAGAAACCTGTGACAGATGGATTCGATGAACACATCCACCCAAGAGCGAACGTTGCGTGAAATCGCCGAATGCGTGGGCGGGCGCGTGTGCGGAGATCCGGACACCGTCATCCGTTCGGCCGCGACCCTCGGCGAGGCCGGCCGGCATGACATCACGTTTCTGGCCAACCGCAAGTATGAGCGGCAATTGGAGACCACCGAGGCCGGCGCAGTGATCGTCGGACGGGAAATGCCGGGGGTCCGCGTGCCCCTGCTGGTGGCCAAGGACCCCTACTTCGCATTCACTCAGGTCCTCGTGCTCCTGCATGGCCACCGCAAGCACAGGGAGGTCGGCATCAGCCCGCGGGCGAGCATCGCCCCCACCGCTGTGATCGGAACCGATTGCCATATCCACGATTTTGTGACTGTCGCGGACAACGTTCGAATCGGCAACGGCTGCGTGATCTATCCCTGCGTCCATCTCGGGGAAAACGTGCAGATCGGCGACGGGACCGTGATCGACGCCAACAGCGTCATTTACGAGGGCTGCCGCGTGGGCAGCCGGGTCATCATCCACGCCAATGCGACGATCGGGTCCGACGGATTCGGCTTCGCCACCCACGACGGCGTCCACCACAAGATCCCCCAGATCGGCTCGGTGGTCATCGAGGACGACGTGGAGATCGGCGCCTCGTGCAGCATCGAACGCGGGACGCTGGGCGAAACGCTCGTCGGACGAGGGAGCAAGGTGGGCGATCTGGTGACAATCGGCCATGGCGCCAAAGTGGGCCCCCACAGCCTGATCGTGGCGCAGGTGGGCATCGCAGGCTCCGCGACCCTGGGGCACCATTGCGTCCTCGGCGGCCAGGTCGGCGTCGTCGGGCACATCAAGATCGGCAACTACGTCACGATCGGCGCCCAGGCAGGCGTCATCAACAGCATCCCCGACGGCGAGACCGTGGCCGGCGCCCCGGCCATCGACGTCAGCCATGCCCGGCGGGCCTACGCCATGATCCCCTACCTGCCCCAGATGCGCCAGGACATCCGCAGCTTGCAGAACCAACTGGAGAAATTGGCTGCCGCGGTCAATGGAGTCGCGGGCGGGCAAGGACGTTCGGAAGAGCCCGTAGGTCCGGCCGGATCACAGGATATCGAGTGAGCACAGATCGACGCAACCGAGCCGCCGCGGAGTCGGACGTGGTCGGCCTGATCGCCGGAGGCGGCAGACTCCCGTTCCTGGTCGCTGCCGGGGCAAGGAATCATGGCCTGCGGGTTGTCTGCGTCGGCCTGTCGGGGTACGTGGACAAGCCGCTGGCGGGTGAAGTGGACGCGTTCTACCGCGTCGCGGTGGCCCGCCCGAGCAGTTGGCTGCGGAAACTTCGCCGGCACGGGGTCACGCGGGCCATCATGGTCGGACAGGTGACCAAGTCGCACCTGTTCACGCCGTGGCGGATCCTGCAGTACCTGCCCGACTGGCGGGCCTTTCGGATCTTCTATTGGCGTCTGAGAGGCAAGAGCATACAAACGGACACCCTGCTGTCGGCGCTGGCGGACGAGCTGGCCGCCGGCGGCGTCATTCTGGAGAATTCGACGATGTACTGCCAGGATTCGCTCGCTGAACCGGGCGTCATGACCCGACGCAAGCCGCCGGCTCAGGTCGAGCACGACATCGAGTTCGGCTGGCCCCTGGCCAAGAAGCTCGGCGAACTCGACATCGGCCAGGCCATCGCGGTCAAGGAACGCGAGGTGATCGCGGTGGAAGCCATCGAAGGCACCGCCGAGATGATCAAGCGGGCCGGGCAGCACTGCAAAGCCGGGGGCTGGACTCTGATCAAGACCGCCAAGCCCAAACAGGACATGCGGTTCGACGTGCCCTGCGTCGGTCCCGACACGATCCGCGACCTGGCGGCAGGCGGGGCCGCATGCCTGGTCATTGAAGCGGACAAGACGCTGATTCTCGACAAACCCCATACCCTGGACCTGGCCAACCAGTTGGGCGTCTCCGTCGTCGGGGTCCGGACCGAACAGACATCATCATGAATGAGCCTCCATTTACAGTGATGGTCGATACGCACTCACCGTCGGCTGGACGCACGGAAATCGTCTGCCATCGGGTACTGCGGGCCTTGGGCAGGACCCGGATGGTCTACGACGCCACGTGCGAAGGCCGAAGGATCGTGCTGAAGGTGTTCTCGAAGTTCGGCAAGGCTCGACGCCATGCCATGCGGGAGTGGCGAGGCCTCGAGCAACTGCAGGCTCGGCAGATCAATTCCCCCGAGCCCCTGTTCTGCGGACGAGGTCCCAAAGGCTGGGTGGTCGCGACGGCCTGGCTCGACGACGCGACCGCCGCCGGGGAACTATGGAAGGCCGCCGACACGACGGAGAGAAAGGTGCAGATCCTGGGGCTTATCGCCAGGGAACTGGCCCATCACCATGACCGGGGCGTCATCCAAACGGATATGCACCTGGGGAACTTCATGATTCGCGGGCGCGAGGTCTTCGCCCTCGACCCGGCCATGATGAATTTCCGCGACGGTGCGGTTGACCGACGACAGTCCTTGCGACAGGTTGCCCGCCTGACGGCCATACTGCCCGAGAGCGCCGCTCCAGAGATTGATTCTGTGTTTCGCGAGTACGCGGAGGCCCGGTCCTGGACGCCGATATCGCGGGATGTGGAACGCCTTCGCAAGCACCACCGCCGGTCCAGGCGTCGCGGCGTCGAGCGGGGGCTCCGGAAGTTCCTCCGCGCCAACCGCAGGCACCAGGAGATCCGGTGCGGTCCCTGGCGAGGCATGGCCGAGCGGAAGTTCGCCATGGCGGTGAACCTCGATGACGTCACGACCCGGCTCGACGAGATCATGGCCCAGGGGAGAATTCTCAAGGACGGCAAGACCTCTTTCGTCTCCCGCGTGACGTTGGGCGGCGTCGAGGTCGTCATCAAACGATACAACCGCAAGGGACTGCTGCACGCGATCCGGCACACGATCAAGGGTTCCAGAGCCATGCGAAGCTGGCTGAACGCCAATCGCCTGGCCCTCCTGGGCATCCCCACGCCCCGGCCTTTGGCTTACGTCGATCAGTACAGAGGTCTTCTCTTGCACCGTTCATACTTCATCACGGAGTTCGTCCACGGAAAGGGACTCTACGCCGTCCTGCGGGATCGCGACGCGTCCCAGAGTCAGAAACAGCGGTTAGTCGACGAAGCCATCCAAACGATGGATCGGATGGCGAGCCACGGCATCAGCCACGGCGATCTCAAGCACACCAACATCCTGTGCCAGGGCGACGCCGTCGTGTTGATCGATCTCGACGGGATGCGGGTCGGCGGCCTCGCCTGGCTGCGGCAATACCGCCACAAGCGGGATCGCGCAAGGTTTCTTCGCGACGTTCCCGGTCGATAGTCCTGCTACAGAGGCACCCTGGCCAGATTCAGGAAGATCGCGTCGGCCCCCAGACCAGCAGGCCGTGAGGATCGTACTTGGGCTTGTAGATGTCGTAGAGGGCAAACCCCTGGGTGCGCAGGAACGCGTCGATCTCGCTATACAGGGGCGATCCTTCATACACCGCATTGAACCAGATCTCCGTGTACACCAGCAAGGTCGAGTCGCGCAGCATCCGCTCGGCGCCGCGAAGCGCTCTGAGCTCGGCGCCCTGGATGTCGAACTTCATCAGCTCGATCGATGGGTTTCCGTTGCGGACCGCCCAGTCGTCGATCGTGACCACGTCCACGTCGCTGACTTGCCTGACGACGGCGCCGGCAGGCGCCACGTCCTTAATGCGTTCTGCGGGCTTGAGCAGAGAGGTTGCTCCGGGCGACTCCATGATGTGAAGGCGTTCTCGCCCGACCCGGTCCGACAGCGCGGCAAACTGCGGGCGAACCCGAGGGTCGCGACGATTCAGGTCCCGGAGCGTCCGGACGTAGAGCGGATTGGGCTCGAAGGCATAGGCTGTCGCCCGAGGAAACCAGCCCAGAAGCCTCTCGGAGATGTGCCCGTTGCTGGCGCCGGCGTCGAGGATGCCGGTCACGGCCGACCCCTTCAGCAGCCTGGCCATCACGGCGTAGGGCTCATCCAGAGAGACGAGGTTCCGCTTTCCCCCGAACAGTTTCTTCTTCAGAAGAGAACTCAATCGATTCGACACAGAGACTCCTCGCGGGCGATCCCGCAGAATGGCTCAGAAGGCGCCGGTCCGCACGAGTTCGCGAACCGATGTGCCGCCGTATAGAAAACACAATCCAGGATCTTTGTCAAACCCTCGTGTCGGACTCCTGTGAACTTTGGGGCCTGGCCCTGACGGGCTTGGCCGGGATGCCGAAGCAGACCATGCCGGGCGGCAAATCCCTTGTGACGACACTGCCAGGCGCCGACGACCGCGCCGTCCCCGATGGTCACTCCCGGCAATACGGTAACACCCTCGCCAAGCCAGCAATCGTGCCCGATCGTGACCGGAGCCGCACTCAGCGCCAGCCGTGTCTCGTCACCTCGCTTGGACATGTCATGGGTGGCCGTCACAATCGTGCAGTTCGCGGCAATCAGCGTGTGGCGCCCGATGCGAATCGGCGCATGGGCCTGCAAAACGCAGTTGACGTTGATCGTGACGCCGTCCTCAATCGTGACATTGGACGGCCGGAAGACCAGCAGACCCGATCGGATGCGCACTCGTTTGCCTACGTGCATTCTTCTCATGTAGTATCGGACCTGCTGACGCTGTAGGAACATCAGCAGTTTGCCGAAGATCATAGACACCATCAGATCGTCCCTCGATCACCCGGTATTGCTCGCCCACGCAGACGCATCTGGCCCGGCGAGTGGCCGCGTCCGACAGCTCTCGCTGTGCGGACTACGATCCGCCAAACAGGCCGCCCTGCAAGCATTCGGCAAGCAACGAGGCAAATCGGACACCGATTGCCTTGACGTCAAATTCCGTCGCGCGGTCCCGTCCGGCATGCCCCATCCTTGCCCGCAGGTCGCCGTCTTCCACGAGCCGCGTCAAACGATCGAACCACTCATGCTCCTGCCGAGGCAGATACCCCGTCGTTCCGTCCAGTACATACTCAGCGTTGGTGCCGACGGGGGAGGCCACAACGGGCAGACCTGAGGCCGAGTACTCCAGCACCTTGAAGCTGCACTTGCCCCGGGTGAACGGATCGTCCGGCAACGGCGCCAGACCAATATCGGCCGTGGCAAGGCCTGAACGCCGGGCCTGCGGCGACCAGGGAATCGCCTCGAGGGGCAGACGTCCCGCAGGCGGAAATTCGTCCCCAATCACGCGAAGCCTGACATGCGTGAACCGAGCGGCAAGGCGATCCAGAACGGGATAGACCAGACGCAGATAGCCCAGGGTGCTCTTGCTTCCAATCCAGACCAAGCGGATCGCTCCGTCCTCGGACGGAGCCCCTTTCGTGTCGTAGTCCCCGGTATCCAGCCCGATCGGCAATACGTGGACGTTGGCGTTGAACGGGCGTGCCCGCTCCGCGAGGTAGTTGCTCCCCACGATCACCATGTCGGCCAGCCGGACCGTCCGGCGAAATGGCACATAATGAGCCCGGCTGTTGGACGTGGGACGCGAAGCGGCCAACATGATGGCGTCATCAAAACTGTAGATGATCCTTCGACTCTGTCGTCGCAATTCGAAGGCATCGATCAGGCTCAGCTTCTTCTTGTGGACGAAGACCCCGCTGAACTGGCGAGCCTGGCGAAACAGCTTGCGGCGGGCCCGAAAGCCCTTCGGCAGCACAGCGACTTCGGTCTGGATGCCTCGATCCGCCAGGATGTCGCGATACACCGACACACGCTGGCGGAAACTCGCACGATCCGGATTGTTCGTCAACACGAGCAACTGCATCCATGGGCCTCGGGCGACACACGCCCTTCACTTGATCGCTTCCAGGTTCAGACTGATCGCGATCTCTTGATCACCGACCTTCATGATCTTGCCGGCTTTATCCTTGAAGTCGTGATGGCTGCAAGTCGAGGGGTCCCACGATCGCACGGTGCGAAATCCGGCTTTGTGCAGAACGTCGGACAGGGATCGGTGATTGAAGACGCCGTAGTGTGTATTGTAGTCCGACTCCTGTCCGCCCATCAACTGCATTCGAATCGCGTCGAGATCGCCGCCGGCCGCCCGATACACATCGATGAGACGGTCAAAATCCGGAACGGACAACCTGAGCACCCCACCGACCTTGAGCAGCCGTCGCATCTCGCGAAGGACATCAGCGAGCTGAGGGGTCCGAATATGCTCCAGAATATGGCACATATACACCAGGTCGACCGATTCATCGGCGAACGAATCCAACTCTGTGATGCGGTCCGTCACGACATGGACGTGGGGATAGGGCAAAGCATCAACGTTGATGAACTCCGGACTGTTGACCTTGCCGCAACCGATGTGGAGGAAGACCTCGCCTCCCGGGTTTGCAGGGCGCCGCGGATCCTTGAGTCGCCGTCGGAAGAAAGACAACCTTGTCCTGAGATTCCGTCGCAATGCCTTGATCACGTTATCTACACCTCCTTGCTCTCGCACAGCGAACGATTCTCATCCACATGCATTCGATTCCGAACGGGAGATTCAGGCCACCGATTTCCTCGCCAGAAACTGGATGTGGTCGCCCTTATGGGTCCAGTGAGCCACCATCGAAAGCGGCCCCTTGAACAGACCCCAATACCATGGACAACGGAATTCCGCAGACGAGGGCGCCGTGGAACGCACACCCGAGGTCCAGGTCCTCACGTGCTCCAACCCCGCCCGTTCGCACAGCAGGACCACGTTGCGGGGCGTGTACAGGTGCACGTGGCCCAGCGGAGAGAGGTACTTCCAGGATTCCCCCAACAGCCGGCGGGTATAACTGTCCCAGTTCACCGTATCGGCGTAGAAAACCCCGCCCGGGCGGAGAATGCGCCGGCATTCACGCAACACGGACACAGGGTCGCGAAGGTGCTCCAGCACCGCGTTGGTGAAGACCACGTCGAAGTGGTTGTCCGGAAAGGCCGCTTTTTCGACCGTCCCTGTGAAAACGTCCAGCCCCAGTTCCGTTCTGGCAAACTCGCCGGCCGAGGCGCACAACTCGACTCCCCTGGCGTTCCACCCCATCCGACGGGCAACGTCCAGTGTGGCACCGGCGTTGCAGCCGATCTCCAGCAGGTTGTTTGTCTGCCGATATCGAGAGAACCGCCGCAACTTCCAGCGATTCCGCCACCGGCGATCGCGAACCTTGGCCGCGTACTGATCCAGCCGCTCGGTGAATGCGTCTTCGTTGAGTTGTTCGAGATCCTCGGGCATGGGCGACGTGAAGATCAGCTCGCAGGCGGAGCACTGGCGATAGGCTCCATCCTTGAGCCGGATCAACTCCACGCCGCTGGTGCTGCCGCAGGCGGTGCATCTGGTCTCAACTGCATGATTCCGTACTGCCATTTCACCTCAACCCGTGTGCTATGTCTATTGCCGCATC
The DNA here is from genome assembly GCA_035476995.1 of Sedimentisphaerales bacterium. Taxonomy (GTDB): domain Bacteria; phylum Planctomycetota; class Phycisphaerae; order Sedimentisphaerales; family Anaerobacaceae; genus PLanc-01. The sequence goes on along the minus strand of DATIKY010000187.1, from coordinate 7,148 downwards.
AAGAGGTGGATTGTACCACGCCCCAAAGAGCAGTCAACTGGCTGGTCAACCGCTTGGGTCGCGGATTGCCTCCGCACAGGGCTGCCCATAGGCGCCCAGTATAGTGATTATTGACTTGCAAAGACACCTTCCGCCGCCTACACTTGGCCAATGGCAAGATACAAACACGTGCTGATGTTGAACCCCTGCTTCGGCGATTCCACGGCCACCATGGGCGTATTCCCCCCCACCGGCCAGGAGTATATCGCCGCAAGTCTCAAGGGGCTCGTGGACAAGATCACCCTGTTGGACCTCCGCTATGCGAAACCATACCAGGACCCGCAGACGCTGAGCCGATTCATTCGCGACGAGATCGACCTGCTGTGCATCGGGATTCAGTGGGATGCACGATTCGAGAGCATCTGCGACTTCATCTGCCGGTTGCCCATGGAGATCACCACGGTCGTCGGCGGCCGCAAGGCGACGGAAGAGGTCGAATACCTCTTCGGACGCTGCCCCAACATCGACATGATCGTGCGTGGCGAAGGCGAAGAGATCATCCAACAGATCGTCACAGGCGTCCCCCACGCGGAGATCCGCGGGCTTTCCTATCGTCGTGGGGATTCCGTTGTGCACAACGAGAACCACGAGCTGCCCGACCTGACCCACATCGCGTTTCCCGACCGTTCTTTGCGAGGACACGATTACTACTGGTCCCAGTACGGAATCCGTCTCAGTCGTCACACGTTCGACACCGTCCTGACGACTCGCGGGTGCCCGTTCAAATGCAGATTCTGCACGTTCAGTCTCAATCCGCTCGGCCAGAAACGCGAGTACACCGAGCGGCCGCTCGAATCCGTCATGGAGGAGCTCAAGACCGTCACGGCCGACATCGTGCTCTTCAGCGACGACAACCTGTTTACGAACCCCAAGCGGGCCGAACAGCTCTGCGACCTGATCATCGCCAACGGGATCAAAAAGAAATTCGTCGTCCAGGCGCGGATCGACATCGCCAGGCGGCGTCCCCTCCTGGACAGACTCCAGAAGGCGGGATTCAAGGTGTTCCTCTTGGGCGTCGAATCGCCCCACGACCGAATCCTCACGAACTTACAGAAGGGCATCACGCAACAGGAGATTCGCGAGTCGCTCGCCGTCCTGACGCAATACAACTTCTACCTGCACGGTTACTTCATCTACGGCAACATCGGCGAGACCGAAGAAGAGATGCTCTACATCCCGAAGTTCGCCCAGGAGATCGGACTCGACTCGATCAGCTTCCAGAAGCTGCGGGTCGAGAAATTCTCGCCGTTCAAGGAGATCGTGGAGTCCACGCCGGGGTACTATTACACCCGCATCGGCGGGCACGTCTACTCGGACAAGTACGGGCCGAAGGAACTCAAACGCATCCGCAATCGGATCCGAGCCAGCTTCTACAACGTGCGACAGCTCCTCCGCATCGCGGCCAAGGCCCGGCGGATCGGACTGGTCACCGGGCGGGATGTCGCCGGCTCGCTGGTGCGGCTGCCCCTGGTTCTGCCCCTCATGGTCTGGAGCAGCCTCACTAAGAAAAGCCGCAAGCGCAAGGCACGCGCCGTGCCTCCCCCGTCGACCGGTGAATCATCCCGGGTGCGACAGACCGTGCAGAACACATAGGATCCAGCGGCAATTCCGCCTGTGATTTGGGACAACAGTCGGCGGCTCCCGTCACACGACTTCCGGCGGCCTCGTCTCGGCCGGCGCGTGCGATGCGGACGGAATCGATTGGATCGGCAGTCGGCCCTTGCGCATCGCCCCCTCGAAGTACTCGATGGTCCTGCCCAATCCCTCCCGCAGGGAGATCCGCGGCTCCCAGGCGAGCTTCTCTTTCGCCAGAGAGGTGTCCGGGCATCGCCGCTGGGGGTCGTCACAGGGCAACGGCTTTCTGACCAGCGGGCAGCGAGATCCCGTCATCTCGATGATCATCTGAGCCAGTTCGAGGATGGTGATCTCGTGCGGGTTGCCCAGGTTCACCGGGCCGACAAACTCGTCCGGCGAGTCCATCAGGCGAATCCAGGCGTCGATCTGGTCGTCCACATAGCAGAAGCAACGCGTCTGCATCCCTTCCCCATAGACCGTGATCGGCTCGTTCCGGAGCGCCTGGACGATGAAATTGGAGACCACCCGGCCGTCGTTGGGCAGCATTCGCGGGCCGTAGGTGTTGAAAATCCTCGCCACCTTGATTCGCAAACGATGCTGGCGGTGGTAGTCGAAGAACAGGGTCTCGGCGCATCGTTTGCCCTCGTCGTAGCAGGAGCGGACGCCGATGGGGTTCACGTGCCCCCAGTAACCCTCCTCCTGCGGATGTTGCTGCGGATCGCCGTAGACCTCGCTGGTCGAGGCCTGGAAGATCTTGGCCTTGAGCCGCTTGGCAAGCCCCAGCATGTTGATCGCGCCGTGGACGCTGGTCTTCGTGGTCTGCACCGGATCGAGCTGGTAGTGGACCGGCGACGCGGGGCAGGCCAGGTTGTAGATCTCATCGACCTCGACGTAGAGGGGAAAAGTGATGTCATGCCGCAGAAGATCGAAGCGGGGATTGCACAGCAGGTGCGCCAGGTTGCTCCGGCTGCCTGTAAGGTAATTGTCGACACAGAGAACCTCATGCCCTTCGCACAGAAGTCTCTCACAAAGGTGCGAGCCGAGAAACCCGGCCCCGCCCGTCACCAGAATCCTTCGCATTCTCCTGCTCCTGGCCATGCCTGTTCGGTTGCAAAGCCGTGACGTGTTCACGGGCTCTGCGAGTCGCGGCTGGTGGGCGGCATCTTATGCGAAGGGAGATCGCCGGTCAACGGCCCGCGTACATCCTCTCGTAGTACCGCTGGTAGTCGCCGGAGACGACGCCGGCCAGCCACTGGCCGTGGCTCAGGTACCAGTCGATCGTCCTGGCGATGCCCTGCTCGAAAGTGACGGAGGGCTTCCAGCCCAGTTGGCCAATGATCTTGCCTGCGTCGATGGCGTACCGGCGGTCGTGGCCCGGCCTGTCCTTGACGTGGCGAATTAGCGTTCTGGGCTTGTTGAGCCGGTTCAGGATGACTTCGACGACCTCGATGTTGGCCTTTTCGTTGCAGCCGCCGATGTTGTAGATCTCGCCGGGGGCGGCCCGCTCCAGGACCCGCCAGATCGCCGTGCAATGGTCGTAGACGTAGAGCCAGTCGCGGACCTGCATGCCGTCGCCGTAAACGGGCAGTTCCTTGTCGTTCAGGGCGTTGTGAATCATCAAGGGAATGAGCTTCTCGGGGAACTGGTAGGGCCCATAATTGTTGGAGCACCGCGTGATGTTGTACTTGAGACCGAAGGTGTGCCCGAAAGCGCAGACCAGGTGATCGGCCGAGGCTTTGCTGGCCGAATACGGCGAGTTGGGGCTCAGCGGCGTCTGTTCCGTGAACATCCCTTCCGACCCCAGCGATCCGTAGACCTCGTCCGTCGAGACCTGGAGGAAGCGTTCGAGCCCCTTGTCCCGAGCCGCCTGCAAGAGCGTCAGCGTACCGGTGACGTTGGTGTCGATGAAGATCTTGGGACCGGTGATGGAGCGGTCCACGTGGCTCTCGGCCGCGAAGTTGACGATCGTGTCGATCTGGTGCTCGACCAGGAGCCGCTCGACCAGCGGACCGTCGCAGATGTCGCCGTGCACGAACGTGTACTGCGGATGATTCTGAACCTCCGCCAGATTCTGGAGATTGCCTGCGTAGGTCAGCTTGTCGAGATTCGCGACGCGAACCTCGGGATGCTCGTCGAGGACCATCCGAACGAAGTTGCTCCCGATGAAACCCGCGCCGCCTGTGACGAGAATGCTCTTCATAATTGCCTCAGGTACTTCTCCAAAGACTGCTGCCAGGGCGCGATCGGCTCGTCCAGCAGAGCCTGGATCTTCGTGCAGTCAAACCGGCTGTTGAGCGGTCGAGCCGCCGGAGCGGGGAAGTCCGCCGTCCGGCATCGCTTCAAGGCCACCCGCTGCGGCAATCGCTCGAAGACGAACGCAGCCACGTCATAGCGGCTGGCGTACCCCGCGTTGGCGAAGTGGTACAGGCCTGTGACCCGCCTGGTCGCCATCGTCAGCACAGCCTTGGCCACATCACTGGTCGCCGTCGGCGCGCCGACCTGGTCATCGACCACGGACACCGGCCCACCGGCCTGGGCCCGGCGCAAGAGCTTCGTGATAAAGTGGTTTCCGTTGGGACCGTAGGTCCATTCAAGCCGCAGGATGCCGCCATCGCAACCACTGTCCTGCAAGAGCCGCTCGCCGGCCAGTTTGCTCCTGCCATACTCGCTGAGGGGATTCGGCGCGTCGGTCTCGACATACGGCCGATCGAGCCGTCCGTCGAAGACGAAGTCCGTGCTGAAGTGCAGCACCCACTTGCCGCGTTCGCTCGCGATCCGGCCCAGATTGCCGACCGCCTCGGCGTTGACGCGATGAGCGATCTGCGCTTTGCTCTCGGCGCCGTCGACATCAGTGAACGCCGCACAATTGACGACCGCATCGGCTCCATCGACTGCCTGCCGCAGATGCTCGATGTTGTTCAGGTCGAACTCCGGGAGATCGTGAACGCGGACCTCGAACCCTTGCCGCCGAAAGGCCGCGGCCAGTTCCGTTCCCAGCATGCCCCGGCCGCCGAGGAGGGCTATCGTTTGTCTATCCATCCTTCCTCGTCCAGTCGTAGGGAATGTCGTTGTCGTGAGGGTGCGTGCGGAATTCGTCCGGATTCCGATAATCGTAGGCCTCGGAGACGAAGTTGACGATGTAGGCCTCCGTGTCGCTGACGCACATCCAGCCGTGTTGCACCCCGGGCGGAATTCGAACCAGGCCCGGACAGTGCTCGCCCAGATAGATCTCGTTCACCGTGCCGCAGGTCGGCGACTGAGGTCTGGCGTCGTAGAGGCCGATCTTCACCAGGCCGCGGACCACGTAGAAATGGTCGAACTGCTTGGAGTGATAGTGCCAGGCCTTGACCATGCCCGGATAGGTCGTCGTGTAATAGACCTGGCCGAACTTCTCGAACCACGGATCGTCGTTGCGAAGGATCTCTCCGAGCCGGCCCCGTTCGTCGGGAATTACCTTGGCCCGTCGGACGCCGACCCCTTCGATCAGCTTGCCTGTGCTGCGAACGATCAGGCCTTCGTCCACATGGACCGCCTTCATCGGCAGTATCTTCTTGCTCATAGCGGCGGCTCCTTGATGACCAGGTCGTTGGCTCGCACCAGTGATTCAAACGTCCCGGCGTCCGTCCACCAACCCTCCAGGAAATCGCAGGACAGTTGGCGTTTCTGTATGTACCAGTTGTTCACATCGGTGATCTCCAACTCGCCCCGGCCCGAGGGTTTGAGCTTGCGGATGATGTCGAAGACCTCGCCGTCGTAGAAATAGATGCCGGTGATGGCGTAGTTGGACTTGGGCGCCTTGGGCTTCTCCTCCACGCCCACGACCCTGCCGTCGCGGATCTCGGCCACGCCGAACCGCTCGGGGTCCGTCACCTCCTTGAGCAGCAGCCGGGCCCCGCCGCCCTGCGCGAGGAACCGCTCGGCGTGCTGCTTGAGGTTCGACTGGAAGATGTTGTCTCCCAGAATCACCGCCAAGGGCTGGCCGCGCGCGAAGTTCTCCGCCAGTCCGAGGGCCTGGGCGATGCCGCCGGCCTCGTCCTGGACCTTGTACGTGAACCGGCAACCGAACTCGCGACCGGAGCCCAGCGAACCGACGACGCTGCCCATGTGCTCGACGCCTGTGACGATCAGGATCTCCTCGATCCCGACGCCCAGGAACTTCTCGATCGGGTAGTAGATCATGGGCTTGGGGCCCACGGGCAACAAGTGTTTGTTGGTTACTTTCGTCAGCGGCCGCAGCCGCGATCCCGTGCCGCCGGCGAGTACGACTCCTCTCAAACCCATATGGATCTCCATTCAACAATTGTCAGACGGAATTCTACGGCCCGCTTGCCTTTGCGTCAAGCGACGCGGCCCGCATCCGCTCCGACGCTTCAACGGCCCGGTCAAAATTGTGCCGGCACGATTCCACCAGTATCCTATCGACATCTCTTCGCCATGACTTCAGAACCAAAGAGGGCTCTCTGCAGGCTGGGCGAGCAGGTTGCCCTGTGGGTCGTCATTTCGTATCTCTTAAGGAGAGCGGATCCCTGCGGCGTTGATCGTCGCACGCCGCGAAGACCGATAACACTCTCCGGAGGCGACGGATCTCGCACTGCCCCCCGCGGCAGAGACTGGACCGTGCGACGCCGGCCCCTCTGGAGCTTGGGACGCGGGAGGCACGCTATGACGTCCGGGTTGGGAAACGGCAACACACTTCATGATGCCGAGGCGGCAAGAGAGCCGCTCGTGGATATCAACATAGCCCCGGAATCCCCCGGCGCTCCGTCGCCGCCCATTGCGGGTCGCCGCCGCCGGCTCTCTGATGTGCACAACCGACCCGACGATCTCCAACCGGAACCCCAATCTCATCGGCCGTGTCTGTCTCAGACCGCGGTGATCGATCATGAAAGCCCCATCTCCGAGCCGGACGCCACAACCAGCGATCCCAAATCCGTCGATAGTCCGTTGTCCTCGGCCTCCACGAAGCCGCGGAGAACCGTCTGCAAAATGCGCCAGGACGACGGGGCGATCTAGTCGGCCGCCCTCGCCCCGGTTCCGAGCCAACGAGAGACGCTGGAACCGCGAAGCAGGCCCTGCTTGCGGATCGCCACGGCAGGCGGTTTGCTGGCGGCCGGGGCGGGCGCCCTTGCCTGGGCGGCGATTGCCTCCGCAGCAAACGCTCCCGTCCCCTGGATGGCCCTGGTAATGGGGCTTCTCGTCGGCGGCGCGGTTCGCATCCTCGGACGCCGATCCGACCGATCGTTCGGCTGCCTGGGCGTAAGACTGTCCCTGTTCTCCTGTTTGCTGGGCACTTGCCTGGGCAACTGCGCGATCGTCGCCCGTGACGTGGAGTTGTCCTTGACCTCCCTCCTGACACAGATCAGTCCCGGCACATTGCCCAGGCTGATCGTCGTTTGTGAAGGGCGGAGCAAAAGTGCGGCGGGTGGCGGGGCGGAGTAAAAGTGCGGCACTCCCAGAAGCTTTCTGTGAGAATGGGTGGTCATTGACGGCGTTGGAGGCCGTGTTGATCACGCGGGTCTCAGCAGAAAGGACAA
>DATIKY010000186.1:0-6079 GCA_035476995.1 Sedimentisphaerales bacterium | reverse complement strand
ATGGTCACGACAAGGTGGACAGCGAATCCTCAACTTCCGCTGCTACGTCAAATCCGGATTGTGGAAGGAATTCTGGGATACCTACAGTCGGCTTCGCCGCTGTGCGTAACCCGGTACGTAAAATGAAACCTGCACCCATTGCGGCGAACACCTTCCTTCGCGACGACGAACTGACGTTCAAGACTTCCCGCAGCGGCGGGCCCGGCGGGCAGAACGTCAACAAGCTCAACACGCGTGTTCTGGCGCTGTTCGATGTGGCCGGTTCTCCCGGCCTGTCCGACGATCAGAAGCAGCAAGTCCTTCGCAAACTCTCCACTCGGATCGATAAGCGCGGCGTGCTCCACGTCGTTTCGCAGAAGCATCGAAGTCAGGAGGCCAACCGGCTGGCGGCGGTGGAACGGTTGCAGGAACTGCTGCGAGAGGCCCTTAAGCCCGAGTTGCCCCGCAAGAAGACACGAATTCCCGCAGGGGCCAGAGAACGCCGGCTCAAGGAAAAGAAACGCCGGGGCGAGGTCAAACGCGGCAGGCAGGCGGGAAACGAGGACTGGGCATAGAAGCGACGCCCCCCTGAGGGGGTCATTTCATTCGGGCTCTGACCACGGCGACCGCGACGATCACGCCTGTGATGATCATGAGCACCAGAACCTCGCCCGGACCCATTAGAATCGTGCCAAGCACTTCGTCGATTCTCCTTGTCTGACCTCAACTTGCAGCGGGCGACCGGCCACGATCCCGCTGGAACCTGTCTACCATAATCGGCCGCCAAACGCAAGCGCCAACGCTCGTATGCATGAATTCGCATGGCTTCACGCGGGGCAACTCCGCAAATATTTTTCCGCGGCGGTGTAATACTTTTGGATTCCGGGCGTCTTTAAAAGTGAAGAGCGTGAACTATGGAATGGATACTGACACAACTGAATACGATGGGCCAAGCCTTCGTGGGATTGACGGTGCCCATGCTGCTGACCTCGACGATTCTGATCGGTTTCGTGCTGCTGGTCGAGTCGGTCCTGCGAGGGCGTGTGCGAGCCGGCCTTCGGTACTGGCTGGTCACCTGCGTTCTGGCGTACCTTGTCCTGATCCCGTTGCTCTCATTCAATCCTCCTTCTACCCATTGGCCGACCGGCGGCGGCTCTCTGCTCGCGATCCTTCGCGTCTGGGGGCCGCAAACTGCCTATGCAGAGGGGAGCCTCGATGCGACTTCTCGCGTCGCGGAACCCGACCCGACGTCCCTAACGCCGTCGCGCCACACACACGCTCCCCTGTCCCTGCCCACCACCGGACAGTCCGGGCCCTCGTCTGCGACCGACCGCGGGCAGGAGCCCATCCAGACCACCTCGGGCGGGGCAGGGGAGCGGCCACGTACTTTCTCCTCGGAGACGGCGCACCGTCTCCGGGGTCCGATCTCCTGGCAGGGGGCCGTCTTTCTATTGTGGGTCATCGGAGTCGCTATTGTCGGCGGCGTGATGATCCGAAAGGCCAGGGACGCGTGCAAGCGTCTTGAAGACGTGCCCGCCGCGAACAACCTGATGAACGACATTCTCATCTACTGCCGCAGGCGGATGGGCGTTCACGGCACGGTCCGTCTGAAGGTCGGCCCCGCGGGCGATCGGCCCGCGGTCTGCGGCCTGCTGCGGCCGGTCATCGTCGTGCCCCGCAACCTCGCTCCGACGCTGGGTTCCCGGCACCTCCGCGACGTCCTGTTCCATCAATTGGCGCACATCAAGCGGCACGATCTGTGGGTGAACCTGGCGCAGAATGTTTTGCAGGTGCTGTACTTCTACAATCCGCTGGTCCTCATCGTCAACGCCGCGATCCGCCGGCTTCGCGAGGAAGCCGCCGACGAGACGGTCCTGGCGACGATCGGCGATCCCGACCATCGGTACGCCCAGCGGCTCACCGAGGTCGAGACGATCACGCTCAGGGACCCGCCGCCCAGCCTGTACCTCATCGGCATCGCGTGACACCTCCTCGCCTGATGGATTCTCATGAACAAGACCGCGAATGCGAGCCCATCGGTTGCCGGGCCTCTCCCCGCCGTATACCCACCGGCTTCGGTGCTCGGGTCGCTCGCCAGCGTTGCCCTATCCCCCGGGCCGGCACACATAGTGTATCTCACGCGCGGATGCTCGGCCATATCCCCGCTGGTACCCCATAATGCGGTATACGCACCAGTCCGTCTTCCATTGTCCTGTTCCGTTCCGACGGACCATGTGAAACGTGATTTAGTTGAAGAGCGTCGCGATCTCTGATATAGTCCGGCCACGTGCTGGGGACACTCATAATGCCGGTAGGTTTGCGGAGATAGCCCCGGCCGGGTGCATGGAAGGCTATTGATGGCGGTGCAGTTTCTACTGGGACGCAGCGGGACCGGCAAGACGAGCTATTGCGTTCGTGCGATTGCCGATGCGCTCCTGGAGCAATCGGACCAGCCGCTGTTGTTCCTGCTGCCCGAACAGGCCACCTACCAGGCCGAGCGGGCGATTCTCTCCGATTCTCGCATCAAGGGTTACGGCCGCCTGCACATCCTCTCGTTCGACCGGCTGCAATTCCTCTTGTTGGGCAGGAGCACGGCCCGGTCCGCCATCTCGCGAATCGGCCGCCAGATGATCGTGCACAAGATCCTCCGCGACAATCTCGACAAGCTGCAGATCTTCGGGCCCTCCGCGCTGCTGCCGGGATTCGCCCGGGAGATGGCTTCAACGATCACGGAATTGCACCGGTACGCCAGGAGCGTCGAGGATATCGAGGGATTGCTGAAATGCCTTCGCTCCGGAGGCATGGACCTCCCGTCTGCCGGCGGACGGCTCTCGGCTCTGAAGTTCGCCGACATTGCGTTGGTCTTTCGGCAATACGCCGAGGCGCTGCGGGACAAGTTCGTCGATCCGGAGGCGCAGATCGCCGCCGCGTGCCGGGCCGTCCGCAAGTCGCCGATCATCCAAGGCGCGAGGCTCTGGGTGGACGGCTTCGCGTCCTTCACCGGCGGCGAGACGGCCCTGCTGATCGAGGTGTTCAAGGCGGTCGATCGGGCCTGCATGGCGCTGTGCGTCGATCCCGTTGAGGTGGGGATCGGCGAGCCGGACGAAGCCGCGACGACGCGGGCGGGACTCTTCGAGCCCACCGCTCGAACCTGCCGTGACATGCTCGATCGATTGGCCAAGGCGAAGATCGAGACGGCAAAGCCGATCGTTCTCGATCATGTCCGCCGGTTCGCCAGCAGTCCGGCGCTGATGCATGTGGAAGGGAATGCGTTCCGACTCGGCGCCGCCAAGGCCAAGGCCGGCGGCGATGTCCGCCTCGTCGCCGCTCCGAGCCTGCGGCTGGAGATCCAGTTCGTCGGCCGGCAGATCCTCTCGCTGGTCCAGGACAAGGGATATCGGTATTGCGACATCGCGGTCGTGGCCTCGGACCTCGGTCAGTACGAGCAGTACGTTCGCGCGTATTTCGAGGACTACGGCATCCCGTTCTTCATCGACAAACGCAAGCCGCTCAATCAGCACCCGGTGATCGAACTGGTCTGCGCCGCCCTCCAGGCGGTGATCGGCGACTTCGCCCACGCGGATCTGTTCGCGTATCTCAAGAGCGATCTGGCCCCGGTGGAGAACGCGGCGGTCGATCTTCTGGAGAACTACTGCCTGGCCTTCGGCGTGGACGGCCGGGATTGGGTTTCGAGCGAGCCCTGGAGATTCCAGGGGCCCGACGACCAGCAGTTCGACGAGGGCCGGATCGACCGAATCCGTGTCGAAGCGGTGCGTCCGCTGGTGGAACTGCGGCATGTGTTGTGTCCCGGCGGCAACCCGGAGAGCAGACTTGCCGCGAGGGAGTTCACCCGCGTGATCTTCGCGTTCCTGGACCGATTGCAGGTCCGTCGGACGGTGGGGCAGTGGGCCCATGATGCGCAGCGGCAGGGCGACCCCGCGACCGCGGACGAACATCGTCAGTTTTTCGACGCCTTCGTGGACATCTTCGATACGCTGGTCGAGGTGTTCGATCGCCAGGAGATGACCGCGCAGGACTACCTCGGTTTGCTGGGCTCGGCTTTCTCGCAGATGACGTTGGCGTTCATCCCGCCCAAGCTCGACCAGGTGCTCGTCGGTTCGATCGAGCGGAGCCGCCATCCGAGTCTCAAGGCTGTCTTCCTGCTGGGGGCCACGCAGAAGCAGTTCCCGATCCCGCCGGCGAATCCCGGCCTGCTGAGCGACGAGGACCGCGAGGCCGCGGAAGCAGCGGACTTCGGACTGGCCCCGTCCTCGACGCAGTCGCTGATCGACCGGCAGTACCTGGCGTATATCGCGTTCACGCGGCCCTCGCAGTTCCTGTGCGTCAGCTATCCGTGCGTGGACGAGAAGGGCAGCCCCATCACGCGGTCGCATTTCATCGAGGAACTCCAGTCGCTGTTCGAGGATGTCGCGGAAGAACACCTCTCTGACAACCTCCTGTCGCTGGGTGAGGTTCGCAGCGACGCGGAGCTGGCGGAACTGCTGAGCTGCCGGCTGGGTCGGGATTTCGTTGGTAGTGACGCCGTCAGGCGTTCCCGTGTCGAGGACGTCCCGTCCTCGAAGCGCGGGCAAGATGCCCGCGACACGAAGATATGCCCTGACGGGCACACTACAAACGATGACGGGCTCGCGGGTCTGCTGCGGGCGATGCAGACCGACGGGGAATACGGCGAGATGTCGCGTCGGATCGTCTCGGCGCTGGGCTATGAGAACCGGGCCAGTCTCGATCCTGCCGTCGTTCGGGAACTCCACAGCCGGCCGCTACGGGGCTCCGCGACCCGGCTGGAGACGTTCGCGGCCTGCCCTTACAGGCACTTTGCGCGATACGTCCTTGACCTCAAGCCCCGGCGGGAGTTCAAGCTCGAACCGCTGGACCAGGGCCTGTTCTACCACCGGGTGCTGGACTCGCTCCAGAAGAGGCTCAGCGCGGAGGGACTGGACGTCGCGGCGGTCGAGACCGAGCGTCTGCTGCATCTGCTCCGCGACGAGACGGGCAAGCTCATGGAGTCGGACCCGTTCATCTCCCAGTTCATCCGTCGCTCCGCGCACAATGCGTTTGTGATCGCCAGCGCCGGCCGCACGCTGGAGGAATGCGTACTGGGCATCTCCGAGATGGTGAAGGCCGGCTCATTCCATCCGGTTCTGTCGGAGGCGGCCTTCGGCCGTCCGCTCGAAGAGGCGGGACCGTTGGGGCGATTCGATCTGGAGCTGCAAGACGGACGAACGCTGTCTCTGGACGGCAAGATCGACCGCCTGGACGTGGCGCAGGTCGACGGCAGGAGGGTGGCTCTTGTTCTCGACTACAAACTGACCCGCGCCGGCGCGGACTTCAAGTGGAACGAGTTCTATCACGGTTTGGACGTGCAGCTTGCGATCTACATGCTGGCCGTCCGCCACGCCGGGGGCGGCGTCGCGGACGACGTCGCCGGGGCGCTCTACCTGCCCATCGAGACGCCGCCTGAGACTGCGACCCTGGCGGAACTCTCGGAGGAAGAGCCCCGCAAGTTCCCCTACAAGCCCCGCGGCGTCCTGAACGGCGTCTACTGGTCCTGCCTCGATCCCAACGCCAGCGGGTACAGCCGGTACTACAACTTCTATGTGAAGAAGAAGGACAACGATCCCTACGGCCATTACCCCACCAGCAACCTCCTGAAGCCGGAGCATTTCCAGCGGCTGTTGGAATGGTCCGAAGCGAATCTCCAGCGTCTGGCAGGGGACATCCTTTCCGGACGGATCGAGGCCCTGCCGTACCATCGCGGGGCCGAGCGGGCCTGCACCCGCTGCGACTACAGCGGAGTCTGTCACTTCGACTGGCAGGTCAACGAGTATCGATTCCTGCGTTCCGTGGGAAAGAACGACCTGATGGCGGAGTTGGACAAGGCATGACACGCGGCGGAGCTCGACACATCGCGACCTGAAGGGCGGGTTCTCAACCCACGCGCTAGTACTACAACGCTATGGAAGTCTCCAGTGACATTTGATTGTGTCTTTGAGTTTGATGCCGATGGCGTGTAAACGAGCGATGGTTCGACGACGATGGCTGCGGGCGGCCTTGGCGTTGCGCTGTTGCGTTAACGTCA
>DATIKY010000185.1:0-21645 GCA_035476995.1 Sedimentisphaerales bacterium | reverse complement strand
GCCGCATCGAGCCACGGGTCCTCAAACGCCGTCGCCACCGCTACCCCCTCATGCAACGACCCCGAGAGCAACTCCGTGAGCAACTGCAGAAAACATAAACCCCTGGTATCGCACGCCTTGTGGACGGCAGTGCCATTCGCTTCTGCCCCTATGGGTTGCCGCGTTTTCGCTGAGTCTGTACGCGGGTTGCGCCGTGGATTCGCGGCAAGACGAGGTTGCCCGGATCGTCCGGAACCACGTGGCCAAGGTCGAGCCGCTGACCACGCAGGCGAATTTGATCTACTGGCAAGCGGCCACCACGGGCAAGCCGGAGAAGTTCGAGGAACTCAAGCAACGCCAACTGCAGGCACGCCAGGCCCACAGCGACCCCAATGACTTCGTTCGCATCCAGGCGTGCAGGGAACCTGGATGTATCCGCGACCCACGTCTGATCCGTCAGGTGGACAAGCTCTACTACAGTTTTCTCCAAAACCAGATTGAGCCGATCCTGTTGGAGCGGATCGTCGATCTCGACACGAAGGTCCAGGAGACCTACAACAACTACCGCGGCACGGTGGACGGCCGCAAGGTCACCATCAGCGACGTCTACACGATCATGACGACCGAGCCCGACGTCGCCAAGCGCCAGGCCGCCTGGCGGGCCAGCAGGCAGGTCGGCGACGTCATCATCGAGGATTTCCTCACCCTGGTCCGGCTGCGCAACCAGGCCGCCCGGCGGGCCGGGTTCGACAATTATCACACGATGACGATCGTCACGGGCGAACAGGATGTGAACGACCTGAACCGCATCTTCGACGATCTGGACCGGCTGACCCGCGAGCCCTTCGCACGCCTCAAGCGGGAACTCGATGAGATCCTGGCAAAGGGTTACGGCGTCTCGCCCGAGGAGCTGATGCCCTGGCACTATCACGATCCCTTCTTCCAGAGAACACCGCTGGTCTACGAGCTGGACCTGGACCAGTACTACAAAGGCCGGGACATCGAGGCCCTGGCTCGCACCTACTACGCGAGCGTCGGCCTGCCCATCGACGACATTCTGGCCAGGAGCGACCTGTACGACCGCGAGGGCAAGTACCCGCACGCCTTCAGTCACGACGTGGACCGCAGGGGCGACGTCCGCATCCTGACCAATCTCCAGGACACCGAGCGGTGGATGGAGACGATCCTCCACGAGCTGGGCCACGCGGTGTACGATCGATACAAGGACCTGAGCGAGCCCTGGCTGCTGCGCGAGCCGGCGCACCCGTTCACGACCGAGGCCATCGCCATGTTCTTCGGAAGGCTCAGCCGCAACGCCGACTGGATGCAGCAAATGCTCGACCTCTCGGACGAGGAAACCGCCGGGATCCGCGCCGTCAGCGACCGCTACCTTCGCTTCCAGCAGGTGCTCTTCGCCCGCTGGGCGATGGTGATGTGGCATTTCGAGAAGGCCCTGTATGCCAATCCCGACCAGGACCTGAACACCCTCTGGTGGGATCTGGTCGAGAAGCACCAGTTGCTCAGGCGGCCGCCGGGCAGGCCCGACGCCGGCTGGGCCTCGAAGCTCCATTTTGTCTCGGCCCCCTGCTATTACCACAACTACTTGCTGGGGGAACTTCTGGCCTCCCAATTGCACAATCATCTCGTCCATAAGGTTTTGAAGCTTGAATCGGACGCGGGCGTCAGCTATGTTGGCGACCAGCGCGTGGGACAGTACCTGCGCCGTTACGTGTTCGGCCCCGGCGCCCGGTATCGGTGGAACGAAATGGTCACCCGAGCCACAGGAGAGCCCCTGACGCCGAAGTATTTTGTCGAGCAATTCATCCAATGAACTTGCCACAGAGTGCACAGAGGACACAGAGAATGGACTCGCGAAGGTGAGAAGTTGAGGGGATAGGATGTTCAGAAGATCGTCCGACCGTCTCAACTTCTCATTTTCTGATCTTCTTACCTCCTCTGTGATCTCTGTGTCCTCTGTGGCTGATAAGGGTGCGTGAATGGTCTATCTGATTGCGATCCTCATCTACCTTCTGGCCTTGGCGGGCATCGGCATCTGCAAATCCCGGCAGGTCAAGACGCAGGCCGATTTCGCGGTGGCCGGCCGGTCGCTGTCGCCGTGGGTGATGGTCTGCACAATGCTGGCGGTCTGGATCGGCACCGGCTCCATCGTCGGGAATGCCGAAGAGGCCTATCGCACAGGCGCAGCGGCTCTGATCATCCCGTTGGGCACCTTTCTGGGCCTGATCCTGCTGTCGCTGATCGCCACCAAAGCCCGCACCATCGAGGTCTCCACGGTGCCCGAGATCATCGGATCTCGCTACGGACAAACCGCACGCGCGCTGGCCGTCGTTGCGCTGGTGATCGCATACATGGTGATTGTGAGCTATCAGTTCAACGCCGGCGGAGCGGTCCTGGAAGTCATCACGGGCAACAAAGAGCCGATGGCTCTGAAGGTGGGAGATGGACTGACACGCCGCCAACTCACCCGGGGACGAGTGGTCTTCACACCCGAGGAAGGTTTCACAGGCCGGGTGTCTGTGGCCCTGCTTGCCGGTTCCGGGGACGAGGGCACTCCACTGCCTTACGTGATTGACGTGGTGGAACCCGATGCCATCGCAGAAGCCCGCGCAGAACTGGGAGCCGCGGCCAACCACGTGGCAATCAAGCAAGGCAACTACACGCGAATTCGCTACGATCTGGCAGATGCATCGACGGATCTATTCCGCGTCAGCACCCTGCCTGCCGGCGGCCGGCTCGAGCTGATTGAACCCCGGCTCACCAAGGAGAAGGCCACGGTCATCGCGGCGGCTTTCATTATTCTCTACGCCATGCTGGCCGGCCTGATGAGTCTGGCTTACGCCGACATCCTGACGGGCTTGATCATCACGGTTTCTCTGCTGATCGCATTTCCGGTGCTGTTGATCAAAGCCGGGGGTTTCGCCGGCATACACGCGGGGTATGCGACCATGGTGGACAAGCCTCACCACATGCAGTTCTGGGGGGTGTACTCGCCCACCCACTTGATCAACTACTTGTTGCCCCCGTTCCTGTTGATCCTGGGCGACGCCAATCAGTACCAGCGGATCTTCGCCAGCCGCAACGCCAAGGGGGCCCGACAGGCCGTCACGGTGATGATCTTCCTGGCGTTGGCGATCGAGCTGCTGATCATCGGCAGCGCCTGGGTGGCCGGCAGCATGACGCCGGACCCGGAGAATGGCAGGTATATCCTGATCTACGCAGCTAGGCACTACATGCCCTTTGCGATGAGCATCCTGTTCATGGTCACCGTCGTGGGGGTGATCGTCTCCACAGCCGACTCGTTCCTGCTGGTGCCGGCCACGACCTTCATCAAAGATGTCTATCTCAACCACATCAATCCCAAGGCCAGTGAGAAACGGACACTGCTTGCAAGCCGCCTGCTGGTGCTGATCTTCGGAATTGCCGCGTATCTGGTGACGTTCGCCTTTGCCGAAACCACGGGCTTTTTCCGCAAGGCTCTGTACGCATACACAATCTACGGTTCGGCGATCACTCCCTGTCTCGTGGCGGCCTTGTTCTGGAAACGAGCGACCACCACCGGAGCGATCAGCTCCATCCTCGCTGGGACAGTCGTCACCCTGTTGTGGTCTGAGGCCGATCTCATTCACAACCGATTGCCGCCCAGCCTGGCAAACCTCGACGCCGTACTGCCCGCCATCACGGTATCGGTACTGGCCCTGGTCGTCGGCAGCCTGCTTACTTCCAGAAAGCCCTGATCCATGTTTGCCAAAGAGACTTACGTTCGCAGAAGAGAGCGGCTCAGAGCCCAGGTCGGCTCCGGAGTCGTTCTGCTGCCGGGCAATGATGAATCGCCGGTGAATTTCGCGGGCAACGCGTATCCGTTCCGCCAGGACAGCACGTTCCTCTATTTCTTCGGGCTCGACCTGCCGGGCCTGGCCGCGACCATCGACGTGGACGAGGGGACCGAATGCGTCTTCGGCCACGATCCGACCATCGAGGAGATCGTATGGACCGGGCCCCTGCCCCTGCTGCAGGACCGCTGCGCACAAATCGGCGTCACGCGCACCGCGTCGCCCGAGAAACTGGAGGAGATCCTCAGCGAGGCGGTGCGACAGGATCGAACCGTGCACCTGCTGCCCCAGGACCGGCCGGAGAACGTGCTCAAGGTCTGGCGATGGCTCGGGATCGCGCCGGGCGTTCTCCACAAGTACCTCTCCGAACCCCTCATCCGTTCGGTCGTTCAACAGAGGTCCGTCAAGTCGGCCGAGGAGATCGAGCAGATCGAAGCGGCCCTGGCGATCTCGTGCGAGATGCACAAAACCGCCATGCGGCTGACCCGGCCGGGCGTGCTCGAGCGGGAGATCGCCGCTGCGATCGACGCGGTCGCCATGTCTCACGGCGTGCGACCGGCCTTCGCCACCGTCTTCTCCAAACACGGCGAAACCCTGCACAACCCCTGCTATGAGAACACGCTGAAGGCCGGCGACATCGTCGTGAACGACTCGGGCGCCGAGTCGCCCCTCCACTACGCAGGCGACATCACGCGGACGATCCCTGTCTCGGGTCGATTCTCCGCCAGACAGAAGGAGATCTACGCCATCGTGCAGACCGCTCAGGAACGGGCCATCGCCGCAGCCAGGCCGGGCGTCGAATGGCGAGAGGTCCACCGCCTGGCGTCCGTCGCGTTGATGGAGGGTCTCAAGGAACTGGGCGTCGCGAGGGGCGATCCGCAAGAGGCGGTGGCGGCCGGGGCGCACGCGCTGTTCTTCCCCTGCGGCCTCGGTCACATGATCGGCCTGGACGTGCACGATATGGAGGCCCTCGGGGAAGACTACGTGGGCTACACCGACACAATCAAACGCAATCCAGCCTTCGGGTGGCGGTCGCTGCGACTGGCCAAGCCGGTCGAGCCGGGCTATGCCGTCACGGTCGAACCCGGCATCTACTTCATCCCCCACCTGATCGACCGATGGAAAGCCGAGCGAACGTGCAAGGCGTTCATCGACTACGACCGGCTCGAAGCCTGGCGGCATTCCAACGGTGTGCGGATCGAGGACTGCATCCTGATCACGAAGGACGCAAACCGTCTCCTCGGCCCGCACATTCCCAAGACTATCGAGGAAGTCGAGGCCCTGGCCTCGGCGTAGTGAACCTCAAGCGACTAGACCGAGCTGAGCAACCGGTCAAGCACGACGGAATACGCGTCCTGCGGACGCAGACCGACCAGACGGTTGACCTCTTTGCCGTCCTGGAAGAACAGCGCCGAAGGCACGCCCTGAATCCCATACCGACGCGCCACCTCCGGCAGGGCTTCCACGTTCACCTTGTACACCGCCGCACGGCCCTCATAATGCTCGGCCAGGTTCTCGATCGTCGGCGCCAGCATCCGGCACGGCCCGCACGTGGTCGAGTAGAAGTCCACGAGCACAGGCTGCTTCGCTCCCAGGACCTTCGCTTCGAAATCTTCGGGCGAGCGGATCTGGAGTTCTCCCTTCTCATTCATCTGCACTGTCACGCGAGGCGAAACCATGGAGAAGGCCAGGAGTCCCCCGATGACCGCTCCGATCAAGCCCCCTCGCAAGGGGTTGGCTGTAAGAGGACAGACTCCTGTGGTGCACTTGCCGAAGTAGCCCATCGCCGCTCCGATGCCGCCGCCAATCACCGAACCCACGGCCAACTGAACGAACATCACTCGCTGCATAATCGATTCTCCGTATTCTCATTCGTCGGAAGATCAGCGTTCACAGAGCCGCCTCCAGCAGTTCCAGGGCATTCCGAACCTGCATCAGCTTCTCCGGATCCAGGCCGCGGCAGATCCGGCTCTCACAGACCTCCATGTGCTCGAACATCCGCTGCCTGGTCCTCTTGCCTTTGGGCGTGAGCGAGGCCCGAATCGTCCTGCGGTCCTGCGGACTCGGACGCGTCCTCAGATAGCCGTCGGCCACCAGCTTGCTCAGCACCCGACTGGCCCGCGAAAACGACAGCGACATCCGATCGGCAAACTCGCAGCCTGTGATCTCCCCGCCGTCGACCATGACGATCAGGGCGTTGAACTCGGCCGGGGACAGACCCAGTTCCCGTTGAATCCGTCCCTCGTTGCCCTGGCATTTGCGCCGAACCGCGAGAATCAACTCGAAAAGCTGCCTACTCATAACACCTCTGCCGGACGCCCAAATTACTTGCTACTAGCAAATATACGAGCAGCAGGCGGGAAGGTTCGTCGGATTCCTCAAGGGCAGCAGGCGGGCATTCGCGAGGCCCTGGACAAGGCCGCCAGAGCGAAGATTATCGGATACAACTCTTCAGAGTACCAGAGACTGGCGAAATACAGGCCGATAGGCGAGGCCGGAAGGTAGGTCCCGTGATGAGTGTGGGCGATGAGCCAGTCGGACCCCCGCCGGACAGCTCGGGCTGTCGAAGGATCGCTGCCGGCCGCAGCCAGAGCCTCGACCGCCAGTGCGGTCTCTTCGATCGAAGAGGCGACGGAGGCCGCTCCCCCCCATCCGCCATCGGCATTCTGCGCCGACAGCAGCCACCGAACGCCGCGTTCGCACATGGGCCCTATGGGTCCCATAGGTCCTATCTCCGACGCGCATCTCGCCAGATGCCTGATCGCCCGGCTTGTCCCGTAGGTCGGATTCTCCCGATTCACAGCGGCCTGGCTCCCGAACCACAATGGAATCCAGGAGCCGTCGGGCCGCTGGGCCCCTTCCAGGCAGGCGAGAGCCCTGCCCAGGGCCTTCTCCGTCCGGCCCTTGAGCGGTTCCGCCAGCGCAGGAAGCCAGAGCCCCATCGCCGCGACCGCGTGGGCGGTGATGTCGGCGGCGCTCTTGTCGAACGGCAGTTTCGTCCAACCCCGGCAGAACGTCGGAATCCCGCCGTCGGCATTTTGAAGCCCGAGGAGCCATTCGATGCCGTTCGAAACGACGGAGACAGGACCGATGGGACCGATGGGACCGATGGGACTCATGGAACTCATGGAACTCATGGGATCTGCCTGCGACAACTCGTGCAGAGCGACGAGCGCCCCGGCGGTGTCGTCGGCGTCGGGGACCGCACCGGGCAGGTCCGTCCAGGCCCAGCCGCCCGGCGCCGCCTGCGTATAGGGGTGGATGCGGCGATGCTGGCACGACAGCAGCCAATCTGTGAGCCGTAGCCGCTCAACGGACGATAGGGATTTCTCCAAGCCCGCGCCCGCCAGGGCGATGATCGACAGCGTCGTGCCCCAGGTGGCGAGATTCGTGTCGATCGGCCAGCTTCCGTCCTGGCGGATCGAATGGATGAGAAACTCGACGCCCCTGGCGACAACCCTGTGTTCGCGTCGCCCGCAGGCGGCCAGGCTCATCACGACGAAGGACGTCAGCGGCGCGGCTTCGAGAAAACCGCCGTTGTCGGGCTGGATGCCTGCAAGAACCCGCAGAGTCCGGGCCCTGGAGAGCCACCGAACCGCTCGGGCGAACGGATTGGCCGGCCTGCGATGTTCGTACCGGACCTGCCCGATGGCGATCAGCGCCGGCAGCGCGTAACTGACGACCGGAAGACGCAGCCACTTGAACAGACGGGGCGGCAGGACAGCCAGCTCGAACGGCAGCGGTCGAACCCGTTTCCATGCATCGCGCCCTTGGCCCAATCGGCCGGCCAGGGCGCACATCGTGAGAATGGGCACGGAGAACGTGCGGTCCCTGCCGTACTGTGCCTCCACAGCGGCCGCGAGCGACTGGGGATCGAGAGAGCCGACCTTGTGCAGGAGCCACAATCCGGTCTTCTCCACGCATCGCGAACACGCGGAGGGGCCATCAGGAATCGCCAGCGCGGAGTAACAGAGCATCGTCGTGCTCAGATTGCTCGGACTGTCCACGGTGTCGCCCCAGCCGCCGTCGGCGTTCTGGTTCTCGCAGAGCCACCGGAGCCCTCGATCGACGAGAGATCGATATTGGACCCGGTCCACCATGGCCAGGGCAAAGGCCGCCGTGGCCGTCGACAGCGCGCTGCTCGACAGCCTGCCCTCCCAGTGCCCATGCGGCCCCCGCGCGGTGAGCAGCTTGCCCCGCAATGCGGCGATGGTTTCCTCAAGGGCTCTCTCGCTCATGCCGTCAGAATCCCCAGGGCCAGCAGCCCGTAATAGGTGTATTCGCAGTCCACGACGTCATCGGCCCAGTGGCCCCGAAACCCGCCCTCCGCACTCCAGAGGCTGTCCAGATAGTCCAGGTGCTTGTCCCTCGCGTCCTCCGCGCAGACCCCAAGGAGTGACAAGGCATGCAACGCGGTCGCGGTGGAGAGCAGGTCCGGCGTTCCAAGGTCCCCGATCATCGGAATCGCCACAAAGCCCCCGAGCGGATGGACACGGGCCAGAAGCCACTGAATCGCCGACTCGGGGATCGGCCGC
The DNA here is from genome assembly GCA_035476995.1 of Sedimentisphaerales bacterium. Taxonomy (GTDB): domain Bacteria; phylum Planctomycetota; class Phycisphaerae; order Sedimentisphaerales; family Anaerobacaceae; genus PLanc-01. The sequence goes on along the minus strand of DATIKY010000185.1, from coordinate 13,280 downwards.
TTCAAGGAGTGAAGCGTGCAGATCGCGGCCGCGGTGGCAGGCGTCGCTCCTGCGGTCATCGAAGCTTCATTGGCATAGCCGCCCCCCGATCTCTGCAATGAAGCGATGGATTGCGCCACCGCTTCGATGTCGGGGCATTCGATGCCCAGATCCTGCCAGACGCCCAGCGTCAGGAAACTCCCGTATGCGCTGCCCTGGGCCTCCCCTGGAATCATGTTGAAGCCGCCGTCTCGGGATCTGTAGGTCATCAGACGCTGCGCCAGAGTCTCGGGATTCCGCACGCTCCCGAGGTTCGCCCGGCAGCGGATCAAGGCCGCCAGGTGCACAAGATCGAGCGATTCCCCCTGCCCGAAGCTGTCGAGATATGCGGTCACACGCTCTCGCGGGAAGTCGAAACCCAGCATCAGGGACGCTTCGAGCCCAAAGACCGTGTAGTAGAGGTCGCTGCGTCCGTCCCTGCCCTGGAAACCGCCCTCCGAGGCAAGTCGCCGCTGGAGAAGACCTCTCACCGCCTCGGCGGAATCGCCCAGAGCCTCGCGGGCGTTCGCCACAGCCTTGCACATGTCCAGCCTGATGGTCACGGCGTTCTCCTATTCCTGCAGTTGGCGCGGCGCGACGACGCTCGCCTGTCCCATGCTCTCTTGTGCCGGGTCGCCGGCGGCGACCTGGAGCGCCACGATCATCTCTCGGACCTCCTGTCGCAAAGCCGGCAGATGCCAACGGAACACCGCAGCCCCCGCCATGCACACCGCGCCGCCCAGCATGACGGTCGACGGCGCGCCGATGCGATGGGCCAACGCGCCGGCCAGCAGCGATCCGAACGGGGCCATGCCCATGAACATCATCGCATACACCGCCATCACCCGTCCGCGAAACTCGTCGCGGACCAGCGATTGAATCAACGTGTTCGACGCGGCCATTTCGATCATCATCGAGAACCCGACGGGCACCAGCAGCAGCATCGAAAACGGAAATGACCGGGACTGCGAGAACAGGATCAGGCCCAGGCCGAACCCCGCGGCCGAGAACGCGATCCACCGCCCCAGGCCGCGGATGCCTTTCTTCGTCGCCAGCGTCACAGCGCCGATCAAAGCCCCGAACCCCGACGAGCCCATCAGCAGGCCCAGCCCTTTCGGGCCCCCGTGCAGGATCTGGTCGGCGAAGATCGGCATGAGCACCGCGTACGGCATGCCCATCAGACTGACCAGTCCCAGCAGCAACAGCAGAGATCGAATCGGACGGGTACGTCTGACGTAGCGGAACCCATCGAAGATGCTCGTCAGCGCCGATCCCGGAAGCGGCACGCGGGCCTGGGTCCGCAGCGTCATGAGCAGCAGCCCCGCAATCACCGCCAGATAGCTGACGGCATTGAGCAGAAAGCACCAGCCCTCGCCCACGCTGGCGACCAGAAGACCTGCGATCGCAGGACCCACCATGCGAGCGCCGTTGATCATCGACGAGTTCAGCGCGATGGCGTTGATCAGGTCGTTCCGCCCGACCATGTCCACCGCGAACGCCTGGCGGGTCGGGACGTCGAAGGCATTGACCAGACCCAGCGAGGAGGCCAGGACGAAGATGTGCCAGACCTGCACCTTGCCGGTGAGCGTCAATGCCGCCAGGATGAAAGCCAGGAGCATGGCGGTCGTCTGCGTGGCCAGGAGGATGCGATGGCGGTTGTACCGGTCGGCCGCCGAGCCGCCGACCGAGGCCAGCAGAAAGACCGGGATCTGACCGGCAAACCCGACGAACCCCAGCATCGCGGCGGAATTCGTCAATCGATAGACGAGCCAGGACTGCGCCACCGCCTGCATCCATGTGCCGATCAGGGAGATCAGTTGCCCGCCGAAGAACAGCCGATAGTTCCTGTGCCGCAGCCCGCGCAACGCAAACGGCAGCTTCGACCACGGCCAGGGCTGTCCATCGCCGCTGTCCGCCTGCCCCGCCCGATCGCGTCCCTGGCTTGTCACGTCCCCCGCCTCATTCATGGCCCGCCGCATGCCGGGCGCCAGGATCGTCGCAGCAGCCCATGATCTCGAAATCGTTGAACATCCTGGCAATCACGCGGCGAAGCAGCCCCTTGAGGTTGGCGTTCTTGAGCGAGATGAGGCTGCCGATGGCCAGCGATTTGTAGGTCTCCATAAGACGCCACGCGGCGGACTCGACTTCTGCCCTCGGGTTCTCCTGCGCCAGGGCCGGAAGAATGGAGGGACGCTTGCCGTTGAAGAGATCCTCTCTCGCGGGCGAGCGAAGATCGTCGAGATCGTCGCGGATCTGGTAGGCAATGCCCAGCGATTCGCTGTATCGCGCCAGGGCCGCGTGGACCTGCTCGTCGCAATTGGCCAGGATTGCGCCCAAGCTCAAGGCGACTTCAAAAGCCGGAGCCGTTTTCATCCGGAAGATGTCGAGGACTTCCGCGACCGGCAACGGTCTCGGGGCCCGCATCCAGGCCAGTTCGCTGCCCTGCCCCAGGCACAGGCTGCGATGGCCCTGGGCCGCGGCTCGAAGCAATCGGACCTTCTGGGCGTCGGGCACATCCACCTCGGCCAGGAGCCTGTACCCCTCGCCCAGCAGCAGGTCGCCGACGTTCAGCGCGATGGGCACTCCGTGCTCGGCGTGCAGCGTCCGCTCGCCGTACCGCTCGGCATCGCCGTCCTCGATGTCGTCGTGGATCAGCGAGGCCTTGTGGAAACACTCGACCGCGATCGCCACCTTGCGGAGGTCGGCCTCCCGCATCAGGGAGTGGTCGCCCGACAACGCGCTGTAGGCGCAGACCGCCAGGAACGGCCGCCATCGCTTGCCGGCCTTGGCCATCCAGTCCAGGGCCACCTGCTCCGTCCGGCTCGCCCGAGGCGCAATCGCCTGGGCGATGGCCTCCCGCGAGAACCACTCATTCACTTGTCGATGCAATGCGTCCAGATTGAACCGCTGGGTCTGGTCCTCTGTCGTCTGGTAGATCGCCTCCCAGAGCCACTCGAGATCGACGCTCGTATTGGCGCAGCCGTCGTGCAGCAAGGGGATGGCGATTCCCGGCACCGCTCCGGCCTCCATGTAGGGGAACACCCGCTCCAGGACGGACAGGCAACTCGCCCCGATCACCGCTTCGATCCGACCGGCCTCGATGAGCGACATCACCACCGGTGAACCCTCCGCCACCAGCACCGCGTACCCGAGCTGCTCGGCCTGGCTCTTGAGGTCCCCGATCACGCACCGCCCGCAGTTCTGGCACAGCAGGCCGATGTCGTCGAAGCTCGCGGGGCAGCCCTTGGCGTCGCGGAGGCACTTGGGCAGCAGGAGCAGGCGCTTCTCATAGGGGATGGCCGCCACGGTTTCCCGCCACGCCTCGTTGTTGAGCAGGACCGCCGCGAAATCGCCGTACTTGGATTCCATGCCTGCTTCTTCGAGCACCGCGGCGGTGTGGCCTCGCAATTCCTCGATGCCCAAGGGCGGCACCAGCCGCTCCCGGCCCACGTATGCGCGGATCACCTCCAGCAGCGCCTCGCGAGCCTGTTTGCTCTGCGGGACGTTGTCCTGGGGCGGCCGCAGAGGCTTCGTCGCCGTCACACGGTCATCAGGCATACGCTTGCTCCTTGATCACAAGGATGATGGATGATTGATTAGGGATTATTGGCGGAGGCAAGAGCCTCTTTTCCAATCATCAATGATCCATTATCCTTCATCAATTGCTTTCCCAGTTTCCTGAAGGCCCGACGCCAGGTCAGGACCTCTCCTTTGCCCATCGTCTGCATGACGGCCCGCTTGATCCACGGGACACCGCCGGCCCGCTGGTTGTCCCAGAACAGCCGCGGGACCATCTTGAAATTGATCTCGTAGCATGTTCGATACAGCTCCAGATGTTCCGGCGTCATCGTCGCCAGGCTGAACCGCTTGTCGGCTTCGATCTCGTCGGCCGTCATGGGCTCGTAGAACACCGGAAACACCACGGCCCGTTTCTTCCGCAGGTCCTTCACCAACTCCAGAGTCGCCGCGACGTCGGCGGGCGTTTCGCCCGGCAATCCCAGCACGAGACTCATTACCGGGAAGAACCCGCAGCGGTTCATCCGGTCCGCGGCCTCGCGGATCATCCGGCCCCAATCCTTGGGATCGAACGGCGCTATTTTACCAGGACTGTTGGCCGCAACCAAGTGCCCGTTGGCGCTCTCGGCTCCCATGTTCACCCAGAGATAGTCGCTCCTTTGCTCCCAGGTCAGGAGCCGCTTGATCTCCTTGAGCTGCTCGTCGTCGAGCTGCAGGACCGACGTGATGTTCGCGTGGTCGATCTGCATGAAGGAGAGGCCTTTGATTTCCCGCATGCGAAGCAGCAGGCTGCGAAGCTTCTCGAAGTCGGGCTTCAGTCCCTTGGCCCCATAGCGGAAGAAATCCTCGCTGCCGCTGACGACCGCTCTCAGTCCGCCTGCGACGTTGGTCTGGAGGTCCGCCAGGATCGTGTCCTCGTTCAGATGGGCCATTCCCTGGCGGGCCATGGCGCAGAACCTGCAGCCCCGGCCGCAGCCACGCGACAGCTCGATGATCCCCAGCAGCGAGGGCGACCGGATGGGCTGGATTCGCGAGACCCCGATATCGGAACCCGCGACGCAGTCGGCGCGAGACCGACCGCTCAGTAGATCCGCAAACACCTCGGGTCCCAGCGATTCGAAATACCCCTGATAGACCAGGTCGATCTCGACGTCGGGCCTGCGGTCGGGGTGCGCCAGCCATTGCCAGGCGCCGGCGCCGCCCACGACGATCTTGAATCCATACTTACGTTTGAATGTCCCGAGTTGCTCCAGGGCTTTTCGCGTCCAATACTGCGTGTAGAGTTCGCCTTTGCAGAAGTTGGCGGTGGTCGTGTTGCTCATGCCCTTGCCCAGCGGGTCGCTGGAGCTGAAGCCCACTACCTTGACCCAGGGTCCCATCAGATCAGCCACTCGCTCCGGCGTCGTACAGACCACCTCGTCGGGGGTCAGAGACGTGTACTTGAGCAAGGCCGACTCGACGCGACGCAGACCCAGCGGGACGGTCTTGGCCCGTCCGTCCTCATCCGTCGGGACCGGCGGGGCCATGAACCGGCGCATGAACAGCTCGGGCAATTGCGTCGTCTGCATCGTGGCGAACATGCCCTCAAAGAGGATGCGGTAACTGGCGCTAAGGGTCCTGTCCGCGACGAGGACGACCGCGGGTCGCAAAGGTCTACTCATGGGGTTTGTCGCCCTTCTCCTGCGTATCGGCCTTGGATTTCGAGAGGACCCGCTGCATCTCAGTCGGGGAAAGCGAGGCCAGAACCTCGTCGGGAATGTTCAATTCGCGTTTGAGACTATCCAGCGTCGGGCACGAACGGTTCGGCTTGGCCGTGTCGCGGGCATCCTGCCCGCGATTCGAGGGCGGGACGCCCTCGACACGTTGCACGCCTGTCACCTCCTGCGGTTGGATCGAAAACCGCTTGCCGCAGGCGGAACGATTGCGGATACGATCGTAGAGGTCGCCCGTAGGGGCAGGCCCCTGTGCCTGCCCTGCTGGCTGGCCATCCGGCGCAGGGCAACCACGGGGGGTTGCCCCTACGACATCGCCATTGATCGGTGAATCCGCATACTTCGGGAAGATGATCGCCTGCTTGGGACACATGCGGGCGCACGCGGGACAATTGGTCTTGCAGCCGGAAGGCTTGACCACCTGGACGTGCCCCTCGTCCGAGAGACCGTAGGTGCCGAACAAACAGAAGTTCATGCACTGTTTACAGTTGACGCACCGGTCGTAGTCGATCACCGGGAACCAGGGGACCCAATCCGATTTGTCATTAATGGATGATTGATAATTGGACACGGAAGAGGCGGACTTGCTTTCACCCGCCAATTCCCGAGTGATCTCTTCCACCGATTGGCTCCTCATGTTGAGGAATCGTGTCCTATCCTGATCGAGCTGGACGCCGGCGGCGTGGAAGAGCCAGCGAATCGTCCTGGGAAAGCAGGCGACGACCGTCAGCGATGGGGCCTGGGCCCAAGCTTGCAGACACGGGTCGCGCTCGGCCGCCAGGCCGCAGAGGTCATCCACCATGTCGATCTCCAACTCTAGACCGAACACTGCGGCGAGAATCCCGTCCTTAACAGCCGCAGGGATGATCTCACTGTACCCACATCGACAGAATAAGATGTGTGGCTGCTTCGCAGTATCTCCGATTGTCATGACGCAATTGCCCTGTCAGCCTAGACCCTGTAAGAACGGCGCACAGCAGAACAGGCCGAAAGACCGACCTGTGCCTGGGTAGGTCCATCAGTACCCGTCCGCCGGATCTCAGACCCTGATTATACCAGATGAGAACGGGAAGTGTTCGATTCTCTTGCGGTTGTCAGCATTGCCCGGTCGCTGCGCCAATCACGGATCGATGGTGCCAGATGTCCCGGCACAAGCAGACGTTTAGTCCCCTGCTGCCGGGAGGCTCAAGACCGTACTTGGGATAGATCTCCGCCAGTCCCTCCTTCACCCTGCGGTAGAAATCGCGTATCCTACGACATTCCGCACCAAGATCCATCGTGTCTGTTCGTAGAACCGCGAAGCCTTTGGAAAGCTGGCCTCGGTGATTTCCGTGCCGTTGTGCAGGAGGACGGTAGCGCATGTGCAATGCGACATCCGTCATTTGCACGATGGTGCCGTCGGGGAGAATCAGACAATTGCAGGTCAGCGGGTCGGGATAGATCCGATGAGTCCCTCCGAATCGCTCGTAGACCTCCTGGCTGACCTTGATTCCCTGCGTCACAATCAGGGCTTTGAGATCCAGGGGATCCAATCTCTCTTTGCCCACGAAAAAGCATGTTCGCATCTTCGCCGTCCTTACCGCGCCTCGTCCGCCCACTCGAGAACCTCCAGGATCTTGCTGAACGCCCTGCGCACCTGGTTGTAGTCGAGAAGGTCCACCATGAAGCGGGCGTCCTGGTTGGAACAGGAGACAACACCGCCATCAGCGAACAGAATCTCCACGAATCTCCGGCGGTGGTGCGTACGAGGTGTGACGTTGAATTGTGCCAGATTGGCGGGACATAGGAACTGCGTGTCGACAGCCAGCGCCCGGACCGCGCGTCCGTTGCGATTACGACCCAGATTGCTCAGCACGACCCGTGTCGCCGGCGGCTCGGCGGCACTGTCGAACAGACGGGTCGCGGAGGCGTGGCGATAGTAATAGCTGCACTGTGCCTGGCGGACGCCGACATTTCCCAATTCCGTCTCGGCCGAGACACGTTGATCAGGATCGGGGCAGAAGAGCGTGTGGGCCTGTTGCGACAGGTGGCTGCGAAGCAACAGACCCAGGCCGACCGGCGCGCCCGAGCGAAGCGAAATCAGACTCGTCGGCGCTCCGGTCGAAGGGTAGAAGTCCGAAGGCGACAGAAACGGCGGCGCGACAGGGCCGACCGGAATGCTGCTGCCATAGTCGTCGGCATACGCATGGATCGCAATGCCGATCTGGCGGAGATTGGACATGCAAGCCGCTTTGCGGGCCGAGGCTCTGGCGGACGCCAGCGCAGGCGCCAGAACCGCCAGGAGAACCGCCACGAGACTGATGACCACCAGCAGTTCGATCAAGGTGAAGGCCTCACGAGGCTGGACGCCACGACCCCGAGCACAGCCCCCTCTCAGGGGCTGCACTCGGGACACATCTGTCGGCAAGCTGCTGCCGTTCACGTCCATTCGTGTTCTCATGAATGCCGGTCGCTCCTACTCCGATGGAGTCGGGTCCTCCTCCTGCAAAGCCTCGGGAGACTCCTCCTGGGAGTCCTCCCAGGAGGGCGACTGCGTCAGGCGGACATTGTCCAAGTCCCAGTAGCCGCCGGCCTTGCCGGTCTGGGGGTCGAGGTCCGCCAAAGTCAGCGTCGAGACGATTTGGACGCCGATCTTGCGGCCGGCCCAAGGATCAGTCTGGCGTACGACCGGAAGATCCAGACGCACGTCGTTGAAGTGCTTGACGTACCCATCGGCCTGACGATAGGTGAAGACCGTCGACTCCACGGTCGTTCTGACATCATTGGCGTCGCGATAGTACAGCCGAATCTCCAGGGGAACACCGTCTTTCATGTTGCCGCCCCCGCCGATGACTCCGACCGCCAGATGATAGCTTTGCCCGACTTCGAAGCTGGATTCCAGGTCCTGATACAACTCGACCTGCGGGACCGCGAACAACCAGACTGCCTGGTTCCCGTCGCAGTTGTCGATGTGGGCCTCGTCCTCCGGCGGGACATTCAGAAACGCGCCGGTCAGTTGGCTCCAGGCGTATCCCCCGCTCTCGTCATACCAGAGCGGCGTCGGCCCTTTCTGCCAGGACTCGATGGTGATATCCACGAACGGTGTCTCAGGCAACTCGAATGACGCGTTCGCAACGGGCACAGGCGTCTCCGGAGGCGGAGACGACTTGTCCAGGCGGACGTTGTCAACGTCCCAGTACCCCCCGGCCCGGCCGGTCACGGGATCCAGGTCGGCCAGGGTCAGCGTCGAGACAATCTGTACGCCGATTCTCTCGTCGGCCCAGGGATCGGTCTGACGCACGACGGGCAGATCCAGCCGGACCTCCTTGAAATGCTTGATGTAGCCGTCGCTCACGCGGTACGTGAACGTCGTGGACTCCACCGTCACTCGCTCGCCATCGGCGCCCCGATAGAACAGACGGATCTCCAGCGGGACGCCGTCCCTCATGTTGCCGCCCCCGCCCAGGACCCCGACCGCCAGATGATAGCGCTGGCCCACCTCAAAAACGGCCTCCAGGTCCTGGTACAACTCGACCTGCGGGACCGCGAACAACCAGACGGCCTGGTTCCCATCGCAGTTGTCGATGTGGGCCTCATCCTCGGGCGGCACGTTCAGAAACACGCCGGTCAGTTGGCTCCAGGCGTAGCCGCCGCTCTCGTCGTACCACCAGGGCGTCTGCCCCTTCTGCCAGGACGCAACGTCGACATCGACGAAAACCGTCTCGGGCGATTCGAAAGACGCATTCGGGACAAAGACAGACTCGCCTCCTGCCCAGCAGACGACGGCAGAAAGCATCACACCACCTACAATTCCACCAAACCACTTGTCCATTCTCATGAGACCTCCTCACCGAAACAGTGACCTTCCTTCGAGGGCCTTCAATTGCACCGAATCAGAATCTCGAGGCACCGCCAGCCCCCTTCGCATCGCCTCGCCCCTTTGAACACTCTCATTCGTATGGGAGAGCAGATCCTCCAGCATCTCCCGATATTCTACAAGACTCTCCAGCCAGCGGAACAAGCACTGCCTCCCACGGTCTGTGAGACAGTACACCCTTCTGGATGGGCCTTCCGATGACTCGCTCTCGATTGAAGACAGAAGCTCTTCAGCCTCCATCCGTTTGAGCAACCGGTAGAGCCCTGCATAGTCCGGAGGCTGGCGTTGGAAGAACCGAAGACCCTGCAACTCCTTTTCCACCGCGTAGCCGTGCAAACCACATGGCTTGTCGCACAAAACCGTCAGGATAGCCGGACGAAGCATGCGATCCAGCGATCTGCCGGTACAAACACACTTGGTGAATCCTATTTCACTATTTGACATTCTCTAATAGTACGAGAAAATCCAAGACAGTCAAGCACAAAACGACACCGGTCCGCACGGGAGCACTCTGCCGGGCAGTGCCCGTCCAGAAACCAGGCGCGACGGATCGCTTCCTCGTTCACGACTTGATGTCAAAGGCCATGAGGGCGTCGCCGTGGCGGATGTACAATCGGCCGTTGGCAATCGTCGGGTGGGCCCAGTGCTCATCGGTGCCGGCTGAGACGGCGAACTGACCCGCCGGCTCATAGGCCGCGGGATTGGCCTTGATCAGCCGCACCGTGCCGTCCACGCCGTAGACGTAAAGCATTCCCTCGGCGGCAGTTACGGTGCCCTGCTTGACCTCGGGAGCGTTCCAGAGCACCTTGCCCGTCTTCCAGTCCAGGCAGACAAGCCCCTTGTTGGCGCTCTGGGCGGTGCCGTAGATGCAACCGTCGATCAGGACGGTGCCCTGCATCTGGCAATCGAGAGCCCTTTCGGCCCAGACCGGGGCGGCGGTTGGGTTCGTTTCGACCATAAACAGCATCGCGCTGCCGGCGCCCATGCCCGAAGAAACGAAGACCATCCCGTCGGCATAGAGCGGCGGATTGGGCTGGACGCCGGCCCGGTGCGGATATTCGCGCTGCCAGACGACCTCGCCTGTTCCGGCGTCAACCGCGACGACGCCGGCACCCAACATGGTCAGGACCAATCGCCGACCGCCGTGCTCGACGATTCGGGCGGAGCAGTATCCCGTCGTCTGGCTGAGCCCTTTGGTCTGCCAAAGGGTTTCGCCGCTGTTCTTGTCCAGAGCCACAACCGAGGCATCGGGCCCGCCTGGCGAGCAGATCAGCCTGTTCCCATCGACGAGCACCGAGTCGGCGAAGCCGAACTGAGCCTGCTTGGGCTTGAACCGCTCCACCAGATCGACTGTCTTGAGCACTCGCCCCTCGGCCGCGTCGAAGGTGACCAACCTGGCAAGACCGGTCAGAAGGTACACGCGGTCGCCGTCCACAGTCGGCGTGGCGCGCGTACCGGCTACGGATGCCCCCTGCTTTTCCAGCTCCGGCCCATACGGGGTCTTCCACTTCGGCGAGCCGTCCAGGTTGAACGCGAAGAGAATGCCCTGCTTCTGGTCGTCCATGCCGGTCACGTAGATCGTGCCGCCGGCCACGGTGGCCGAAGAGTAGCCTTTGCCGAGGCCTTGGACCGTCCAGGCGAGCTTGGGACCTCCCTGCGGCCACTGTTTGAGCAGACCCGTCTCGGCGAACTGGCCGTCGCCAGCGGGCCCTCGAAATCTCGGACAATCGGCAGCCTGAGCCGCCACGGCCAAAACTATCGTCACAACGAGCGCTGAACAGATCACGTAATTCCTCATAACTTGTCTCCTTCACTGGCCTGGCATGGACTCAATTCTTGTGTCACGCCGGGTATCCGACGGTTTGAGCAAAAAGCACCTTCTGCTGAGGCCGCAGAGTGAACTCCTTCACAGTATTCTCCTTGTCGCAGTTGTGGAACCACGCCGCCAAGCCCTGCGAGGCCGCGAACAGGTATACGCTCTGCGCGATCAGACCCGACGCGCAGTAGTAGTACGACTTCTGGATCTCCGGGTCGTTGATCCTGCGGTCGGGATTGCCTTCGAGAACATAGCGGGCCAAATCCACGACGTAGAAGATGTTGACCGGCGCGGTGGTCGCAGCGCCCCGTCCGGACCTGGATCGAAAGTCCCCCGCCGCCACCGGGTTCAGACGGTGCGACGCGCCGTCGTACACGTAGACGCCTTCGGGCAGGGCCACATACAGATCGATCTCCTGGGAGTTGCTGGCCGAGGGCGCCGTCCGTCCCGGCTTGCCGAAATTGCCCTGCTCGCGATTGACCCCGAACGCGGCCCACAAGAGATTCGACAGCATCTGCGGCGGGAGCTTCTCGCTTCGGATGTTGCGAACGGTCCTTCGCTCCCACAAGGCCGCCAGCACGGACTTGCCGCCATCCTTCTGGGGCTTGGGCAGCACGATGGGTTGAAGTTCCGCCGCGGGCTTGGCGGATTCCTGGGCCAGACCTTCCGTCGCCCCGGCCAACACCGCCATCGCGGGCACCGTCTTTACAAACGTTCTGCGATCCATATGGTTCTCCTTTCCTGGAGACAGAGTACCGATCCGCTCGATCGTGCGAAAGCAAATTCCCGCGGCCGGGCGGCTCCTGCAAACGCTCACGTGGATCAGAGTTTGAATGTCCGGAGCGACTCGCTGGATCAGTTCGTCTTGGTGAAGAGGCCAGCCCCGATTCGAGCTGCCTCAGACCCTTCGACAGGGTGCAGGTAATTCCGCGTGGTCTGATCCATCTCCAAGGCAATCGGCTGATCCGAGACCTTGGTCCCGACCATTTCGAGGAACGAGGCGTCGATGTCCTTGAAGCCGAGGTTGGCGCCGGTGCTGGAGCTGGCCATCTTCTGGTTCCCGGCAAAGAGGCTATCGACCACCCTGTAATGCACGCGTTGCTCCTCGGGGGCAGTCGCTGAGCCGCCTGTTTGTGCTCTGGCGTCCGGGTCTCGTCGCGCCGACGCACCGCCCTGGTAGGTCCAGACGTAGTTGCCGTTGGCGATCACGTTGTTGCGGAAGTCGAAATCGTCGGCGATCGCGGTCGTCCACACTCCCGACCCGTAGGCGCCGTGGACGAGACAGTTCCGCATCGAATGCCCGCTGCTGCCGCTCGTCCAGAAGACCACCGTCAGCTTCGCGTTGTAGAAAACACAGTGGTGGACATGGACGCCCGAGCCGTTCGCGAGGATTCCGAGGTGGTTCGGGGTGGTCACCGGGTCCCCGGCGAAGACGCACTGCGCAATCTCCAAGTCGTCCAGGTCTCTACCCATTCTCCCGATGGGATAGACGCGGATGAGCATGCCGGGTTTGGGCGTCTCGACGACCGGTGCGCCAAGCAACTTGAGGCCTTGGATTGTGACATGGCTGGTCTCCATCAGCATACCGAATACAAGACCCCTGGCCCTCGGCCCCTCCAGAGGCAGCGTATGAATGAGCGTGGGCATCCGTCCGGTGTGCCAGTCGGGATCGTCGGGCAACACCTCAGCGAGGATCGTGAGGCGGTTGCTCTGGGTGAAGGTGCGCCGTTCGGGCTTGAACACCACGGTCTCGCCGATCGCGTAGACGCCCTGGGTTAGGATGATCGTCATCGGTGCGGTCCCTGTACTTTGATTCACACGCCGTGCCGCTTCGGCCAGCGTGCGGAGAGGACTGTCCTTGGCTCCGGAATTCGTGTCCGCCCCGCTGGCCGGGTTCACATGGAGCGTGTCCGCCTGGGCCGCTGCAGGCTGATAGAATCCGGGCAGCAGAAGATCCAGCAGCACCGCCCCACCATAGCTCGGGTAGGCCTTCATCATCTTGTCTTTCGCAGTCGCCACGTCCGGGGACTCTTTGATCACCTTGCCCAACGTCGTGTAGTAATCGATCGCCTTGGCGAAATACTCCGGCCCGGAAACGGGAATGCCGTGCCCCCCGATCACCCAGGCCCAATCCTTCCCCTTCATCTCATTGAGCTTAGCCAATCGCCCCTCGACCGGCGGCCGTGGAACGTGAACTCCGACGTAGGCCAGGTGGTGCGTGATCCCTCCAGTTGCATAAGGCACTCCGTCAAGTCTTGCGAATGTGCAGTTTTCATCGGGAAAGAGGCGTGGATTCGTAACCGAGGAGCCGATTCGTAAATCTCACCACAGGTGAGGTTCAGATTCGGCAAGAGAATCGGGG
>DATIKY010000184.1:0-17557 GCA_035476995.1 Sedimentisphaerales bacterium | reverse complement strand
GCGCTGCGGCTCCCCTCTCTCCGTGGCCAACAACCTCCTGTTCTGCTTCGTATCCATACCATCCAGCATAATCCCAATCTCCTTGCCCTCTACTCTAATTCTCGGCAAGGAATTGTCTCATCTATTCTGACACAGAGGGCGACGGGGGAACCCCTGTCTCCCCCGGATCGGACATCTCCCGTGATTCTGCACGAAAGATGGTTTCTCCGCAATATGTGGATCAGGATTGCACGTCTGTACCAGGGTCCATAGAATCATGCATCATGAAGACTGGCTCGCAGAAAAGGACGATTGGAGGTCCGCGATGAAATGGGCAACACGCAGGATCGGTGTATTCTTGATGGTGATTCTCGTCGCCGCGGTCGCGATCCCCAGCCGCGTCGGGGCCAAAGAAACGGTCATGGTCCCGATGCGAGACGGCGTCAAGCTCGCCACGGACATCCATCTGCCCGAAGGCAGCGGCCCCTGGCCGACGATCCTCGTGATGACCCCCTACAGTCGAAAGGGTCTGGAGGGCTTCGCGGCCGAGACCGGCAAGCGAGGCTACGCCCTGGTCGCCCAGGACTTCCGAGGCCGCTTCGAATCCGAAGGTGAGGATCATCCCGTCTTTCTCTCCTGCGGCTGGGGCGAGCGACAGGACGGATACGACACGGTCGAATGGATCGCGACCCAATCGTGGTCCAACGGCAAGGTCGGCGGATGGGGCATCAGCGCCCCCGGTATCGCGCTGAACATGACCGCCCCGAGCCGGCCGCCGCACCTGACCTGCTGTTACGTCGGCGTGGCCTTCTCCAACATGTACTCGCAGGCTGCCTATCAAGGCGGGGCCTTCCGAAAGGGACTGCTCGAAGAATGGCTTACGCAGAGCAAATTCACTCCCAAGAACCTCGAATTGTTCCGGGCCCATCCGAACTACGACGACTTCTGGAAGTCGCTCGATCCCGAGCGGCTCGCCTCCCAGGTGAACGTCCCGACCCTGTTCCTCGGCGGCTGGTACGACATCTTCTCGGCAGGCACGCTCAACAGCTTCGCCACGATCAACAAGCAAGGCGGCGAAGGCGCCCGCGGCAAGTGCCGGCTCGTCATGGAGCCCTACGGCCACGGCCGCAGCGACGATCTGGTCTTCCCCAACGCCGGCCATCCGCAATCGGCCGACATGTGGAACTGGTTCGATCTGTGGCTCAAGAACGACGGCAAGGGAATCGAGCAAATCCCGGCGGTGCAGTACTTCGTGATGGGCGATCCCGCGGACCCGAACACCCACGGAAACCGATGGAAGACCGCGGAGGATTGGCCTGTCCCGGCCCAGATGGTCTCAGTCTATCTGCACACGGACAACAAGCTGCGTCTGCGCGCGTCGGACGAACTCTTCGGCTCGCTCTCGTACCCGTACGATCCGAAGAATCCGGTCCCCACGGTCGGCGGCGCGAACCTGACCGGCAGCAAGGGCCCCAAGGATCAGCGTCCCATCGAGGAGCGGCCGGACGTGCTGCTTTTTGACTCGCCCGTTTTCGACCGGTACCTCGAGTTCACCGGGCAGGTCCGGCTCAAGTTCTGGGCCTCCTCGACCGCGACGGACACCGATTTCACGGCCAAGCTCTGCGACGTCTACCCCGACGGGCGAAGCATCGTCGTCCTCGACGGAGTCCTGCGGGCCGGCCACCGCAACACCATGGATAAGAGCGAGCCGCTGGAGCCTGGTAAAATCTATGAGATGGAGATCGACCTGTGGTCGACCAGTCTGGTCATAGGACCGGGCCATCGCGTCCGGATCGCCCTTTCGTCGAGCAACTCGCCCCGCTTCGAGCCCAATCCCAACACCGGCAAGCCCTCGGGCGTCGACGACAAGACCGCCGTGGCGACGAACACGATCTACATGAACGCCAAACATCCCTCGCACATCGTCCTTCCGATCGCAGCCCACTGGCCCCCGGCCGGGGAGAACACGTTGGAAGGCAAGTAACGCGCGATTGATAATGGATGATGGATTATTGATGATTGAAGAGGGATGTGTCCTGCGCACGCGGGCCCAAATCATCAATCATCAACAATCAATCATCAATCGAAAAGGGCAAGGCTCCCGTCTTCCGCTAATGAATCTGCAACAGCCCAAGATTCAGACGAGAGCCTCGCCCCGTCCCGGGATCAGCGCCCGGGGGTGATGACTCGGATGAAGCGGCCCTGGCGGGCCGGTCGATTACACGTATCCCTGCTGCACCATGGCGTCCGCGACCTTGACGAATCCGGCGGCGTTGGCACCGTTGACGTAGTTGACGAACCCGTTCTCTTTGCCGTACTTGACGCAGTTCTCGTGGATCGAGTGCATGATCGTCCGGAGCTGGGCGTCCACGTCCTCGCGAGAGCGACGCATGCAGCCGGCGTTCTGGTTCATTTCCAGGCCGGAGACCGCGACGCCGCCGGCGTTGGCGGCCTTGCCGGGACCGTAGAGGATCTTGGCGTCGAGGAACACTTCAACCGCATCGGCGTGCGAGGGCATATTCGCGCCTTCGCTGACGCAGTAGCAGCCGTTCTTGACCAGCGTGCGGGCATCTTCTTCTTCAATTTCGTTCTGCGTCGCGCTGGGGAAGGCCAGGTCGCACGGAACGCCCCAGGGCCGCTTGCCCGCCAGGTACTGGGCATTTCGGAACTGGTTGGCGTACTCGCTGATGCGCCCGCGGCGGACGTTCTTGAGATCCATGATCCATGCCAGTTTCTCAGGGGTGATGCCGTCGGGATCGACGATCGTGCCGTTGGAGTCGGACAGGGTCACGACCTTGGCGCCGAGCGTGTTGAGCTTTTCGACGGTGTACTGGGCCACGTTGCCCGAGCCCGAGACCGTCGCGGTCTTGCCCTTGACGCTCTCGCCGCGGGTGGCCAGCATGTCCTGGGCGAAGTACACGGCGCCGTAGCCGGTGGCTTCGGGCCGCAGGTTCGAGCCGCCCCAGGCGATGTTCTTGCCGGTCAGGGCGCCGTCGAACCGATGGGTGAGCTTGCGATACTGACCGAACAGATACCCGACCTCGCGTCCGCCGACGCCGATGTCGCCGGCGGGCACGTCGATCTCCGAGCCGATGTGGCGGAAGAGGCAGGCCATGAACGACTGGCAGAACCGCATGACTTCATTGTCGCTGCGGCCCTTGGGATCGAAATCGGAGCCGCCCTTGCCGCCGCCGAGCATCAGCGTGGTGAGGCTGTTCTTGAACACCTGCTCGAAGGCCAGGAACTTCAGCACGCCCAGGTTGACCGAGGGGTGGAAGCGAAGGCCGCCCTTGTACGGACCCAGGAGGCTGCTCATCTGCACGCGGTAGCCGCGGTTGACCTGCACTTCCCCGTTGTCGTCCGCCCAGACCACGCGGAACTGATACACGTTCTCCGGCACGACGAGGCGCTCCAGGACCTTGGCGTCCCGGTAGGCCTTCTTGCTCTGCACCAGGGGCATGACCGACCGTGCCACTTCCCGGACCGCCTGGTGGAACTCCACCTCGCCGGGGGCCTGTGCGACGACACGCTGCATGAAGGCGTCGACCAGGGATTCGATGGATGCTTCTTCGGTTGTTCGCGACTTGGCGACCGTCATAGGTTCTCCTCTAACACCACCACGTGGTTATTCGATTGTGGGTATCGTATGCCCCGGCGCGGCCTGAGCCGTCCGAACGTTTCAATGCTGCCTTTCACAAATCCGCTGGATCGAGTCCAGATAGTGTTTGAGCAGCCAGAATTTCTCCAGGAACTCCGGCCAGCCGCAGGCCGGAACGAATCCTTCCGCCGCCTCGGGGATGATCATCCCGCTGCTGGTCACGACGCGACGGAACTCGCCCCACATCTCCGCCCAGATCTGGTTGGCGTCCTGCGACACCGAACCGGCGACCTTGAGCAGGTGGTCCAGCTCGACCAGCGGCGTGAACGGAAGGACCGTCGGTTGCTCTGCAGGCGTCTCGGCACGAAAGGCTTTTCTTCTCGGTTCAGCGGCCATCGCGACCTCCCTATCCTCAAGACAGTGGTTCAGTCACGCACGCAGATGACGAGGCACCCAGGTGCAACACATCCAACTGGGCGTATTGTAGCCGGGAAAAGGCCGAACCTGTCCCCAACAGAACACACACACAATGCCTAGTTTATATGTGGCATACACTACATACTGAATACACATGACTATGCATTATCAGATTGGGCTTCCGCTCGCACGACACGAAATGGTCACAGCCCTATCATCTTGTTCTATAAGAGTTTATGACTATTCCATCAAGAACAGGAAAAGGGCTTGCGTTCTGAACGTTTCTTCCTCATCATGGGATATGGAGTCTACGTTCGTTTATGTCCATGTGCATTAGATGGGTAATCGCTATGGCCAAGACCGAAACTCGCGAGGAACTGCTCAAACAGGTGGAAGCATTGCGCAAGCGTCTGGCGTCGATGGAAGCCGCCCGCAAGCAGCCCCAGTCCGAACTGGAAATCGCCCTGCGGGAGCGAATCAAGGAACTCGACTGCCTGTACACCATCTCGACGTTTCGGGAGATGTACGTTCACAATCCGGACCGCTTCCTTCAGGGCGTCGTCGACTGCCTGCCCAAGAGCTGGCAGTTCCCCGAGCACGCCTGTGCGAGAATCACCTTCGGCGAAAAGGTGTACGTCACCGAACATTTCAGCGAAGGGAAATGGCGGATGGCCGCGGACATCACGGCCGACGGCCGGGCTGCCGGCATGGTGGAGGTTTTCTACCGCAAGGTCGTCCCATCCTCGGCGTCGAGCCCCTTCCTCAAGGAGGAACATGCCCTCATCCGGGCCGTAGCCGAGCGGATCGGAAGCGTCCTGATGCACATGAAGACCCTTTCGGACCTGCGAGACGCGCACCGCACGATTCAGAGGGAGCATCAGGCGTTGCAGGAGGCCAACATCGCGCTGCGAGCGGTCCTATCCCGACTGGAGGAAGAGAAGCGGGGAATCAAGGCTTCCGTCGCGGCCAACATCCAGAAGGTGATCATGCCGATCGTGTTCGAACTGGAACTCGATGTCGCCGGACGCCAGCGATCCTATGTGACGCTGCTGCGCCGCAGTCTGCAGGAGCTGACTTCGCCGTTCCTGACGCAGATCGCCAGAGACCATGTGCAACTGACGCCCGTCGAGATCGCGATCAGCACGATGATTCGCAATGGACTCTCAACGAAAGAGATCGCCCAACTGCGGTGCATCTCGCCGGCCACGGTCCGCAGGCACCGGGAGAACGTCCGCCGCAAGCTGGGCCTGCGAAATCGCAAGGCCAATCTTGCCACCTACCTGCAGGCGTCGGTCGCGAACGAATCCGCGAGCGCCGGCGACACGATGCCCCAGGCGCCGACCCAGCCCCTGACCGATCCGTCCCTGCTCGGCGGCTGGACCGCAAGCGACTTCGCCGGCCCCCTCCGAGAACCGCCCAAGTAGGCACCGCAAGACGTTTCGACCGACATGCCGGGCTCGCCCATTCCGCGCCGACCGCGTCGTCGCGCGCAGAATGCCGCAGGACGCGAAAAAGACACCTACCGCCCCTTCGCCCAGGCTCTGCCGTCCGCTGTCATGACTGGACCTGCGTCAGGATACAATGCTCCCGTCCAGCCATGACAGCTTGTTCACCCTGCAAACGCAGCAGCGAGGTCGACACCTCCTCGCAACCTTGGTGATCCTCGCCGACAGCGTCCACAAACCGCTTACTTACGCGGGAACTCCGCCTTCAACTGCCGCTCCGCTTCAAGCCAATTCTGTTCGTCCTGGCCCGGCAGACACCCCTTCTTCTTCCAGATTTCCGCGGCCCGCTGCGCGATCTGCTCGTACGTGGGCATCACTTCGCCTGCTCTCGATGCAACCGCGCCGGTCGGACGCGGCGCGGTGGCCACCGCCGTCCCCGAAGCGCAACCCGAGGAGCTTCCACAACGTGTGGAGGGAACACTTTTCTTCGAACTCTTTGCCATTTTTCGGCCTCCTAACTGCCTCAACCAATAATCCTTCCGTCGGACGTCACCCTCGTGACACCCGCGCCGGGCCCACATCGAACCCGAGTCGGACTACCGGCGGGCGATTCGTGGACCTGATACGATCCCGAATGCCCCCGGTTCAAAGGATGCCGGTCCGTCCCGGGGTCTTCGCCCTATAATAGCCAAACCAGCACCGTCCAAGGAGTGTAGTTTCTCACTCCTCACAGGATTTGTCAACCCCCCGAACCAAGTTCTAACAAAGACGCATCGCGAGAATGAGAAGGCAAGTCAAGAATGGGGGGACGCAAGAGAGCCCTCCCAGGTCGTCCATCGCACAGTAATCCCGTGGGAATCCGCCATGCCCACGACCACACCCGGCTGCTGGACCACAAGTGCGGCCTGCCCTGCCGCGAGGACTCCCCGGCTGCAGGCCCGCAACGTCGGGACGGTCCTCTGGGACGCCGTCACACCTTGAAGAAGATCTTGTGGCGATAGAGGAACCACAGCAACAGCCAACTGGCTGCGAACGCGCCCGCCGGGATCAGGAGCGGTGCCGCGTTCTCGTAGTGACGCGCAAGACCGCCCAGGAAGGACCGCGAGATCTCCTCGAAGTTGACGAAGGCCTGCAGGAAGTAGATCGTGATGGCGTTGACGCCGATCACGACGAAGGGAAACGCCCATTTGCGATACCCCTTGACGTCGATGACCCAGTAGAACAGGGCCAGCAGCAGCAGGCTCAATCCGCCCGCGAGCAAGACATAGGAACTGGTCCAGAGAATCTTGATGATCGGGAAGGCCAGGCTCCAGAGCAGGCCGAGGGCCACGAAGACAACGCCCGCGATCGCAAGGCCCGCGGCTTTGGCCGAACCGGTGCGAGGGGAGCGAAGCCACTGGCCCGCCAGAGCCCCCAGCAGAGCCGTGCAGACCGACGGGAACGTCGAGAGCACGCCCTCGTTGTCGCCGTACTTGTAGTAGAGCGAGCCCGGGATCACTTTCTGATCGACGTACGAGGACAGGCAGCCCTCCATGGTCAGATCGCCCGCCTGGCCTCCCGGGACAGGGACCAGCATCGTGACCGCCCAGTACGCCAACAGCACCACGGCCACGAGAACCGCCTGAGTCTTCCATCGCGTGTTCAGCACGATCAGGGCCGCGAAGAAGTAACTCAGCGCGATCCGCTGCAGGACGCCGGGCCAGCGGGTCTCGGGCCAGTTGAACTCCAGCAGGCCGTTGTAGATCAGGCCCAGCAAGAACAGCGTCGCCGCCCGGCGGACGACGTGCCAGTGAAGCTGTGCGGAACTGTGCCCCTGCTCCTTGCGGCGGACGATCGAGAACGGCAGCACCGCCCCGACCAGGAACACGAACAACGGGAAGATCAGATCCTCGAACCGAAAACCCTCCCATTCCACATGGGTCAACTGGGTGGCGATGGTCTCGGTGATCGGGTGCTTCCAGACGTGGACGAGGCTCTCGAAGATCACCCCGCCGCCGATGATCCAGAACATGTCGAAGCCTCGCAGCGCGTCGATGGACAGCACGCGGGCGCCGCTCGATTCCGTCCTCGTTTCCATAGTCGGGCCTCATCCACAGCGACCTTGTTTGTCGGCCTCGGGGCGAGAGCCTCCCCGGGTGCGAAGTGGATAGGGTATCACAAGTTTTCGCGGACATCAATCTGTTGATTTTCGCCGGCAACTGGAGTATCCTGCCGGGGGTCGAAGTCACTATACCATTCTGGAAAGGGTAGTTCATGAGCAGCACCACACGTCACGCGGCAATCCTGCTGATTCTCGCACTCGTCTCCCCGGCGGCCTTCGCCGGCGAAGCGGAACCCTTCATCGGCCGATGGGCCCTGACCATCCCCGGCGGCGGCGCCGGCTGGCTGGGCGTCACCCAGGAGAACGGCTATATCGACGCCAGCATCCTCTGGGGCGGCGGCAGCGTCGTCCCGGCCGACAGCGTCTTCACCATGAACGGCGATCTCTATGTCATCCGCCTGCACAAGGTGGAGCGAAAAGACGCTGAGGGAAAGGTCGTCCGCACGCAAACGTTTCCCGAAGCGATCATGGCCCGGATCGACGGCGACGCCCTCCAACTGGTGCAGGTCCAGCCGCGCAGGAACGGCCTCGGCGCCGAACAGCGGGAGTTCACCGGAAAACGGATCCCGCCTCTGCCCGCCATGCCTGATCTGTCCAAGGTCAAATTCGCCGACCCCATCGTCCTCTTCGACGGCAAAAGCCTGGACGGCTGGAAGCTGGTCAACCCCAACGACAGGAACGGCTGGTCCGTCGAGGACGGGCTCCTGGTCAACAACCCCGTCCAGCCGGAAGACAGACGCTTCAACTACGGCAACCTCCGCACGGTCGCCGAGTTCGAGGACTTCAACCTCAAGCTCGAAGTGAACGTCGGCAAGGGCCAAAACAGCGGCGTCTACCTTCGCGGCATCTACGAGGTCCAGGTCGCCGACACCTACGGCCGCAACGTCAACCCCCACAACATGGGCGGGGTCTACAGCCGGATCACGCCCAGCGTGGCCGCGGAGAAGCCCCCCGGCCAGTGGCAAACGATGGACATCACCCTCGTCGACCGCCATATCACCGTCATCCTCAACGACCAGAAGATCATCGACAACGAGCCCGTCCTGGGCTGCACCGGCGGCGCGCTGTGGTCCGACGAGTCCCGTCCCGGCCCGATCTACCTCCAGGGCGACCACACAGGCATCCGGTACCGCCGCCTCGTCCTGACGCCCGTCGTCAAGTAATCAACTCACGGATTCGGCATCCCCAGGGCTTGCCTGGGGATGCCCGTCCGGATCTGGAGCGAGGGTCCGACGAGTCAACGGTAGCGGACCAGGATCTCCTGGCGGCCTTCGAGCGAGCCGGGCAGGATGATCCACTCCTTTGCCCGATCTATCTTCTCATAGGGCCTGCCGTTCACCAGAACGCTCTTGACCGGCTGTTCCTGCGGATGGCGGATGCGCAGGTAGATGGCTTCCGGTCGATTTCGGCCGGGCGGATCGAGCGTAATTCTCACCTCGCCGACGGCCGCGTACGACTCGTACATCAAGGACAACGGGCCGAAGTTCGACGCCGCCCGCTCGATGCCGATCCGGTTGCCGTCGGCCAGCCAGTACCGCGGAATCGCCTGGCCGAGGTAGAGGTCCCCGCCCCGCTCGTTCACGAACATCAGACGCAGCCAGTAGGTGGACTGGGCTTCATCCGAGGTCTTGAAGTGGTCGCCTGCCGGGTAGCCCAGCTCGGGCAAGGAGTGCTCGTTGCACAGGCGAATCTCCGGATAGAACGCGGAGGCGAAACCGTTGAAGTAGGCGCGGAGGTAATGCTTGATGTCGTCGCGCCACAGGTACGGCAGCGGCCCGTCGAGCAGGTTCGCCTGCATGGAGAACCCGCCGCGGGAGAACCAGAAGGCGTCGTAGGCCGGGATGGAGTAGCCGTAGCGGTCGGAGATGTAGAGATTGTCCTCGTAGTCCTTCATGATCCACTTCGTCTCGGGAGCGTCGGGAGCCAGCAGTCCGTAGGCGGGCAGGAATAGAGAACCTTCGAGCGTCTCGCGGAGCCAGCCGTGAGCGCGGCCGCGTTCGTAGAGCCGCGACGGAATCTTGGGGACATAGGTCCCGTCCCGCAGTCGGACGACAGGGCAGAGGATCCGCGATTCCGTGATGCCCCGCATGAAATCCTCGTAGAAGGCCCTGGCTTCGTTCTGGAGACGCTGGCCTTCGACGTGGCCCGACTCCGCCAGGGCGTCCGCCAGGGCCTGGAAACCCCAGACGGTGGCGCTGTTGGTCGCCAGCCAGTGCCAGTAGTCGGTGACGTCCTCCAGCGAGCCGGCGGGCAGCCAGCCGTACTCCAGGGGCTTGTCGCCCTTGGCGTTTTCGCTCATCGTGGCCTGCCGTTCGCGAATGACCCAATCGCAGGCCTTGACCAAACCGGGGCCCGCCTTGGCCATCCACTCGCGGTCGCGGGTGAGCCGCCAGTGCTGGGCCATGCCCCACATGACGTAGCCGTGGCTCTTGTTGTAGCCGCCGGTCTCGTGGCCACCGGCCCCGTAGAACTGGCCCTCGGCGCTCTGGAAATTGCCCGGCATCGAGACGGTCCCCTGGTATCGCAGGAACGCGTCGTAGTTGCGTCGGGCCTCGTCGTGGTAGCCCCGCCGGTCCAGATCGCTGATCATCATGACCGACTCGTTGGGGTAGACGCCATAGTAGGCGGTGCCGACATGCGCATGGAGCAGGTCCGAATCCAATTCCTTCAGACAATTGACCAGCAGGTGTCGCACGTGAGACTTGTAGAAATCGTTGATCCACGGCTCAGGCGTCACGATCTGCGTGCCCCTGGCGGTGATCGTCCGCCAGAACGCGCCGACGCGCCCCGCTTCGGCGTCGAAGTCGAACTTGGCGGCAAAATCGATCTCATTCTCCGTCAGCAGAGTGACTGAGGGGATCGTAATCTGCACGGTCCTGCTCCGCCTGGGCCTGAGATTCGCGGTCCAGGCCACCGCGCCGCGGTCTTCCACGAAATCGTCGTGGCCTCTGGCGTTCACGAGAAACCGCAGCCGCTGCCCCTCGGGCGTGACGGCCAGGGCGCGTCCCTTGCGAAGAACGAGGCTCTCGGCGCCCCCGGCGTACGAACGAAGCCGCAGCTTGGCATCGGCCGCGACGGAATCGGACGTGTTGACGACGCGGATCTGCATCAGCAGCACCGTCGGGCGGTTCAGCGTGATGTCGTTGAGCAGTGGCGCTGTCAGGACGGTCTTCTGTTCATAATACAGCGGCCCGTCCTGCCACCAGGTCCGCAGCACCGGGAGGAATCCCTCCTGCAACTCACGTCCGCCGCGAAGAGAATCGGGAGGCAGACCGCAGTTGATCCGCAGCCAATCGCCTTTCCAGAGCTTGCGGTCGCTGTCGCGGGGGCTCCGTTGCACCTCGAACCAGCGACTGACCGCAGAGACTTCGATGTCGCCGTTTGGAGTCTGTCGCATCGTGTTGCGATTGCCCGGCAACCCGTGTACGAAGTACAGCGGACGTTTGAGCGGCATGTCGTTCCAGGCGCGGGAAAGCGTCTGTTCGTCCTCGGTCGCGACGCGGTCGTAAACCGTCCGGCCTCCAAACTCGCGACGGAGAACCTCGCGATAGGCCTCGAGAGAGATGGCGTCGTCGCCGCCGGTGACCAGGACTCCCAGGTCATCGACGAGAATGCGGTCGCCCCGTGCCACTTCATCGGCTGCGAAGGAGAACGGTCGCGTACTGGAGCGGACGGTGACAATCGTCCGGTCGTAGCGTCCATCGACCGGATCGACAGCCGTCACAAGGTCCGCCTCGATCGCGGAATCGCCGTCTTCCGCATCGCGAACCGCCGCGACATGACCGTTGAAAACCTCCAGATGCCTTGACTCGGGCGCGTCCGCCTGAATCGTCCCGTCCGCGGGCCGTCCGAACTGGATTCGCACCCGCAACGGCTTGCAGACTGAATCCGTGTATACGCGGAAACGCGACGGGACCGGGATCTTCGAGTCGCTGGCGATACGAACCCCCAGCGTCTTGCGGTAGGACACGCCTTGCCCCTCCATCCCGGCGATCTCCTGGGCACAGGTTGGATCGAACGTGAACTCGAATCCATTCGCCGACCGCTCGACGCGTCCCCTGGCGGCGATCCAACGGCCGTTCGTCCAGTCGTCCACGGCGTCCCAGCCGACGCCGCCGGCCCCCCGTTCCATAATCAGCGGGTCGGCCTTGCCGTTCCAGGTTCGACGCCAGTATTCCAGCCGGACCTGCCCGGACTCGGGCAGCGTCTGATTCTCATCGAACTGCACCACCACCCGACGGACCTTTCGAGGCTCCGCCCATCGAGGACCATGTGATTTCCCGTCTCCATAGGAGATGGGAATGCCGAAGGGCGCGATGTCGAACGCCTCGCCGGGCGAATACTCCTGGGCTGAGCCTGTGTGTACCCAAGCACCGCAGAACAACAGCAGAACGAAGCTGGAAAGAAGAGACTTCTTCATACGCCTGACCCTTTCGCGATGTGGTCATCGACCCCGATCCCACGCCGAACTGCCGCTATCGTAGCGATTCGCTCCTGCACTGCAAGCCCCTGGGAGCAGAGACTTGCGTACCCTCGGGCCCAATGTTACTCTTCCCGCAAAGACGTTTCTTGGAGGTGCACAGATGAACGGCAAGACCATGGAGCTGTGGCTGTCGATGGCGATTCTCTTTTCAGGCACCTTCGCCTCGGGGGCGCGGGCGGAGACGGGGAAACCCGAAGGAAATCCTTCCGTTAGAAGAGTGGTCTTTCTGCCGGGCAGTCAGAGTCATGGCTGGAGCGGACACGCCTACACCGCCGACTGCAAACTCCTGGCCCGCATCCTCAATGAGAATGTGCCCGGGATCGAAGCGACCGTGCTCGAAGGCGGTTGGCCCAGGAACCTCAAAACCCTCGAAGACGCCGCTGGGATCGTGATTGCCTGCGATGGGAACAGCCTGCTGGGCTCCGAGTCGAACTGGAAGGCCCTGGACGCACTGGCCGGCAAAGGGGTGGGAATCGCGTTTCTCCACTATGCCCTCGACCCCGGCGACTCATATGGCAAGTACCTCCTCGACTGGATCGGCGGCTACTACAGACAGCACTGGTCGGTCAACCCATCCTGGCGCGCCGAATTCAAGGCCCTGGCGGACCACCCGATCACCCGCGGCGTCAAACCGTTCGCCATTCATGACGAGTGGTACTACCACATGCGTTTCCGACCGGACACCGAGGGTCTGACGCCGATCCTGACGGCAATCCCGCCCGACAGCGCCCGAAACGGTCCGGACGGCCCCCACAGCGGCAATCCGACCGTGCGCGCCCGCAAGGGAATGGCCGAACACGTCGCATGGGCTTACGAACGGCCCGACGGCGGTCGCGGCTTCGGCTGCACCGGCGGCCACACCCACTGGGTCTACGCCCAGAACGACTTCCGCAAGCTGATGCTCAACGCGGTGTGCTGGATCGCGAAAGTCGAGGTCCCGACCGGCGGGGTCCCCACCCCCACCCCGACCGTGCAGGACATGGAAGCCCATCTGGAAGGCGACCGCCCACAGGACTGGAGCGCCGACAGAACCCGGCAGGTCATCGAAGAGATGAACCGACAGGAACGCCAGCCGGGTTAACTTCCGGCGACAAACGGTCGATGAACGGACATGCCCCTGCGTAAGGGGACCGTACTGGAGGAAATCGGCCGTGGAAACCGTGTTGTTGGAACAAAAAACCGAGGTTTGCGAGACGAAGAAGTGCCCCTTCTGCGCCGAGCAGATCCAGGCGGAGGCGGTCAAATGCCGCTATTGCAGCGAATTCCTGGACCGCCAACGCCCTGCCCGACCGGCAAAGTGGCACTCATCCACGTCCACGCTGATCGCGGCGGTGCTGTTCCTGGGCCCGCTGGCCCTGCCGCTGGTCTGGCTCAATCCCCGCTACAAGAACGTAACGAAGCTGCTTATCACGGTGGCCGTTATCGGACTGACCCTTGCGGTCTTCTATCTCATGGTCGACACGTACACGCGGGTCATCGAGCAGGTCAAAGCCCTGGGGTTGCCCCTGGGCTGAAGAACCGGAGTGTGACATAATGCAGCCCGGAAAAAAAGCGAGAGTTCTGGTCTTCCCCTGCGGGTCTGAAGTCGGGCTCGAAGTGTTCCGCTCCCTGGCCGGGGACACGCACGTCGAGCTGCACGGCGCATCGAGCACGCCCTCCAACCACGGCAAGTACCTCTACCGACACTACGCCGACGGCCTGCCGCACGTCACAGACCCGGGGTTCCTCGACGCCATGAACGCCCTCGTCCGCAGCCGCGGGATCGACTTCCTCTTGCCCGCCATGGACAGCGTCGCGTTGGCGTTGGCCACGCATCAGGACCGACTCGCGTGCCAGGTCATCGGTTCGCCCCACGAAACCTGTCGCGTCTGTCACTCCAAGCGTGCGACCTACGAGCGGTTCGCAGAGATCGTGAGAGTCCCCACATTGTACCACAACCTCTGTGACGTCCCTCGCTGGCCGGTCTTCCTCAAGCCGGATTGCGGTTATGGCTCCCGGGGGACCCGCGTCGCCGAATCGCCCGAGGAGGCGCAGTTCTTCCTGGCCCGGGAGAAGGGGCTGCTGGCCATGGAATACCTGCCCGGCAGGGAGTACACGATCGACTGTTTCACGGACCGCCACGGGGGCCTCTTGTTCGCGGGAGCAAGGCAACGGTTGCGGATTCAGAACGGGATCTGCGTTCACGGCCGGCGAGCCGAAGGCGACGTCTTTCGAACACTCGCGGAAACGATCAACGCCCGCCTGCCGTTCCGGGGCGTATGGTTCTTCCAGCTCAAGGAAAGCCACGACGGAGAAATGGCACTGCTGGAGATCGCGCCTCGGGTCGCGGGAACCATGGCTTTGCATCGAAACCTCGGAGTCAATCTGGCGATGCTGAGCGTCTATGACGCGATCGGCTTCGACGTCTCCATCCTGATGAACGAGTTCCCGATCGAGGTCGATCGCGCCTTGACGAACCGCTTCCGGGTCGATCTGTCCTACCGCCACGTGTACATCGACCTGGACGACTGCCTGATTTGCGAAGGACGCGTCAACACCGAAGCGGTGGCGTTCCTCTATCAGTGCGTCAATCGCGGGATCGCCATACACCTGGTGACTCGACACGCCGGATCCGTAAGGAAGACCCTCAAGCAGAATCGTCTCCAGGGACTTTTCGACGAGATCACGCACCTGCGATCGGGCCAGCGCAAGTCCGAGGCGATCCGTCACGCCGACGCGGTCTTCATCGACGACTCCTTCGCAGAACGCAGGGATGTGCATGACCGCAAGGGAATCCCTGTGTTCGCGCCCGACGCCATCGAATGCCTGATGGACTGGCGCAGACCGTGAAGCCCTTGCGATCCCGACCGGGGTCGTGTACAGTGAGGCGGTGGCTGCCAGGATACGCCCTTTGCGGACAGAAGCGTCGGAGCCTGGCGTGCCGGAGCAGTGGCTGAGTGGCTTAAAGCGACGGTCTTGAAAACCGTTTTACCGAAAGGTAACGGGGGTTCGAATCCCTCCTGCTCCGTTTCCGGGTCTCTTCTGCCTGGGGGGCTACAGTCTCTCTGGCGCTCTCCCGCCCCACTTCCAGCGACTGAGCCGCCCAGCACGGCCCCCGCCGAACAGTCCCTCTTATGCCTCGTCACTGTGGCGAATTCACATGGCAAGGGCGACCAGTCTCTGGACCTGGCCAAACAGGCGGCCGAGAAGATCCTACCTCGCGTGCCCTGACGCCTCGGCTCGGACGACGACCAGTCGCCCCAAGGCCTTCGTGTGCAGCACGGCTCGCCCCTTCAGGAGAACGATCCTGGCTCCGCCGGGTTCGGCCGTCCCACGGTCCCCGCGCGGCAGGTCGTCGGGGAAGTTCAGATACGCGAACTCGCCCTGCAGTTCCCACGCCTTGCGATCGCGGGCCTTGGCCGCCGAGACCGGATCGTCGAACTCGCCGATTTTCGTCTTCTTGCCTATGTGCCAGATCTGACCCTCGTACTTGTTCGTCAGCTCATTGTACTTGACGCCCTTGAAGCCCGTCTCGGCACACCGGGGCCTGCTATTGTACGTGTTCTGCGTGAGCGAGCAATTCCGTAGAAACCGCTTGCGATTGTCCAAGCCATTCTGCTTGATGTGGTCGACCGCCATTCCCGGCGGGGTCTTCATGATCTGGCGATGCATGAGGATCATCTTGCCTTGCGGTTCTCGCCGACAAGCATACCATGTGTGCTTGCCTCGAAACGCCGACCACTTGTATTTGTTCAGCTCCTCGTAGTCCTCGGGGTCGACCAGCGCATATAGTCCCTGCGATAGCGGGATCTTGCAGAGCGTCTCGCCCGGCTCGACGATCGGCTCCTGCGGCTCACACGCAAGACCCGGCTTGGGGCAGAAGTTCCGGCAATACGACTCGGCGTACACGCCGCACGTCTTGCCGGGGCAGTCGGCGCAGACCGAGCAGATCACCATCCCCGGCCACCGCGACAGCGCGACTCGCAGCCACCGCCCCTGGGGCCTCTTCCCATACATACAGTTCCGACAGCATCGCTTTTCCATGGCTCGTCTCCGTGACTCGTGACCCGTGACTCGTGACTCGCGACGGCACAGTTGTCGATCGATGAAGTGTCGCTTTCGGGTCGCCTGCGAATAGGACCCGCGGTCTCAACGCCTATTCTACTCCCGCGCGGGCCGTCTCTGAACCCGTACGAGTTAGGTCTATTATAAACGATCACAACCGGTCTTTCAAGAAAACAGTTGAATTCCGCCCCACCGCAAGTCCAGGCCGGACAAGGGGTAAGGAGCGTCCCCAAAAAAATCCGACGGAAATCGGAGTTTTCTCACGCGGAAACCAAGAGAGTCTAACCGCAGAGGCCGCAGCGAAACGCAGAGAGAGCGGACATGCAAGGTGGGCTCTTCAGCCCACGAGTCGAGACCCCGTTCGTAGCGACGCCCTGAGGCATCGCACTGGAAAGGCTCCCTCCACACTGCGATGCCCAGACGGATGCGAATCGTTGCTCTTGTCGCACGGCAATGCTACAATCCCGTCATGAGCGCACCGTCGGAACAACCGAAATCTCAGGGGCAGGCGGAGTCGTCGGACGCGGTTCGGGAAGCCGTCGAGTACGGCATTGACATCTCCCTGCTCCGGGCGAACCTGGCCCTGAGTCCGGCCGAGCGCATGCGCCGCCACCAGATCGCACTCGATCGGATGCGACGGCTTCAGAAAGCGAGGTTCCTGTGAGCGGCGGGTACGAGCAGGTCAAGCGGGCCAGCGTGTCCATCGAGGTCGAGGGCAGACACTTCCACGTGCTCTCCCTCGACGCGCTGATCACGGCCAAGGAGGCACTGAACCGCCCTCGCGACAGAGAGGCCATCCGTCAGCTCAAGGCCCTGCGCCAGTTGCGAGGGGAAAGCCCTCCGAACGGGTGATGCAGCCGGTGACGCACGACGAGAAGGGCGGAAAGACCGCTCTTGTAGCGTGGGCTCTTGAGCCCACGCGTCTGTTCTCAGAGTTGAGGAACAAGAGAAGGACCCTGGCAACCGCTGATGAACGCCGATGAACGCTGATTCGGGCGAAGAGTCCGGCCCCGTCCTGGCGGGGTCGAAGGGGGCAAGTTGGTTCGTAGTGACGCCGTGAGGCGTTATCTTCGGCGTTCATCTCGGCCCCTCCCTGCCGCCGGCAGGCCGTTGCTCTTTCTCTTTTATTCGCCCTTTTCCGCTTTATTTCGGCGACCCTTCCTGCAATGGATCCCCGCCGGCTCTTGCGTTCACACATCACACCTCCGAATTCCCTTTGCACCTCCGCCCGCCTGAGGCTACAATCCGTCTGAGAATTGAGCGTGACGGCTTTGGAGACCCAAGAACAGCCGCAGGAACATACGTAGCACCTTTAACATCGTGAAAGAAAAGGAAGAGCCCATGACCGATAAGTAACTATCTCAAAAGGCTCAGGCGATGTTGGCGGCGATACCAGAGTAGGCCGCAGCACAGTTGGATCAGGCCGAGGTAATTGCATGACTTCTTGGCATAACGAATCAGAATCGCACGGCACTTGCTCATCCAACCCA
>DATIKY010000183.1:0-19571 GCA_035476995.1 Sedimentisphaerales bacterium | reverse complement strand
CAAATCCATTCCGATCGTTACTGTAGTCATGGCTGTTCTCCTTCGATGGACATCCGTTCGTCAACGTGCACCACGAGTGCGTCATTGGAGCCGATCCGGCTCCAGGAGAACAGCCTTCTCTATCCTACCTCTGTGGTGAATCCTATATCTTTCGGCCGAGGGCCCGGAACATCGCGATCAGGTTCTCCGTCGGCGTGTTGCACTGGACGTTGTGGATCGGATTGAATACGTATCCGTTCTTGGCGCCGAGGATCTTGACCCGCTCGGCGACCTGGGCCTTCACCTCCGCCGGGGTGCCGAAGGGGAGGGTCTGCTGGGTGTCGACGCCGCCGCCCCAGAAGACGATGCGGTCGCCGTACTTGTCGACGAGGGTCTTGGGGTCCATGCCCCTGGCGGAGAGCTGGACGGGGTTCAGGACGTCGTAGCCGGCGTCGATGAAGCCGCCGATCAGGGGCTCGCATCCGCCGCAACAGTGCTTGAGCGTCTTCCACTTCGTGTGGGCGTGGACCCAGTCGTTGACCTTCCTGGCGTGCGGGAGGTAGAGATCGCGGTAGGTGTCGGGCGAACAAAAGAGGCTGTTCTGCGAGGCCAGGTCGGTCCCGTCCATGAAGACGACGTGGACCTTGTCGCCCACCGCCTGGTGGATTCGCTTGAGGTTCTCGATGGTGATCTGGGCCTGGCGGGCGAAGACCTCGCGGATGTACTCCCGGCGGGTCAGCGTGCTGATGTACCATTCCTCGATGTCGCGGATGCCCTTGGGGTCCTTCATCCAGGGGCCGGGGACCAGGGCAATGTCGCCGAAGGCGGTGCCTGGGAAACCCGCCGCGATGGCCAGGTCGGTGTTGGCGTAGAGATCGGCAGCTACCTTCGCATAATGGCAAAGGGCGTCCTCGCCGATAGGCTGGAACTCTTCTAAGTTGTCGGCTGGATTGAGTTTAGCGTCGTCGATGGGCGGCTGGCGGATGATCGAGTCGAAGTAGTAGCCGCCTTTGGGCATGCGGGCGGAGGGCTTGGCCGAGCGGTCGCCCTCGGGGTACATCAGGATCGAGCCGTCTGGCTCCGGGGTGGTGTTAAAGTCAGCGGGGACAAGGACTTCCGTTCCATCGAAGGTGGTCCAGGGCTTCCAGTCCGCGGTCTTGTAGCCGAACATGTTCCTGAGGTTGGGCAGGTGGACGACGTCGATGCCGAGGGCCTGGCGGAGGTCGGCGGCGATCTCGCCGAGCATCTGATAGGGCTCGGTCACGCAGACGCGGTCGCCGGGCTTGTCGAGGCCGAGGGCTCGACGCAATTTGGCGACTACGCTGACCTGTGCGCCCGAGCAGGGGGTCCCGCCGAGGTCGATGGGGACGCGGTCGGCGGGTTGGTGGTTCAGGGCGCAGAGCACCCGCTGTCGGCCGGTGAGCGGTCTTGCGGGGGACGGGTTCTTCATGGCCAGCTCCTGGATCGTGGAAACCTGTCGAAAGTCCTGTCTGGGGACGCCGGCCCCCGAGGGGTCGGACGCCTCGCAGAGGGGATTGTACCTTTGGATTTGACGGGGCGGAACCCCATTCTGGCCAAATTATCGCATTATCAGGGTCAAGACCTGCGTTGGGCTTGACAGTCGCAGCGGCGCCCGCTATAATTAAGTCCATGTTGGGGCGGGTTTTGCGCCACCCCAAAGAATGAGTGCAAAGGTTGGGCCATGACCGGGTTGTTGCGAAACGGCGCAGCTATCATGGATTTTCGCAAAGGGGAACGATGAAAAGCGTGACGACTGTAGAGAATAGGAAAGAGTGTCGCAGGAGTCTGGGTTTGCGCTTTTTCGCACTGACGGCGGTCGCATGCATGTTGGTGACATGGCTGGCGGGCTGCGGAAGCGGGCAACCGGGCGAAACCCGAGCCGAAGTAAGCCGTCGTCACGACCGCATCCAGCGTCTCAACGCCGAGATGATGCGTTCGGACACGGACAAGGCGCTGCATCTCGACAGGCCCAGTCGGCTGACCGACAAGCGGATCCCGTAGCCATCGGGAGAACCTGACCTCCAGACCCATGGAAGGGGTTTGAATCGGTGTATGCTCTGCTGGACTATCTGAACCGGATCGCGCACTACGAGTGGTGGGTTGTCCTGGTGGAGTTGCTCCTGATCGGCCTGGTGATCTGGTGGGTGGTCGATTTCCTCGAAGGCACCCGCGGGGAGAGGCTTTTCCGCGGCGTCATTTTCATTCTCGTCTCCGGCGTGCTGGTCTTGAATCTGATCGTCGCGCACCTGCCCTTTGATCGACTCCAGTATCTCTATCGGGGATTCCTGATCGGGATCATGATCGTGGCGGTGGCGGGTTTCCAGCCGGAGATTCGACGCGTCCTGATCCAGATCGGCCAGCCCAGGATCTGGACGGGCGCCTCGCATCAGCTCTCGCGGACCGTGGAAGAGCTGGTCACGACGGTGACCGAGTTGTCGGCCGCCAGGATCGGGGCGATCATCGTGATCGAGAAACAGGTCGCGCTGGGCGAGTTCATCGAGACCGGCGTCCGCCTGGACGCGCGGGTCACCTCCGACCTGCTCAAGACGATTTTCTACCCCGGCACCCCGCTGCACGACATGGCGGTGGTGGTCCGCGGAGACCGGCTCGTGGCCGCCAGCGTCCAGTTGCCGCTGGCCGAGGCCGGCAGCGTCGCGGGCGTCGAGCTGGGCTCGCGCCACCGGGCGGCGGTGGGCATCACCGCAGGGTCCGACGCGATGTGCCTGGTCGTCAGCGAGGAGACCGGCGCCATCTCCATCGCCCGCGACGGCAAGCTGATCCGCAACGTCACGGAATCCCAGGTTCGCTCTCATCTCGTGGGCGACGCGGTCGAAGGACACGTTCCCCTGATGGGACGATTGCTCAAACGTCACAACGTGGAATAGGCGCAGAGATCGATGATCAAGAGGCTCAAATTCGGCAAAATATCCATCGTCGTCTTCCTGACGGCCCTGATCTGGGTCTGGTCCGATTTGTCCCAAGATGATCGATTTCTGCTGTCGGACGTGCGGATCAGGGTGGCCAAGTCGGCCGATCCATCGCTTTGGGTCAACTTCGTCGTCGAGGGGGCCGATCCGAACCTGCAGACGACGGTGGCCCTGGACTCGGTGGTTCTCAAGGGTCCGGCCGCTCGGATTTCGGAAGCGAGGAGCCGCAAGAATCGCGGCGCCCTCGATTTGAACCTGTTCCTGGTGCCCGAGCAGGAAGGATTGACGTCGGCCCAGGCGCACCGGGTCAACGTTCTGGACTTCCTGCGAAAGAGCGATGTCTTGCGCAATCTCGGACTGACGGTCGAGAGCTGCCAGCCGGAGTGGTTCGCCGTCCAGACCCAGAAGCTCGTCGAGCAGGACGTCACCCTCGAATGCGTCGGGATCGAGCAGGGTCTGGTCGCCACCTTCAATCCCTCCTCGGTCACCGCCTTCGTCCCGAAGGGCCAGAACCCTCGCGCCAAGATCCTCCTGACCCCCGAGGAACAGAACGTGGCCAAGATCGGACCCGTCGAGAAGTTCCCCTATATCGAATTGACCAGCGCCATCGACCAGCGTCGGGAGATCCCGACCAAGGTCAGAGTCACCCTGGCCCCGATGCAGAACGTCCTGACGGAGCGTCTGGTCTCCGCCTCCTACGGCCTGTGCCTCAGCGAGAACCTCCAGGGCGTCTACCGGGTCGTCCTGGACAAGGACACCGACAAGACCAGGCTCCTGGCCATCAAGGTGCGGGCCACCGAAGCGGCCTTCAACGCCTATGAAAAGGCCCCCATGCAGATCGTCCTGTACATCAAGGACGAAGACGCGCACCGGACCCAGTGGCCGGCCGAAGGGGAATTCGTCTTCGCGTTTCCATACGAGTACGTCCAAAGAGGCGAGATCGCGCCCAACCAGGCGCCGCCGAAGGTCAAGTACACGCTCGAACCGATCACTCTCTCGCCGACGCCGGAGCTGGAACTGTTCCGCAGCTTCGGCCGCGACGAACTGCAGTAAGACGCCCTCCGGCGGCCCGGCCCCCTTCACGCCTGCACCTGTTCTCCGGCGCCGCCGAGCGGCGAGGGCGGCCTCCTCACCAGCCAGTTCCGCAACGTCAACGCCAGAATCCCCACGGTCATCGACAGCACGACCGCGTCCGCGATCAGCAGGGCCAGCATCCCGCTCTTGCCCGCCTGCCAGCCGTCGAAGTACTTCATCAACAGCCGCACGAGCATGGTCATGGACGTCGCGAACATGAACACCGCAGGCACGAGAGCGAACCAGTACTGACGTCCTTTGCTCATCAGCCAGATCATGCCCACCCACAAGGCCAGCGCCGCCAGGAGCTGGTTCGCCGACCCGAAGATGCTCCAGACCACCGCGTAGCCATTGCCCAATCCCAGCAGCAGCATCAACGCGACCGCGATGCCCGAGTTCACCCAGTACCGTTGCAGGATCTGCAAGACCGCCCGCTTGACCCCGCGGGTGGGGACCCCGCCGGACGCAGACGCCGCGAGCCTCTCAGGGAATGCGCCGACCGCCAGCCCGCCGGCTCCGACGGGCTCGATCCGCGTGTCCTGCGCCCGCGCGAACACGTCGTAGTGCCCGAAGAGCATGGCCCAGCCCTCTTCGATCATGTACCGCGTCAGGCGAACCGCGGTGTCCAGCGTCGTGACCAGGAAGCCCTCCAGCAGCAGCATCGCGCCCAGCGCCCCGGCCGCCACCGGCAGGCCCAGTCCCTGGTTCACCGTGTGCCCGACCGCCATCGCGAACGTCAGCACCGCGTTGCCGCCCCCGGCCGCCGGATAACAGTAGCTCTTGTACGTCGCCAGCGGCAGTCCCGCGATCAGGCAGCACACCACGCACACCGCCAGGAAGCTCTCCAGCAGCATCGCCCAGTACCCGACCCGCCGGGCCGCCCGCTCGTTCGAGAGCTGCTTGCACGTGGTCCCGCCGGCGCAGAGACTGTGGAACCCGCTGACCGCGCCGCAGGCGATCGTGATGAACATCAAAGGCCAGATCGGACCGAGCGTCTTGGTCCCCTCGGCGAAGTTGTTCATCGGAATCTCGCTGGCGTCGCCCACGCCGGTGCCGCGAAGGCCCGCCGCGACCAGCGCCACGATCAGGAACGCCACACCCGCGTACAGAATGTGCACGTTGATGAAGTCCCGGCTCTGCAGGAAGAACCAGACCGGCACCCCCGCCGCCAGCAGGACGTAGCCGCTGATCATCAGCTTCCACATCATCGGCGTCACGGAGACCGGCCACTTGAGCCCGACGAAAATCGAGATCGCGCAGATCCCCATCGCCAGGATCGAGCAGATCCACACCGGCCACTTCTTCTTCACATACAGGAACCCCATCAGGGGCGAAAAGACCGTGATCACGATCACCGACATCGACGCGATCCCGCCGATCATCGCGTACGGCTCTTCCCGGCCCGTCCGCGGATCGAGCTGCATCCGCTCGCGAAAGAGCGTCTGGCCCGACGCCAGGTTCAGATCGGACAGCGCCACGTTCGACGTCAGCGCGGTCGCCGACAGGTCCAGAAAGGCGGCGCAGACCAGAACCAGGATCGCCACCAGCATCACCAGCATCATGACGAACGCCGCCGGCCCGATGTACCGCCGGGCGACGACCGTCAGGTTCCTGCCGCCCTCGCGCATCGTGACGTAGGTCGAAACGAAATCGTGCACCGCGCCCAGGAACACGCCGCCCAGCACGATCCATAGCAGAGCAGGGCCCCATCCATAAAGGATGGCCATCACCGGTCCGATGATCGGTCCGGCCCCCGCGATGGACGCGAAGTGATGCGCGAAGACGACCGCGGTCTTGGTCGGCACGTAGTCGCGTCCGTCGTTGACCGTCACGGCCGGCGTGGTCCTGTCCTTCTGCTCGCCCATCATCCTCGCGATCCACGGCGCGTAGGCGACGCCGCCCAGGAGCAGCAAGACACCGGCGCCCAGCAAAATCAGCAGAATCGTCATCTTCCAGCACTCCTGAAAACGAAGGCATGTGGGTTGTCCGACACCAGTATACCCCCGCCCCGGCGAAAGGAAAGACCTCAATTCACCACAGAGCCACGGAGTCGGCTATGAGCACCTGGGTTGCGGCCGAAGGCCGCGCCAAGCGAATCGGCGTCTATCGCCGCGACAACAGTCGGAACAAGGATGTCTCGCGGGTGAGAACCTGACCGGCGGTATCCACGATCTTGGTTTCGACATAGTACAATCCGGGGGGCGCGGCAATGCTGTCCCAGGTGGCGGAATAGGAGGCCGTGCCCTTGAGACCGCTGAGGCTGTCCAGCAACAGGCCGGCAATCAACTCGTCCGAGCCATATTGGCGGACGACGGTGTCCACGAAAGCGTCCTGGGGCGCCCCTTCGGCACGGAGACCCACTTTGACCGTCACCGGCTCGCCCGTCGCATAGGTCGGGTTATCGGTGAGCAGAGTCGTGATGTGAACACCGGAATCGAGCGTCTCGATGTCGAGCGTGTACTGCCTGTAGAAGCTCCCAGTCCCCCTCGACGCCGCTGGTGGCGACGCCGTAGGAGCGATCGAAACTCGAGGCGATGCTGGCCTGCATGGCCTGCATCAACGCGCCGGCGCTGTCGCCGATGATCCGTCCCACGTTCAACTCCGGGACATTGTCGGACGACGCCATGTCGCCATAGGGGAGGTCCGAATACTGGACTCGGTTGGACCGGTGACCGTCGCTCCAGCGGATGGTCGAGACGCTGAGGTCCCAGGAGGGCAGGATCTCCGTCTCGCCGACCAGCAGGAGATACCCGTTCGAGAGGTAACCGCCGGCCGCATGGTCGCTGCCTTTCATCGAAGCGCCCCACATCCGAATGCAGTCGCGCACCCAGGCGGGATCGTCGGAGCCGATGCCCGACGGGTAGCCGAGGATGCCCTTGCGGTGATAGGCCAGCCGGGCGATCTCCGACAGCAGATCCGCCGCGCCGCCGAACTCGCTGGCGCACAGGCTCGGATTGGTGACAAGCTGGTAGTCCGACCCTTCGATCGCCCAGTCGATCTCCTCGTCGAGCAGGTGGCCGTCCTCCGTGCGGACGCACCGACAGGGGATCGACCAGGCGTGAAGGCCCCAGGTATCCGAGACGACCACCGGGTCTTCCCCGATCTCGTACTTCGGGGAGCCCGGGCCGGGGAACTGGATGGGGATCGCATAGTATTCCAGACGAAGCGTACGTCCGGCTTGGATCTCGTAGAGGCTCGACCCGGGACTGAACACATCCAGGGACACGCTGCACTCCCGCCCGTCCGCAGAGGGCGTGGTGGAGACCGAGTAGTTCTCCGCACCGTCGTGGATCGGCTGGAGCCCGTCGACGTTGTCCCGGACGAAATCGCATCGGAAGCCGACGGTTCCCGTGTTGCGGATGTTCAGGCGGATCTTGAAGGCGTTCTCTTCGCGCCAGACCTGGCGGGTCGCGACGATCTCCGGCGCTCCCCGCTGGATCCGGACATTCTGCGTGATCGTCTGAATGCACTGACCGTTCGCCACGGCGTCGGCCCGGATGACGTGCGTTCCCACAGGCATGCTTTCCGCGTCCCAGACGAGGTCGTAGAGATGGTCGCTCTGCGAGGGCACCGTTCCGATGTCGGCGCCGTTGACATAGAAACGGACCTCTTCGAGGGGCCATTCCGTGAATTCGAGCATGACGTCCGGCACGCTCGGCAGATGCTCGATGCCCGCGGCGTCGTGAATGATCACATCCCACCGGTACGCGCGGACCCGGATGGGGATTTCGGTGCCCGCCGGCGCGGTGGTCGGCCGCGGCCGGGCCGGCGCCGCTGTTCTTGATCCTGGCGCAGATCTGGTTGCCATCCTTCCAGATGGCGTCCACAACCAGGTCGGGGGCCTGTGACTGCTGATCCTGCGTCACGAAGCTCTTCTCGTCGCTGACCGCCTCGCCGGACTGGTTCCTGGACCGCACGACGAAATAGTGTCGGGTGCCCGGCGAGAGACTCTCCAGCCTGACCTTGTGATCTGTCGTCGATGTGGGATCGGACAGCTCCTTCGTGTATACGCCGGGCGCGGTCCCGTATTGGACTTTGCTGTCGCTGGGCTGGTTCGTCGTCCAGAGAATGCCGGCACCGGTCGGCGTGATGTCCGCGGCGCTCGGGCCTGAGGTGATCTTCAGGATCTCCACCTCGCACGACCAGAGCTCCGTACGGCCGTTGTTCTGCTCGTTGGTCTCCTCAATCACGTCGGTCGACTTGCGCAGCCGAGGTACGGAACGTGTGTTCCTGGCTCTGGACGGTGTTGCCATAGGCATCGGTGGACTCGACCCGGTAGTAGTATTTGCTGTCCTGTGTCAATCCGTCCAGAACGACCTTGTGGGCAGTCGACGGGTTCTGGTGGGATCGGGTGAACTTGTAGACGGATGGAGCTGTGCCGTATCTGACGACGCCGTCGCTGGCTTCATTCGTGGTTCATACGATCGACGCGGAGGTCTCTGTGATGTCCGTGGCCTGCGGACCCTGGATGATCTGGGGAGGCGTCACGTCGCAGATCCACGTCTCCGTACGGCTGTTGTTCTTTTCGTTCGACTCGGAGACCGTGTCGTACACGTCGGCAACGATCAAGTCCGGCTGGGCTTGGGCCTGAAGGGACGCCGCACTCATCAAACAGATGCAAACCACGATAGTCAAATGCCAGGGGTTCGTAACGACATGCTTGGGGTCGGCGTTCATGTTTCTCTGCCTCCTTCTGGGGGTGGTCCGGCGTGAAAGGCCATCCCGAATCCATGTCTCGATTGATGCCCGGAGCCTCAGCTACGTTCGAGGAAGGTGAACCCACACGCACCGTAAGCCGTGTGGCAGCCACAAGGTACGGCGGAGGCTCAAAATCTCTGTATTATGCTGATCCCGATCTGAAGTGTCAAGTTCCGAACGGATTGTTTTGGTAAAGACACGGGCCTCTCCATCGTAACTCTCTGGAATTGCTCGACTTGCCTGTTCGTCCAAACAGGCGCATCCCAGCCTGACGCGGGTGGGGATTCCGTCCGACAACGGGTCGTCCCAGTCGACGGCAAGCGGCGATTCGGTTTTTCGGTTGGACAGCAAGCGACGCAGGGTGTCTAATGGTGCCGTGAGTTGACGCCCTGCGTCGACGAATGGAGTCTTGTCACGGAATGGAAGGGAGTCGGGGATGGTGATGAAAATGGCGTGCGTGTTGGTATTGGCGGGGGGCTTTCTGATCGTATCGAGTCGGTCGCCGGTCTGCGTGGAGACGGTGGAGGCGGGCGTAACGGATTTCGAGGCCGCATGCGGCCGGGCCCGACAGTGTCTCCTGGAAGGACGCTGCGACGAA
Organism: Sedimentisphaerales bacterium; assembly: GCA_035476995.1. GTDB lineage: Bacteria > Planctomycetota > Phycisphaerae > Sedimentisphaerales > Anaerobacaceae > PLanc-01. Next base: position 10,274 of record DATIKY010000183.1, on the reverse strand, counting down.
GCCCTGGCGGCCATTGCCGTCGTGGAGGATGAGGTCAGGGACAACGTGGAGCGAGAGCCCGGCAGAGAGCTCAGCATCCTCTTGATCAAGGCCCGCGCGCACTGGCATCAGATGGACACCGAGGGCCTGGAGCGATTTCTGACGCAGTTCGAGAAGGACTACGCCGACACGTCCGCGGCCCCCTGGGTCCAACGGGCCGCCTGGTACGAGAGAATGCTCGGCTACCGTTTCTCGGAGAACCTGTCGGAGGCGGCGAAGGCATTCGAGAAGTACCGGGAAATCGAAGCCCTGTCCGCGGGCAGCCGACCCCGAGGCGACGATCCCGAAGCCACAGCCCAGGAATTCGATCTGCACGTGAGAATGCCGGTAGAGATCGCGGACCTGTACCGCTACGTGGGCAGGATGGACTTGGCCCTGAATCGCTATCGCCTGGCCCTCGAATACGCAGCCGCGCGGGTCGAGGCGTTCCAGGCATTGGAGGCAAACCCAGGGTTGCTCCTGGGCAACTCCCTTTCCCCGTCGAAGTACCGCGACGAGATTCTCCCGGCGGCGATCCGCGAGTGCGAAGCGCCGCACGACAGCGTCCTGGGCATTCTGGGCCGCGATGCAACGTGCGAAGTCCAACAGGCGGATTGGCTCCTCTCCATCGCCCAGGGATGTCGCAACCACAGAGCGGTCGATGCCGCCAGAGAGCATTACCGCAAGGCCCGACGAACCCTGGAGGCCCATCGCAACGCAATCGACTCTCTGCCGCCCGCCGACAAGGCCCGATACCTCGCGATGCAGGAGCGGATCGCAGAGAACCTGGCTGTCTGCGAAGCAGGCTCGGCCGAAGACCGCCGATGATCTCTTACGCAATCGCAGGCATCGTCATTCACCCGTGTCCAGGATGCTCATGAAGGCCTCCTGCGGGATCTGCACGCTCCCGACGCTCTTCATGCGCTTCTTGCCCTCTTTCTGTTTCTTCAAGACCTTCATCTTTCGCGTGACGTCGCCGCCGTAGAGCTTGGCGGTCACGTCCTTGCGGTAGGCCTTGATCGTCTCGCGGGCGATGATCTTGCCGCCGATGGCGACCTGCAGCGGGATCTCGAACTGGTGGCGGGGAATCGACTTTCGCAGCTTGATGATCAGCTTGCGGCCCCGCGGCTCGGCGTTGCTTCGGTGCACGATCAGCGAGAGCGCCTCGACCGCCTGGCCGTTGACGAGAATGTCGATCTTGACCAGGTCCTCCGCCTCGAAAGCGGTGAATTCGTAATCCATCGTCGCGTAACCGTGGCTGATGCCCTTGATCAGGTCGTAGAAGTCGTAGACGATCTCCGCCAGCGGGGCCTTGTACTCCATCATGACGCGTGTCGGGCTCAGGTAGTCGGTCTTGAGCAGCTTGCACCGACGGGCCTCCGCCAGCTTCATAATGCCGCCGATCGTGTCGTTGGTCGTGATGATTTCGAGCTTCACGAAGGGCTCGCGGATCTCCTCGATCATCGTGCGGTCGGGCAGCTCGCTGGGGGCGTCGATCCTCTTGACCGTCCCATCGCGGAGAAGGATCTCGTAGCTGACGGTCGGCGCGGTCTGAACGACGTCGATGTCGTTCTCGCGTTCGAGCCGCTCCTGGATGATCTCCATGTGCAGAAGGCCCAGGAACCCGCAGCGGAAGCCGAACCCCAACGCCTGCGAATTCTGCGGGACGAACGTGAAGCTGGCGTCGTTGAGGGCCAGCTTGTCGAACGCGGCGCGGAGGCGCGGGTACTCGGTGTTGTTGCCGGGATAGAAGTCGGAGAAGACCATCTGCATGGGCGGCTTGTAACCCTGGAGGGCGTCCGGCGCGGGATGGACATCGTCGGTGATCGTGTCGCCGATGCGGACGTTGGCCAGGTCGCGGATGTTGGCGATGACGTAACCGACCTCGCCGGTGCCGAGCGAGTCGACGGGCTTCATGTCCGGCCGGAACTTGCCGAGTTCGGTGACCTGGTAGGTATAGCCCGTGCCCATGAGGCGGATTCGCTGGCGGGTCCTGATCATGCCCGAGAAGACGCGGACGTAGCAGATGACGCCGCGATAGTCGTCGTACTGGCTGTCGAAGATCAGGGCGCGGGCGGGTTCGTCGCTGCGGTCGACCGGCGGCGGCAGGAGCATGCAGACCGCGTCGAGCAGGTCCTTGACGCCGATGCCGCTCTTGGCGCTGATGTGGAAACATTCGTTCTTTCGGATGCCCAGGACGTGCTCGATTTCTTCCGCGACCAGGTCCGGCTGGGCCGCAGGCAGATCGACCTTGTTGATCACGCCCAGAATCTCCGCGCCGGCCTCGGTGGCCAGGTACGCGTTGGCCAGGGTCTGCGCCTGGATTCCCTGGGTCGCATCCACCACCAGCAGCGCGCCCTCGCAGGCCGCCAGCGCCCGGCTGACCTCGTATCCGAAGTCCACATGGCCCGGCGTGTCGATCAGGTTGAGCATGTACGTCTGGCCTTCATGCTCGTACTCCATGGTGACCGCGGAGGCCTTGATCGTGATGCCGCGCTCCCGCTCGATGTCCATGCTGTCGAGAATCTGGTCCTTGGCCTGCCGCGAGGTGATCGTGCCGGTCAGTTCCAGCATGCGGTCGGCGAGCGTGCTCTTGCCGTGGTCGATGTGTGCGACGATTGAGAAATTCCGAATGTTCTGTGTGTTCATAGGTCCTGTTATTCCAGAGCCGCAAAATCGCAAAGAATCGTATCCGCAATGGGCAGCGCCCGCCCGGTGAGCCGGACCGCCCGGTCCGTAACCTCGATCAGGCCCATCTCGCGGTACCGCCCGATCGGCTCGGCGAAGATCCGCATCGCGTCGCGTCCGGTCCGCTGCTGAAACTCCGCCAGGTCGATCCCGTCCCGCCGCCGCAGGTTCAGCACCGCGGTCTCGCAGACCGCGTCGTCCGGGCTCACCGCCTGCGTTTCCGCCGGCGCGGCCCGCCCGTCCTCCACAGCCACAAGGTATCGCTCGATATCCGCGTCGTTCGTGATTCGCCAGCCGCCGGCCCCGGCCGTCAGGTACGAAGCCGCCGCCGGGCCGATTCCCACATACGGCCGGTTGGCCCAATACCCGAGATTGTGCCTGCACTCGAAGCCCGGTCTGGCGAAATTGGAGATTTCGTATTGCCCGAGCCCCGCCCGATCCAGACGACCAATGGTCCACTCGTACATCGCCCGGTCGAGTTCCTCATCCACCGCCGTGAGCCGGCCGGCCCTCCGCCAGGTCTCGAACACCGTGCCCGACTCGAAACTCAGACTATACGCCGACACGTGCTCGATGTTCAGCGCGACCGCCGCCTCCAGGCTCGCCTGCCAATCCGCGAGCGTCGAGCCCGGGATCGCGAAGATCAGGTCCAATCCGACGTTCTCGAAGCCCGCCTGGCGGGCCGCGAGAACCGCGGCCTCGATCTGCTCGACCGAATGCCCCCGGCCCAGCAACTCCAGTTCCCGCGCGACCAACGACTGAGCCCCGAACGAGAGTCGATTGCCCCCCGCCTCTCGCAACTGCGCGAGCAGATCCGCATCGACCTGCCCCGGGTTGCACTCGACGGTGAACTCCGTCCCATGCGGGCAGCGTTCGCGCACCCGCCGGACCAATCGAAGCAACTCGCTCGCAGGCAGCGCGCTCGGGCTGCCCCCGCCGATGTAGGCGGTGCGGAATTCGATCCCTTCGCACCGGTCCAACTCCCGAAGCAGGCCGTCGACAAGCCGGCCCGCGTTGACGCCACCGGCCGGCACAGAATAGAACCCGCAATATCGACACTTGCTCCGGCACACGGGCACATGGACGTACAGCCCGGCTTCGTCGCTCGTCGCCCGTCGCTCGTCGCTCGCAACCGTACCGGCGCGCGCACGACGATCCGCCGAGCGAGAATCCGCTTCACGCTTCACGAACGACGCACGACGCCTGCATTTCGTTGGTCCGGTAGCCAGTTCTGCCATTGACAGCATTCCAAGGGATCGAGAGGGTTTCCGATGGCACCAAACCAATCACTATAGCGAATCCCGGCGGTCTTGGCAAGGTCATCTTAATGCAGAGGCAACAACCCAGCAGGGAATGCGATTCCCACAACTGCTTGTGAAGCATGGAGTTACGATCCGGTTTTTGGGTGATCGTTCGCCGTCGCCGGCGGGGCCATCTGCGCGAACAGATCCGCAGGCCAGAGCCCCAGCCGCTCGAAGCCTTGGGGCACGTCCTGCTTGAACTGCACGTAGGCCTGCGTCCTGCCCTGGGTCGTATACGTGACCGCCTTGCCCTCCTCGCCCGACGTGAAGACGCTGTAGCCCGCCAGGATGCAGTCCTCCAGATCGACGTGCAGCTTGCCGGTGGGCGAGTGTCCCTGGGTACACATGATGCCGGTCGACTTGCCGCCCATCTCGGGCTGCGTGAAGTTGAGCACGATCATGCGGCAGTTCGCGAACTTCGCCCGGGTGCAATGGGCCGCATAAGAGATCGCCACCGCGTTGTCCTTGTGCACAAGCGCGCAGTCCTCGAACACCGCGTGCGGATGCTCGGGATCGCCGAAATCGATGACGACCCAGCCTGCGGCGCCGGAGCCCAGAGCGCCGTCGGAGTCGTGGACCATGCGATCCAACATACGCGGGAATCCGCAAGGCGTCAACCAAACGGGCCGGCTTTCGAGGGCCGGCCCGGAATCCGCGACAGATCGGAAGACTCAGAAGGTGTACTTGAGCCCGACGCTCACCCAGAACTCGCTGTCGTCCTCGTTGATCGCGTTGTCCAGCGTGATCTGGTAGTACACGGACGGCGTGAGCACGAGATTGCCGTCCGGGTCGAGGGGAAAGTCCGTGGAGGCGCCGAAGACCGCGTTGGTGAAGGCGTGGGGGGGATCCGCATACACGACGGCCCAGTCATTGCGCGGCCGGACGGGCGTGATGGTGACGTCGTCGTTGTAGACCAGCTCTGCGTGCAGGATGAAGATCTGCTCCTCGGTCCAGGGCAGGAAGCCCGGCGTCGCGAAACTGTAATCGAGCATGCCGATGTGCAGCAGGCCCGACCCGCCGTCGGCGATGATCGAGGGAGTGTCCGCCTGCCCGATCGCGATCAGCGCGTAACTGGGCTGAAGCCCCGGGATCGGCAACACGTTCGGCCAAGCCAGAACCAACTGCCCTTCGTGCATGTCGAGCGATTCGCCGCTGTTGAGCTCGGGATAGAAGTAATAGACGTAGCCGATTCTGAAATTGGTCGCCAGGACCTGCCCTTCGCCCAGGGATCCCTGGTAATAGACGGTCCCGTCCCACCGTTCGCGATCCTCGAAGCCGCCGGCGTTGGCGCGATGCCCGACCACGCCGGCGCCGAACCCGGTGTCCCAGAGGTTCAGATCCACCATCATGTGCGTGACGCTCTCGTCGTCGAACAGATCGAAACCGCGCCAGATATACTTGCTGTCCCACGTGACGCCGACCGTCGCGCGAAGGCTGCCGCTCTCCTCCTGCAGGATGTCGCCCTCCCACATTTGTCCCGTAGCGGTCGCGGCCGTCACCAACACCAACAGCAGCGGTGCGCCGCGACGAAGGGCGCGGGCAATCCCGAAAACCACACGCTTCATGTCCTGTCTCCTTACCCTTGCCTGTCAATCACCCGGCCGCATCTCCCTGCAGCCGCGCGGGAAGCGGACTGCCGGTCTCACCAGCGACCGCTTTTTCTGATCGGAGCCTTCGGCATCTTTTCAAGATCCTTCGTGCACTGTTGCAGAACCTCTTCGGGCAGTTCGTAGTCGCTGAGCTTGCCCGACATGTACTTGTCGTAACCCGCCAGGTCCATCAGGCCGTGCCCGCTGTAGTTGAAGAGAATGACCTTCTCTTTGCCTTCCTCGCGGGCCTTGATCGCCTCGTCGATCGTCGCCGCGACCGCGTGGCTGGTCTCCGGAGCGCAAATCATGCCTTCGGTCCGCGCCCACGTCATCGCAGCCTCGTAGCACTTGCTCTGCTGATAGGACCGCGGCGTGAACAGCCCTTCCACGATGGCCTGGCACACCAGCGGCGCCATGCCGTGGTAGCGGAGGCCGCCGGCGTGGATGGGGGCCGGGACGAACGCGTGTCCCAGCGAGTGCATGGCCAGCAGCGGCGTCATGCAGGCAGTGTCGCCGTGGTCGTACACAAACGGGCCGCGCGTCATTTTCGGGCAGGCCGTCGGCTCGACCGGGATGATGTCGATCTTGGCGCCGTTGATCTTGTCGGTCGTGAACGGGAAGGCCAGTCCGGCGAAGTTGCTGCCGCCGCCGGCGCAGCCGATGACGACGTCGGGGAGCTTCTCGCCGGCCATCCGCAGCTGCTTCTTGGCCTCCAGGCCGATGATCGTCTGATGGAGCAGCACGTGGTTGAGCACGCTGCCCAGGGAGTAGCGGGTCTGTCCCGTCGGGTCGGTGACCGCGGCTTCGACGGCCTCGCTGATGGCGATGCCCAGACTGCCCGGCGTGTCGGGCGTCTCGGCCAGGATCTTGCGGCCGGCGTGGGTCTCCGTGCTCGGACTGGCGACGCATTGAGCGCCCCAGACCTGCATCATCAGCTTGCGGAACGGCTTCTGATCGAAGCTGATCCGCACCATGTACACTTTGCACTCCAGACCGAACAGGGCGCAGGCGAACGACAGGGCGCTGCCCCACTGGCCGGCGCCGGTCTCGGTGGTCAGTCGCTTGATGCCGGCGACCTTGTTGTAGTACGCCTGGGCCACCGCGGTGTTGGGCTTGTGACTGCCCGCGGGACTGACGCTCTCGTCCTTGTAGTAGATGCGAGCGGGAGTCTTGAGCAGTCTCTCCAGACGCACGGCCCGTCGCAGGGGAGCGGGACGCCACTGATACAGGATGTTCAGCACTTCCTCGGGGATGTCGATCCACCGCTGCGTGCTGACTTCCTGCTCGATGATGTTCATCGGGAACACCGGCGCGAGCATCTCAGGCGATATCGGCTTGCCGTCCGGCCCCAGCGGCGGGAGAGGAGGCGTCGGGAGATCCGCCGCCAGATTGTACCATTGCCGGGGCATGTCGTTCTCACGTAACTGAATCTTGTATTCCATGTCAGCTCTCCAACCAAACCTCTCTCGACACAACCCCGCTCACAACAGGGCCTTAGAACTTTTCCTATAGCGGATTGTTGGGCGGTTGTCAAACGAAATCTCCCGCCCGCCGACACGCGGGCCGGCGTCCGAATCGACAGCCGCGAGAGTGTCTCAAAAGCGGCGATCGGGGACGCGACTTGGTCGCGAGCACAGGACTTCTTCAGAACACGATGGCTGCGTAGCCCACGCTGTCCCGGCCGGCGGAGGCCATCTGGCGGAGCAGGATCTCGTTGCTGTTGGTATGCGCCAGAAGAAGCCCTTTGGGCGAGCCGCGCCTTTGAGCGAACCGAACGACCGCCGCCGCGGCGCCGGGGCCGCAGGCATTGCCGCATTCAATCGCATTGGCGAGCAGCCGCTGGGAATCGAGCGCCAGAGCCAAATCGATGAATTGCCGGTCGTTGACGCTGCTGGCCCAGCCCAGGGCCTCGGCGCCGATCCCCATCGGGGTGAAACCATAGCGCGGGCCGTAGTGCGTCAGATCGGTCGAGCCGATGCAGACGATCCCGGCCAGCGTCTGGGCGGGGAGTTCGGCCAGGGCGTCGCCCAGCGCGAGGGCCGACTCCGCCGGCGGCACGATGACCGGCAGGATGCGGGCTCCGGGAAACAGGTGCTGGACGAACGGAACCTGCACCTCAAGGCTGTGCTCGTGACGATGAGGCGATGCGTTGGCGAGGGCGACCCCGCGGTCGAGCAACGCCTGTCGCAGGGAGTCGTCGATCTGCACGGCGCCCAGAGGGGTCTCCCAGGCGTCGCAGGTGTCCAGAGCGGGTTTGGGTCCGAAATACTCATGGGCGGCGCCGAGGATCACGGCCGTGCGGATCGAAGGCCGCCGGCGACGGACGGCCGCGAAGACCATTGCAGCCAGCGGGCCGCTGAACATCCAGCCCGCGTGCGGGACGATTCCGGCCACGAGGGGATCGGGCAGGGAATCAGGCACCGCATGCGAAGCCAGGCATTCGCGGATCTGGGCCAAGCACTCGGCGGCATCCCCCGGATAAAACCGACCAGCAACAACCGGTTTTCGAATCTGCATGTCGCGCTCCTTGCGTCCAGAGCCGCCGGCGGTTATCATCCGACTACGGTCGTCAAAGGCGCCCGACGCGAAGGTCGCGCGGGGCCTTGGAAAGCATTCTAATTCGCTGAAGGTGAGAAGACAATGCCATCGAAAAATATTGCAGAAGTCGCGGTCGTGATGGGGTCCGACAGCGATCTGGGCGTGATGCAGAGCTGCGTCGATCAACTCCGAGAGTTCGGAATCCAGGCGACGGTGCGTATCCTTTCGGCGCACCGGACGCCGCAGGCGGCGGCGGAATTCGCACAAAACGCAGAGTCCCGCGGGATCCAGGTGATCATCGCCGCGGCGGGCATGGCCGCCCATCTGGCGGGCGCCATGGCGGCCTGGACAACGCTGCCGGTGATCGGGGTGCCCTTGGCCGCCGAGGGCGGTCCGGCCGGTCTCGACTCTCTGCTGAGCACGGTGCAGATGCCGCCCGGCGTCCCGGTCGCCACGGTCGCCATCGGCAAAGCCGGCGCCAAGAACGCCGCGGTGCTGGCGGTGCAGATCCTGGCCCTCGCGGACGCCGCGCTGCGGGAGAAGCTCCACCAGTTCAAGAAAAAGCAGGAGCAGACGGTCCGCGACAAGGACGCCGCACTATCCCGAGCTCAAGAACCCGCGTGACATGCGTACTCTGTGGACCGCCAGTTACTCTAATCGGCTGAGTGGGTACGAGTCGAGGACACGGTCCAGAGGTCCGTTTTCAGGCGGTCTTATACGGAGGGGTCAAACACGAGGCAGCAGAACAACCCTAAGCCTTTAGACCTTCAGGAGTATTCTGTCCCTGGAATTGGCTTACATTCGAATGCACAACCCCATCAACTTGCTCGATTATGAGTTGCGCGATCGGCATGCCAGCGAACAGAAGAAACGGTGTCTCGCATAGGTTTATCATCTCAAGCGTCAGTGGACCATCCCACTCTGGATGCACAGTTGGGGCTGTGAAATGGACAAGTAGTCCACACCTTGCACGACTACTCTTGCCTTCAATTCGACCTGCTAAGTACGGAGGCCCTTTATCTACCGGGAACGCGACACGCTCCAGCGTTTTGGCAAGTATGAAGTTGCCTTTTCGTAGATAATACGGCCTATTTGTTGACAACTGTTCTTTCTCGCAGTTTCGTGCTATGCAGGAGGCGATATCCCCTGTGTTCATGAAATCATAGGAGAATGCGCCTGATTTCGGTATGGTGATCTCTGGCCCAAGTCGCAAATCCACTGTATGAGCATCATATGGGCAATATTTGACGCCAACCGCCTTTATTCGCGGCATCGGCTCAGGGTCGATAATCAATCGGCCAGCATCAATCGCCTTGTGTATCTCATCATTGGATAGGATCATCTTGGCCTACCGAATCTGCTCCGCCTTAACTGTAACTGATCGCCCATTCTCAAATGTTGGGCGTGGCAAATTGACGAGGCAGAGGTCTTCGCTTCGCCCTACCACTACGATCTTTATCTGCCCCTGCACAGCCCTATCAAATGAAGGTTCCTTGTCATATTTCAGGGATTCCTTTGGAGCAAACAGTGAGAATGCGGTATTGTCGAACATGAACGCCTTAACAGCATATTCCCCCGTGAATTGACCGGGAGATATCTCGCAATTCAACCATCGTTCCATAGTCCATTCTCCTTCCCACTCGTCTATTGCGCTTTGTCAAACGATGCCCGTGAGGACACGCGACAAGTGGGAGTATAAAGGTTATTTCGTCATTTTCAATCAGCGAGATCATCGAATCTTAGATTTTGTCTCACGCTGCTGAACGGTCACCGGCACATTGCCAACGATGTGGCAACTTGGGTCATCTCAAACTGATCCACTACCCGGAATCCGCATAAGACCACGTAGACGCGGAACTCCAAACAGGACATGCCCCAGGCACACCGATCACCAACCAGATCGGTCGGGCAGCAACGGGGCACCCTCCACACAGCGATCCGTCACGAGGCAGTCATATCCACAGGCAATTATCATGGAACGATGCACTTAATCGGCGGCTCCTAGTACTACAACGCTATGGAAGTCTCCAGTGACATTTGATTGTGTCTTTGAGTTTGATGCCGATGGCGTGTAAACGAGCGATGGTTCGACGACGATGGCTGCGGGCGGCCTTGGCGTTGCGCTGTTGCGTTAACGTCA
>DATIKY010000182.1:0-12779 GCA_035476995.1 Sedimentisphaerales bacterium | reverse complement strand
AGAAACTGCGTGAGGAAACCGCCGCATGGGAGAAGAGCCGTGACGGGGCCGAGGTGAAAGTGAACTGGCAGTTCACCACGGCAGACGCCAGGACAAAGCTGAAACGTCTCTATCCATCAATGGATGAGTAATGGAGCACTACATGCAGAAACGCGGAGCCGAGCGGCCGTTCTTCGTCATGTGGGTGGACAACGCGGAACTGCTGGTGCGGAAATAGGCAAGTGGTGTGCACGGCACACCCTACATGCTGCTGGCCGAGGCGTCAAATCTCCCTCACACGCCCGCACCGGGCGTGTCGGGCCCGCCGGGGATCTGTCCTGGCGACGGAGCATTCCTGCTGGAAGCCTCAAGAGCGAAAAACGCATCTCGGGACCTGGTCGAAAGCCGATGACGTGCCAGCCCAGGGAAGTTCGCACCGTCGTCAGGGAGGCAAATACTCCCTTCTCGATTTTGGTTTTTGCGTAACATACAGGGTGCGAGAGGCGTCTATAACAGAGGCATGACGATGCGTACGCCGTGGCGGTTCGCGCAGGTCGCGGGATTCCGCCGACCGGTGTGATTCCGCCGCAGAGACGACGAGACCCCGGCACGGCCAAAGAATGGGCTCACACAGAGACACAAAGGCACAAAGAGGAACGGGAAAACAAACGCCTCCCCAACTTCGTGGCTTTGTGACTCCGTGTGAGAACCACATCTTTCTTTTGCAGGCACTCGCGGCCGATCCGGAATTCGCGCAGGACAACCAGATTCGAGGGAGTGCCAAATGGGCCGGACCTTGCGAAACGAAGCCGATTCTGCCCGACGGATCGAGGGGCCCATGGGGAATGGGGCTGCAAAGGACCGCCGCCGGGTGTCCGCGTGCGAAACGAAGCCAATTTGGGGGGCGAGAGAGCCTGGAGACGACCGATTGGCTTCGTTTGTACAACCTCAGGGCGACTCCGACGAGGGCGACCTGTGCTTCGTCTCGCCGGAGGACATGATCCTGCTGAGACTCCGCCAACTGAACGAACCCGACGCCAACCGAAAACAGCAGTGGGACGACATCCAGGGCGTCCTGCTCGTCCGGGGCGAGGCCCTGGATCCGGAGTACCTGGAAACCTGGGCCAGACGACTCGATCTGAGCGGGCTTCTGAATCGAGCCTTCGGGGAAGCCGCGACATAAGCAGACCACAGTCTCCCGCAAGGACCACACGTCGCCCTGGACGATTCGGACTACCCAATCGAACCGTTTTCGGGTATGCTGGAAGCATGGCAGAACTACAGGTGAAATACGCAAAGATCGATACACCGCCCGAGGTGCAGCGTATCCACTATGAGATCACTCGTAGAGTGCCGGTCGGTCGGAAGATCGAGTTGACTTTCGACATGTGCGATACGGGACACATCCTGGCGATTGCGGGGCTGCGTATGCGGCATCCGGAAGCAACTGAGCAGGATTTGCAGCGATTGTGGGCGCGGCAGCACCTCGGTCCGGAACTCTTCGAGCGAGTCTATGGAGACCAACCGCGTGGATAGTATGCATCACATCGATGTGGTGCAACGGCTCATCAGCGTTCTAGACGCACTACACATCCCCTACGCCATCGGAGGCTCAGTAGCTAGCTCCGCCTACGGGGCCATGCGTTTCACGGAAGATGCGGATATTGCGGTTCAGGGGTTCTCTTCTGTCGCCAACGAGTTCTTCGACGGGATCAAAGCCGAGTTCTACGTCAGCGAACAGGCAATGCGGCACGCTCTCGCTGCCCACTGCAGTTTCAATGTGATTCATTTCGAAACATCGTTCAAGATCGATATCTTTGTCCAGGGTCCTGGCGAATTCGAGCGGTTACTCTTGGCTCGCAGCAGGAGAGTGAAACTGACGAAAACCGGGCTCAGTGATCTCCGCATCGTCTCGCCGGAAGACATCATCCTTCTGAAACTCGATTGGTTCCGTCAGACGGGCGGCACCTCCGAACGCCAGTGGGGCGATGTCCTGGGTGTGCTGGGCGTACAGGGAAAGGCTTTGGACCACGGCTATCTTGCCGCCTGGGCCAAGAAACTCGGGGTCGAGGAGCTTTTGAATCGAGCAATCGCGGAGGTTGGGGCGTAAGAGCGGTATGAACCTGAAAGAGAAACATGAGGCCCTTGAAACGATCCTCAGAGACCTGGGTCGGGTGGTGGTCGCCTATTCCGGCGGCGTCGACAGCAGCTATCTGCTCAAGGCTGCGGTCGATGCGCTCGGGTCGCAGAACGTCCTGGCCTGCATCAGCCTGGGTCCGTCCGAGCCCGGCAACATGTGCGAGAAAGCCCGCAGAACCGCCCAGCAGATCGGCGCCGAGTTGATGGTCATACAATCGAGCGAGCTGGACGATCCGCACTTCAAGGCCAACAACGCCGACCGGTGCTTCCACTGCAAGTCTCACCTGTGCCAGGCCCTCTTGGAAGTGGCCAGGCAGCGGGGCTTCGCCCAGGTCGTCTTCGGCACCAACCACGACGATCTGAGCGATTTCCGCCCCGGCAACAAGGCGCTGAAGGTCCATGGCGTCCGTTCTCCGCTGGCGGAGGCGGGATTGACGAAGACTGAGATCCGCGAGCTGAGCCGCCAGGCGGGTCTGCCGACGGCCGATCAGCCGGCCTCGCCGTGCCTGGCGTCGCGAATCCCCTACGGCCTGGAGGTGACGGAGCAGCGGCTCAAGCAGATCGACCAGGCGGAAGACTTCCTGCGGTCGCTGGGCTTCGTCGAGTTCCGCGTCCGTCACCACGACGCGATTGCCCGGATCGAGGTCCGGCCCCAGGACATCGCCAAGCTTGCGGCCGAGCCCGTTCGGTCCCAGGTCGTCGAGAAGCTCAAAGGGCTGGGCTTCCAATTCGTCGCGATGGACTTGCAGGGCTTCCGCTCCGGCTCGCTGAACGAATCCCTCTCGGACGAACTGAAGAAGGCCATTCGCAGGACTTGAACCAACCATCGAAGGAGGAAATCGTGAAGCATTCCAAGACAGCCGGATCGATCGTGTGCGGCAGAGCCGGATTTCTCGTGGCGATTCTGTTCATCCTGATTGCGGGTTCGCAGGCGTGGGCCGCCGGCGGACAGGCCGACTCCGACCCGAACCTGGTCGTGATGACCTTCAACATCCGCTACGGCACCGCCAACGACGGCCCGAACAACTGGGCCAATCGCAAGGAGATGGCCTGCGACGTGATCCGCAGGCACCATCCGGACCTCGTCGGACTCCAGGAGGCCTTGCGGTCCCAGATCGACGACATCCGCGCCGCCCTGCCGCAGTACGCCGAGATCGGCGGCGGCCGCGACGACGGCAAGACCCAAGGCGAATACTCCGCCATCCTCTACCGCAAGGACCGCCTGGACCTCGACGATTCGGGCACCTTCTGGCTCTCCGACACGCCCGAAGTTCCCGGCTCGATCACCTGGGGCAACGCCTGCACGCGAATCTGCACCTGGGGCCGGTTCCTCCGCAAGGACACCCGCGAGGCCTTCTACCTCTTCAACACGCACCTGGACCACGTCTCGCAGTATTCGCGGGAACGGGCCGCGGTCCTGCTGGCCCAGCGGATTCGCGACCGCAAGCGCCAGGACCCGGTCCTCCTCACAGGCGACTTCAACACCGGCGAGGACAACCCGGTCGTGCGGTACTTCAAGGGCGAGCAGGAGTTGCCGGACAACAGCGACGGCCCGTCAAAGAACCCTGTGGTCCTGGTGGACACGTTCCGCGTGCTGCACCCCGACGCCAAGGTGGTCGGGACATTCAACGGCTTCAAGGGCACGACCACCGGCGCCAAGATCGACTACATCCTCGCCCAGCGAGAGACGAAGGTGCTCCGAACCGAGATCCTTCGCGACAACCAGGACGACCGCTATCCCTCGGACCACTTCCCCATCGTCGCGGTGCTCCGCCTCATGAAGATAGCTTCGCACTAACGAGGCGGTTCAGACTGATGTCTTCTTCCGCCGCCTCGATCGCGAGCCGGCGATGGACTTCCGGCGGCACCCGGACCACGAACTTGCCGCTGTACTGACGCGAGGAGAGCGGCTCGGGCAGGGGTTCTCCATTCGCGACCATGTCCTCTACGACGTTCGCAACGATCTTGCGGATTCCCCGCAGGGCCTTCTCCGGACTGGAAGCCAGCCAGCTAAGGCTCGCGAACTCTGCGCACAATCCGACATATTGACCGTCCTCTTCGGACCAAGTCACTCGATAGATATAACGATCATTCGTTGGCTGAGTCTTCATGCTGCAACCTCTCGACGGCCCTGAGCACCTGCCTTACCTTCTGGCTTTGACAGAGCCTGCGATCCAGCTTACGGAGGAAGAAGGCCGCTGCCAGACACGTCGCTGCCCCAGGACCCGAATAGACCAATGACAGGACTTTGTTGCGCGGGGGCGTGCCGTGTGGTCGAAGAGCCGGTCACGGTGCCCAAGGAGGGGAGGAATGCAGGCCCGAAATGGGCCTGCTCGGGGAGTTTCTCGCATTGGGGCCCCCAGCATGTTACGCGAGCGAGCCGCTCGCTGGAAGGTGTGCGCAGCACGCCTGCTGCTGGCGGCCCCAAAGCGGTAAACTCCTGCTGCGCAGCAGCAGATTCCGGATTAGTCCGCCCCTTCCTTTGCTGGGGGAGAAGTGTCGCGCGTCAGAAGAACTAACCACACCCCGACAAACCATCCTCACCGGTCTTCGACCGATCTTCGCAGCTCGCGGCAGGAGGTGAAGAACTCCGCCGGCGACATCTCGCGCAGGAAGACGAACCCGCGGGTCGCGCGGATCAGGGCGTTGGGATGGTTGTAGAACCACTCCCGGCCCAGGCACGTCTTGATCTTGCGGTACTGCTCCACCTGGATCCGCTGGGCCAGTTGCGAGAACGGACCGTCGTGCTCGTAGCTTGGGAACGACGCGTCCTTCTGCGTGATGAAGGAATCCATGAAAGCGTTGTGCATGACCGAGAACATCCCCAGACTCACGGGGATGAAGAGGTTGGCCTCGGACGGGTCGAAGCGGAACCAGACGTTGCGGTAGCCCCAGATCTTCACGTCGCGTTTGCCCGAGGTCCTCAGGTGCGCCCGGATCGCTTCGGACAGGGCCTGCATCACCTTGTAGTGTGTGTCCGGCCCGCTGGCCTCCGGGTCGAACGCCAGCGTGATCACGTCGGGATTGGTCTGTGCGAGCGTCTGCACGATGGGCGGGACGTCCTGCGCCATCGTGGGCTCTTTGGTGAAGATGTCGCCCGTGTAGAAGCTCAGACGCAGGTGGCGGATATGCTGGCACTGCCAGCCATAATAGCCCCACAGGCACTCGGCCTCCCACTCGCGGCTCATCCCCTTGAGCCGCTGCACGTGAGGCGGATCTTTCTTGCCGGGGTAGGCCGAGATGAAATACTCCTGCAGTTCGGCGACGCAGCGATCGACGTCCTGGAGCGAGGCCACATCGAGCAGTTCGACCAGGTTGCGCAGCATGCGCCGCGCGCATCCCTCGGCCTTGTCGTCCTCGTCGTGGGCGGCCACCCCGTCGAGGTACTGCCACACGTCGCGATTGCGGTCGGTGAGATTGCCCCGCGCGAAGTAGTTCTGCTCCCACAGTGTCTTGAAGTCGGGCGTGCCGAGGAACCCGCGCAGGCCGGCCATCTGGGCCCGCATGAACTGGTTCGTCACGGCGGTGAACCCGCTGGTGAGCGTCAGGAAATAGTGCTCGTTGTTCAACTGGCGGAAATGGCGGACGAGTTGAGCGAAGTATCCGAGCATGACATCATCGTGGTGCGGCTCGGTGTGCAGGAAGCACTTGCCCGTGTAGGCGCGAAGGCCGTTCTCGATCTTCTCGACCAGCCGGTCGTGCACCATGGCCGCCAACTGAGTCACCGGTTCAGGACGCCGCCGGAGCGCCGCCGCGACAATGCGATCCGCGTGGCAGTTGGCCTCCGTCAGATCGACCAAACGCTTGCGGCACTGGGCCGCCAGATCGATCAGGGCCTTCTCCACGTCCGCATCGCTTACGGCCGAGGCAGTCTCCAGAACGCGGACCTGCCGCTCGATCAGATGGGTGGCGGCCCCTCGCGTGATGTAGAACCGCGCGTTGGCAAGCTTCTGGAGGCTGCTCGCGGGAATCTCGATGTTCTTGGTCGACTGGATGGCTTGGGCCGCCAGCGCCGCCTTCGCCTGGCCGGCGGCCAAAACGATCGCAGTACACTCGGGGTTGTACGTGATCGTGTCGAGCCCGATCGTGATCACCAGACTCCGGCGGGCAATCTCGATCCCGCCCAGATCCCCCGCGGCGGCCGCCTGTGTTTCGTAGTTCGTCGGGCACAGACGCGTGGTCGAGTAGTGATCGGAACCACGAATATTGAACCCGATGTGCCCGTCGGGTCCGATGCCGCCCAGAAAGAACCCGATGCCGCCGAGGTCGCGGACCTTCTGCTCGTACTCCATGCACCACTGGTCGATCTGCGCGAGCAGGGTCTTCTGCCGGGATTCGAGATGGTTCGTCGCCTGGCGGTACCGCAGCGTCAGGTCCACGCGGTTGCCCGGCCACATGGCCGCAAGCGTCTCGCCCGGCTGCAGGCCGATCATGCCCGGATCGATCAGCAGAGCCTTGGCCGGATCGAGTCCGAAGCCCTCGATATAGAAATGCTTCACATAGTGCGTGAAGCTGTTGTGCTGCGACGGGTCCATGGGGTAGAATTCGTCGATCTGGACGAAGTGCAGGCCCCTCATCTCGGGTTTCTTCGACGGATCGACGCCGGCCTCCCGAAGCGTCTGCTGGATCTCGGGGATTTCCCACTCGGCCAGAAGCCGCTGCACCCATCGGATGAAGTGTTCCGGCGTCTTGCCCGTGGGCAGAGAGATCACGCCGTTCGGATTGCCCTGGACCCACTCGACGAACCGCATCGCAGCCAGCTTGCCCAGCGAAGGGAAGTTCTCCACGACGATCGTGGGGATCTTCTCCGCAGGCGGATACAGAGCGTCAAACGAAGAGGCCGCAACGGCAACCTCTTCAACCGGGGTCAGGACGATCTTGGAATCAGCATTCATCGCAGCACAAGCTCACAACAGAACCACTCTTGACGGAAACAGCCCATTAGCGTACCACGCCCCGCCCCCGCCCGCAAGTCTCCATCTCCGCCTCCCCTGGGCGGAGGCTGCATGACCGCAGACGCACGCGCATCGCGGGCGGATCGCATTCGAGAGGTGCGTTTGTCGCTTTTCAGGGTGCCAGCAGAGAGAGGGCGAACCGTATGCTCAGGGGGACCGCCCGCCGTCGACGACAGACTCGCCTTGGCGGACGGGTGTGCTGGGATGCTCCCGGGGGCTCGCTGGGACCCCTTCGCAAGGTCTTGGATGCGCCGAGGAACCGCAAGAACGGTCATGCACCCTCGCAGATCTGCCGAGGGTTGAAAACCCCCGGCCGTCTTTGTATACTTGTCGAGCGTTGGTGACCTTCCGCGTGGATGGGACGCACGACATGGCCTCCCTGCCACTCGGAGTGTCTTCTGCATCGAATGCTCGATGCTCTATCGCACGTCTCGAGAGAAAGGCAAAGGCATCGGATGGACAGTATGTTCAGCGTCAAAGACAAAGTCGTGGTCATAACCGGTGGCGGCGGGATTCTGTGCGGCGCGATGGCCAAAGCCCTGGCCGCCGGCGGAGCCAAGGTGGCGGTCCTGGACCTGTCCGAAGCCGCCGCGGCCAAGGTGACCGACGCGATCAAGGCCCAGGGCGGGATCGCAATCCCCGTCGCGTGCAACGTCCTGGACAAGGCCGCCGTCGAGAAGGCAAAGGAAAGAGTCGTCGCGGAGTTCGGACGGGTTGACGTCCTGATCAACGGCGCCGGCGGCAACAAGAAGGAAGCGACCACCTCGCCCCAGATGTCGTTCTTCGACCTGTCGGCCGACGCGGTCCGCTTCGTCTTCGACCTGAACTTCCTCGGCACCCTGCTGCCGACCCAGGTCTTCGGCAAGCTCATGGCCGAGCAGAAGGCGGGCAACATCCTGAACATCTCCAGCATGAACGCGTTTCGCCCGCTGACGAAGATCCCGGCGTACTCGGCCGCCAAGGCCGCGATCAGCAACTTCACGCAGTGGCTGGCGGTCCACATGTGCCAGAACTACTCGCGCGACATCCGCGTCAACGCCATCGCGCCGGGCTTCTTCCTGACCGAGCAGAACCGCTTCCTCCTGACCGACGAGAAGACCGGCGGCCTGACCCCTCGCGGCGAGACGGTCGTGAACCACACGCCGATGGGCCGGTTCGGTTCGCCCGACGAGCTGCTCGGGGCGATGTTCTGGCTGCTCAGCGACGCCTCGAAATTCGTCACCGGCGTCACGATCCCGGTCGACGGCGGCTTCTCCGCCTGTTCCGGCGTGTGACGTGCCCGTTCGTAATGTGCCCGTAAGGGCATATCTTCGTGTCGCGGGCATCCTGCCCGCGATTCGAGGGCGAGACGCCTTCGACACAGGATAACGCCTTACGGCGTCACTACCAACAACACAACGATGGAGGTATCGCGATGAAACAGAACGGTCTGACGCGTCGGAGCTTCCTGCGATCGGCCGGCGTCACGTCGCTGGCGCTCGGCATGACCACGGCGAACGCCGCATCGAAGCGAGAGAAGCTGGCGAAGATTCCCGGCGCCAAGCCGCGGAATGTCATTTTCATCCTGGCCGACGATCACCGCTTCGACTTCATGGGCTTCATGGGCAAGGTGAAGTTCCTCGAAACGCCGCACATGGACCGCATGGCCCGCGAGGGGGCGCAAATCCGGAACGCCTTCGTCACGACCGCGCTGTGCTCGCCCAGTCGGGCGTCGATCCTGACCGGCCAGTTCTCCCACACGCATGGCGTCGTAGACAACCAGACCGACATCCAGCCGGGGCTGGTGTTCTTCCCCGAGTACCTCCAGCAGCTCGGCTATGAGACCGCCTTCATGGGCAAGTGGCACATGGGCCACGACAGCGACGACCCGCGTCCCGGCTTCGACAAATGGGTCAGCTTCCGAGGCCAGGGCGAATACTACAATGGCACGTTGAACGTCGACGGCAAGAAGGTCAAGACGACCCAGCACATCTCCGACGAACTGACGGACTACGCGGTGGACTGGATGAAACAGGACCGCAAGAAGCCCTTCTTCCTGTACCTCTCGCACAAGGCGGTCCACGCGATGTTCGAGCCCGCCGAGCGTCATCTCGACCGGTACAAGGACGCACCGCTGGACTACCCCGCGAGCATGGCCGACACCGAGGCCAACTACCGCGGCAAGCCCCGCTGGGTGAAGGAGCAGCGCAACAGTTGGCACGGCGTGGACTACATGTACCATGGCCAGATGGACTTCGACACGTTCTACCGCCGGTACTGCGAGACGCTCCTGAGCGTCGACGAGAGCATCGGACGGGTGATGGATTGCCTCCAAGAGATCGGCCAGGACCAGTCCACGCTGGTCTTCTATATGGGCGACAACGGCTTCTGCTTCGGCGAGCACGGCCTGATCGACAAGCGGCACATGTACGAGCCCTCGATGCGGGTCCCCCTGCTGGCGTACTGTCCCGAACTCATCAAGCCCGGCACGAAGGTCCCGCAGCTCGTGCAGAACATCGACATCGCGCCGACGGTCCTGGAGGCCGCAGGCGCTCAGCCGCCCGAGCACATGGACGGCCGCTCGATCCTGCCTCTGCTGGCGGGTAAGGAAACGTCCTGGCGAAGCGAGGTCTTCTACGAGTACTACTGGGAGGCGAACTTCCCGCAGACGCCGACCACGTTCGGGGTCCGAACCGACCGCTACAAACTGATCCACTATCACGGCGTATGGGACACCGACGAGCTGTACGACGTCCGGAACAACCCGGACGAGAGGAACAACCTGATCGACAAGCCCGAGCATCGGACGCTCGTCGCGGATCTGCGAAAACGCATGTACGACTGGCTCGAAAAGACCGACGGCATGCAGATCCCGCTTCGCCGCGAGGTCGGCGGCAAGAGCGACAAGCGCGGACCCAAAGCCACGACGGAATTCAAGTTCCACCAAGAGAGCCGATGACGGAGACGAATCCCGAGTTGGCCCTGGAGCGGTTCACCTCGCGCCATGAATTCCTCGTCGCCCTCGACTCGGACGGCACCGTCTTCGATACGATGACGGTGAAACATCGCGAGTGCCTGTGCCCTTGCATGATCGAATGCTTCGGCCTGGAGCCGGTCGCGCAGGCGGCCCGCGAGTGCATGGATTTCGCGGGTCTGTTCAGCAAGACCCGCGGCGCGAACCGACACAAGACCCTCCGGCGAATCCTCGGCGAGTTGCTGCCGATTCATCCCCTGGTCGTCAACAGCGGCTTCGACGTCCCGCAGTTGCCCCACTACTTCGCCTGGGTGGACAACCCCGACAACGTCCTGAGCGGCCAAGGGCTCCAACGCGCCATCGCCGCCGCGAGAGGTGCCGCCAGGAAGGAACTGGAGCTGGCCGCGGCGTGGAACGACCGGGTCAACGGATGCAACGAACGGCTCGCCGGCGGCATCCCGCCTTTTGCATTCGTGCGGGAGTGCATCGAGCGGATGCACGACAAGGCCGACCTGATCGTCGTCTCGACCGCGCCGTGCCGGATGCTGGCCCGCGAATGGAACGCGTATGGATTGGCCCGGTATGCAGCGGTGATCGCAGGCCAGGAAATGGGCGCGAAGGCCCGATGCCTTGAATCCGCGACCCAAGGCCGATACAATGGAAACCGCGTCCTGATGATCGGCGACGCCCCGGGCGACCTGAAGGCCGCCAAGGCCAATGGCGCCCTGTTCTATCCGATCGACCCGGGCGATGAAGTGGCTTCGTGGGAACGGTTCCATGACGAGGCGATGGACAGGTTTTTCAACGGCGCCTACGCGGGCCGGCACGAGAGAAGGCTCATTGAAGAGTTCGACTCGCGTCTGCCGGAGAAGCCGCCGTGGGCGACTCGTTCGTAGTGTGCCCGTAAGGGCATATCTTCGGATTGGACTGTGTGCGAGGGATTGTGAAGATAACGCCTTACGGCGTCACTACAAACGAGAGCCGTGCGGTTTCGCACGATTCAATGCCGATTGGTGATCCATGCTGTACTACAGTCGCGGAAGTGAACACGACAACCTGAACGCCGACGATCTCAAGCAGGGCCTGTACGCCGCCCTGGAGAAGCTGGGCAAGAGGCACAGGGTGCTGGCCCTGCCGCCGGACATTACGAGGCTCCACTCGCGAGCGGGCGAACTGACCCGCTACGCCTGGCAATACTACGGCAAGGGTTTGACCGACGTCCTGCCCGCGCTCGGGACGCATTTCGCGATGACCGAGCCCGAGATCAAGAAGATGTTCGGCGAGGTCCCGCCGAGCCTGTTCCGCGTCCACGACTGGCGCAACGGATTCACCACGCTGGGCGAGGTCCCCTCCTCATTCATCCGCGAAGTCAGCGAGGGCAAGCTCGACTGGTCCTGGCCTGCGCAGGTGAGCAAGCTGATCGCGGAAGGCGGCCACGATCTGGTCCTGTCGTTCGGGCAGGTCGTGCCGCACGAGGTCATCGGCATGGCCAGCTACAACAAGAACATCTTCGTCGGCACCGGCGGCTCCGAGGGCATCAACAAGAGCCACTTCCTCGGCGCCTGCTACGGCATGGAGCGGATCATGGGCCGGGCGGATACCCCGGTCCGCAAGGTGCTCAACTACGCCTCCGACCACTTCGCCAAACACCTGCCCTTCGTCCACGTCCTGACGGTGGTGGGCGCGACGCAGGCGGGCCCGGTCACCAGGGGCCTGTTCATCGGCGACGATATCGAGTGCTTCCACAAGGCCTGCGAGCTGGCGTTGAAGGTGAACTTCACGATGCTCGACGAACCGCTCACAAAGGTGGTCGTCTACCTCGACCCCGAGGAGTTCAAGAGCACGTGGCTCGGCAATAAGAGCATCTACCGCACCCGCATGGCGATGGCCGACGGCGGCGAGCTGATCGTCCTGGCCCCCGGCCTCAAGGAGTTCGGCGAGGACAAAGGCATCGACGCGATGATCCGCAAGTACGGCTACATCGGCACGCCCAAGGTGCTGCAGCTCGTCCGGGACAACGAAGACCTCCGCTCCAGTCTCGGCGCCGCCGCCCACCTGATCCACGGCTCGACCGAAGGCCGCTTCACAGTGACCTACTGCCCAGGCTCGCTGACAAAGCAGGAAATCGAAAGCGTGAACATGCAATACGCCGACCTGCAAACGATGATGGCGAAGTACGACCCGAAGAAGCTGAAGAACGGCCCGAACACAGTCGCCGGCGAAGAAATCTTCTACATCTCCAACCCCGGCCTGGGCCTGTGGTCGACGCGGGCACGGTTCAAATGATCGGCATCGCTGAGATGTTGGCCTGATCAGTGATCTGACATGGATTCGAGCTTCTGCCCAAGGTCGCCCCCGATGCAGTCGAGGAAGGACGTCAAACGATCCATCGTCTCGTACAGATTACGAAGGTTGATGTGACTCAGTCCGCCAAGGTTCAGATTTCCTTTCTTGTCGGTCGGATATCGGAAGGAAAATGACTCGGGATCATGCTCATGGAACTCTTCAATGCACGGGTCGATGTAGTCAATCTCGGGAGGTGTATCCTCGCCGTAATGCCGTCTGATGAGGCCCTTTGCCTCAACCCACAGATCCTTGAGCCTGTGATGCTTTGGTGTGAAGGGCGGAGCAAAAGTGCGGCGGGTGGCGGGGCGGAGTAAAAGTGCGGCACTCCCAGAAGCTTTCTGTGAGAATGGGTGGTCATTGACGGCGTTGGAGGCCGTGTTGATCACGCGGGTCTCAGCAGAAAGGAC
>DATIKY010000181.1:0-21956 GCA_035476995.1 Sedimentisphaerales bacterium | reverse complement strand
CGTTTCCGCCGCATGCCGGGTTTCGTCTATTCATATCATCGAGATCCGTTTTCTACAGGAAGGAGGTGATTCAGCCGATACAACCCTCACAGAATGCCGAGGAGGAGGAAGTTTGCGGTAGGCAGCTCAGGTCGTGTGGATGCACAGCCAAAATTGGTTTTTCCTGTTGGAACACAAGTGCGGAGGGATGCATGCCCTGGCGTGTGGTCCGGGCATCGATGTGGCAATCGTCTAAGAAGGAGAGCTCCTATGAACAAGTGCAGCAGTCTGGTCCTTTTGGCGGGGATTCTGGCCCTGACCTTCGGGGGGTGCCGCGTACGGCGCGTTCAACCCTCTGAAGGACCCCGCAATCATCGGCTGGTGGACGTGTGATGAAGGCGCCGGCGAAGTGGTCGCCGACTCGTCCCCGCTGGGTCACAATGGCAAATTCATGTCTCATCCGGTTCTGGCGTACTTCGATGCTTCTTGGGGCTCCGCCCCAAACCCGGCATTTTTCGCTTCACGCCAATGGCAGGAGGAGTTTCAAGTTTGAAGTGTCAAGTTTCAAGTAGGAGAAGCCAGGAGCCCGGCCTTCACACTCGGCCGCAGGTCGGCTGTGCGAAACAAAGCCAATTTGGGACAGGCCAGGAGCGTGTGTAAGTGCTTTATGGAACAGAGATTATGGCAAATCTGGCGCGCAGGCAGCCTCGGAGAAACGAAGCCAATTCCCGGCTGGACGGCAAGAGTCCGGGCCGGCCAGGCTGCCGGGGCCACCGGTCGGAGCGATCGTGCGAAACGAATCCAATTCGCGGATCGCGAGACTGGGCTGCCGGCGGAATTGGCTTCGTTTGTGCAGGGGACGGCCAGGAGATGTTCGTCCTCACACGAAGGCACGAAGCCACAGGGGTGGGAGATTGTGTTTCAGCGTCGCTCTGTTTTTGTGGTCCTCGTGCCTTCGTGTGAGCCAAGATTGCTGGCGGCCGAAGGCTGGGGCGGGGTTGCATCTGAGGGCCAAGCTGTTAAGATGGCCGGCAATTGGAGAATTTTCGGTTTGTTTTTGGAATAAGGAGATGCCATGAACCTCGATTTCACTCTTTACATGCCAACGCGGGTCCTGTTCGGATGCGGCAAGCTCGCGGAACTGGGGACGACGCCGTTTCTGCCGGGCAAACGGGCCCTGATTGTCATCGGCGCATCGGGGGCAATGAGGAAGCATGGCTATCTCAAGCAGGTCGTGCAACTTCTGAAGAAGAACGGCGTCGAGTCGATCGTTTACGACAAGATCCAGCCGAATCCGCTCGTGGAGCATGTCGAGGAAGGGGCCAGGATCGCCAGGCAGGAGAAGTGCGATTTCGTCCTGGGCCTGGGCGGCGGCAGCACGATCGACTCGGCCAAGAGCATCGCGGTGATGGCGAAGAACCCCGGTCGGTACTGGGACTACATCCTGTCCGGCAGCGGCAAAGGCAAGACGCCCGCCAAGGGGGCCCTGCCCATCGTCGCGATTCCGACGACCGCCGGCACCGGCACCGAGGCGGACCCCTGGACCGTCATCACCAAGACCGACACCAACGAGAAGATCGGCTGGGGCAACGCCTTCACCTTCCCGACGCTATCCATCGTCGATCCGGAGCTGATGGTGAGCGTGCCGCCCTCGCAAACGGCCTATACCGGCATGGACGCCTTTTTCCACTCCGTCGAGTCGTATCTGGCCACGTGCAGCCAGCCGACGAGCGACCATCTGGCCCTGGAGGCGGTGAGCCTGATCACGAAGTACCTGCCCATCGCGGTCAAAGACGGCGGCAACATCGAGGCGCGGACCAAGCTGGCCTGGGCCAACACCGAGGCGGGCATCTGCGAGTCGCTCTCCTGCTGCATCTCGCACCATTCGATGGAGCACGCTTTGAGCGCGTACTTCCCCAACGTCCCGCACGGGGCGGGCCTGACGATGCTCTCGGTCGCATATTTCGGCTACCTGGCCGAGCGGAGCCCCAACCGCTTCCCCGACCTGGCCAGGGCCATGGGCGAGAAGATCGACGGCCTGTCCAAGAAGGAGCAGGCGATGGCGTTCATCACCGGCCTCAAGAAGCTCATCCGCAAGGTGGGCCTCAAGGAGCACAAGCTCAGCGAGTTCGGCGTCCAGCGCAGCGATCTGCGCAAGATGGCGGAGAATTCCTTCCACACGATGGGCAAGCTGTTCGAGCTGACCCCGATCCAACTGACCGTCGACGACGCCATGGCGATCTACGAGCGGGCGTTCCAATAGGATCCCAGCGGGAGGCGAGAAACAATGGTTCGACAGGCGGTATTCGGATTGTGCATGGCGCTGGCCGGTTCAGGGAACGTTCTGGCCGTCTCGGAGTCGGGGCAGGCGACGCCGCCGGCCTGGCGGATTGCCCCGGAAGTGTCGCATTACCGCTACAAAGAGCCCGGCATCATGAAAAACGAAGGCACGCTCTACGGCATCGTGGGCTCGTACACGTTCTATAACGCCCGAGAGGGCGTTCAGGAGAACGACTCGAACGCCTGGTCCACCGTGAGACTCGATGGCCGCTTGAGCGGAGGGGAAGTCGACTACGACGGGTCATTCATGGACGGCACCCCCCTGTCCACCAGCGGCAGCGACGATTTTCTTTTTGACGTGCGGCTGTTGTTCGGACGCCACTGGAGGCCCGCGCGATTCTGTGACGCCGCGTATGCGGGTCTGGGGTATCGGCATCTCAGGGACGACTCGTCGCAGCAGATCGGAGGGTATCGGCGGGAATCGAACTATCTTTACGTTCCCCTGGGCGTGCAAAAGGGGTTCGACCTGACTCCTCGCTGGAATCTGGCCCTGGCCGGCGAGTTCGACGTGCTGCTGATCGGCCGTCAGATCTCTCGCCTCAGCGACGCCGATCCATCCCTGCCCACAGTGCGGAACTGGCAATGGCTTGGGTTCGGGGGCGGGCTGTCCCTGGACCTGCTCCACAGGGGCGAGCGTCTGAATGTGGGTTTCGGCCCCTTCCTGCGGTATTGGTGGATCGCGGAATCCGACGTTTCCGACGATGGATACTATGAGCCTGAGAACAACACGATCGAGTACGGCCTGAGCTTCGTCCTGCAGTTCTGAGACGCCTGCCTCCGACACGACAAGCAAACGGCAACTCGTTCGCGGCTGTGGCTCAGGAGGATTGAACCGTGCACGCGCGTCCTGCGTACAACCTTGAGTTCGTGGTCATTGAGCAGATTCCTACGATCGGACTCGGGGTCCCTGGGATGCCGTTGCGTGTGGAATTGAAAGCGGTACGGAGGTAAGCCGTGAAACTGCGAGAACTTATGAGGATACAGGCGCTTCAGATCAGTTCCAGCGCCATGCTCGTGGAGGCCGTGGAGCGAATGGCGGCCCTCGGGACGGATGTCCTTGCGGTTGTGGAAGACCGCCAGGTCATCGGCGTCGTCGCCCAGCGGGACCTGGAGCCGCAGGCCTTGCCGGACGATATGGACCCGGGGGTCACTCCCATCCGATGCGTGATGACCTTCGGAGCCACGTGCTGCTCGCTCGAAGACGACCTCGGGAAGGCCATTGAAATCTTCAAGACCAGCCATGCTCTACGGGTGATCGTGCTGGATTCCCAGGGGATGGCGGTGGGAGCCCTGTCGGCCGAGGATTGGGACTCGAAGGCGGAGAAGCGTTCACACACCAGACCCCGGATGGAAGGAGAAGACCATGAAAGCCCGCGTGACTGAGGACTGCATCGCCTGTGGACGTTGCATCGAGATCTGCCCCGAGGTGTTCGAGATGGGCGAGGACATCGCCCAGGTCATAGTGGATGAAGTTCCCACGGAGTCCGAGGAAGCGGCTCAGGAGGCGGCGGACGAATGCCCGACCTCCGCGATCGTCATCGAGAAATGACGCCTGTTGCCCTCCTCCCATCAGAGGCTCGGTCCCGCCGGCGTGGAGGAACCTTGCATCACGATTGACACCGTGCTCGTTGGGGATTACTATCCGTTCTTGAAGGTGGAGAGTATCGGGTGTTTCACCGGGAGAGAAGACCGGTCCGACGGATGGACCCACAACACGAAGGACAGGCTTATGAGCATTCGAATCGTACTCGCCGATGATCACGCCATTGTACGCCACGGCCTGAGTCGCGCGATCCAGCAGGAGGAGGACATGGAGGTCGTCGGTCAGACCAGCGACGGACACTCCACCGTCCAGATGGCGAGAGAGCTTCTCCCGGATATCGTGGTGATGGACATCAGCATGCCCGACCTCAACGGCATCGAAGCCACTCGCGAGATCCAGCGTGAAGCGCCCGGCGTGAGAGTCGTCGCTCTGTCCATGCATTCGGCGAAACGATACGTCACGGAGATGTTCCGCGCCGGGGCCTGCGGCTACCTGCTCAAGGACTGCGACTTCGATGAGCTGGCCCGTGCGGTCCGCGCGGTGGCCGAGGGCAAGACCTACGTCAGCCCGTCGATCAGCAACGTGGTCGTCGAGGACCTCGTGCACACGGAAGAGAGGGCCGAAACGACCGTGTTCTCTCTCCTGACGCTACGGGAACGCGAGGTCCTGCAGCTCCTGGCCGAGGGACGGACCACCAAACAGATCGCGCTGCGCCTGCACATCAGTCCCAAGACCGTCGAGGCGCACCGTCTGCGCGTGATGAACAAGCTGGAGATCGACAATGTTGCCCAGCTTACCAAATATGCCATCCAGGAAGGTCTCACATCAGCGGAACCCTGACGCGCGCCAAGCCCTTCGTTGCCGATGCATCCCTTCGCGACTGCCAAAATGCGTGTCTTTTTCGGTTATTTCCCAGTGCAGTCGGTCTGCGATCTTGACGAAATAGGCAGAACAAGGTAAGCAGAACGCTTCTTTGTGATGCACGGCGGCCGGATCGCCGGTGTCGAGACCGGCCGTGTGGGTTGGAGAACCATGTAACTGCGAATCCTGAAGAATGGGCCACTCCTCGCCGGCAAGAGAGCGCCGATTCACAATCGCAACGACAGACAGGGAGTTTCAGTTTTATGACCGAACAGCCAGGAACGGCCTCCGATAGAACCTCATTCGCTTATTTCTCCATGGAGATCGGACTGCGATCCGACCTCCCGACCTACAGCGGAGGATTGGGCATCCTGGCGGGCGATACGATTCTCGCGGCAGCCGACATGAAAGTGCCCATGGTGGCGGTCACCTTGCTGCCGCGAAAGGGGTATTTTCATCAGGAACTCGACGCCCAAGGCAACCAGATCGAAACGCCGGAACGCTGGAACGTGGCCGACCGCCTCAAGCCGCTGACGCCCCGCGTGACGGTCGTGATGGAGAAGCGTCAGGTCAAGATCCGCGCCTGGCGATACGACGTCAAAGGCGTCACCGGCGGCGTGGTCCCGGTCATCTACCTGGACACCGACATCGCCGGCAACGACAAGCAGGATCGCGAGATCACCCAATACCTCTACGGCGGCGACTCTCGATATCGTCTGTGTCAGGAGTACGTTCTCGGCGTCGGCGGCGTCCGCATGCTTCGCGCCCTCGGTTGCGGCAGCATCGACCGCTTCCACATGAACGAAGGCCACGCGGCGTTCCTGGTCGTCGAGCTGCTCGACGAGGAACTGAGCCGGACGGGCGCACGAGGCATCAAGCCCAAGCACATCCAGGCCGTGCGGGACCGATGCGTGTTCACGACGCACACGCCGGTTCCCGCCGGACACGACAAGTTCGACATGGACCTGGTCCGCAAGGTCATCGGAAAACACGGGATCTGGGACATCGAAGCCAAGCTCAGCCATGACAAGAACACGCTGAACATGACCCACCTGGCGTTGAACTTCAGCCACTACGTCAACGGGGTGTCCAAGCAACACGGAAAGGTGTCGCAGGCCATGTTCCCTTCGTACCCGATCGACGCGATCACCAACGGCGTCCACGCCGCCACGTGGGTGTCGCAGCCGTTCCAGAAACTGCTGGACCGCCATGTCCCCGGCTGGCGCCAGGACAACGTGAGCCTCCGGTACGCCCTGAGCGTCCCGACGGAGGCGGTCTGGGACGCGCACATGAAGTGCAAGGCCAAGCTGATCGCCTACGTTGCCAAGACGCAGAAGGTCAAGCTGGATCCTCGCGTCTTCACGATCGGCTTCGGCCGCCGGGCCACCGGCTACAAGCGAGCCGATCTGCTCCTGAGGGATCTGGACCGTCTCAAGAAGATCGCATCGACCGCCGGCGCGTTGCAGATCGTCTACGCAGGCAAGTCGCACCCTCAGGACCTGCCGGGCAAGAGCCTCATCAAGAAGGTCTTCGAAGCCCGCGAGAAGCTCGGCAAGCAGATCCGAATCGTCTACCTGCCCAATTATGATATCGACGTGGCCAAGATCATGATCCCCGGCGTCGACGTCTGGCTGAACACGCCGCAACGGCCCCACGAGGCCTCCGGCACCAGCGGCATGAAGGCGGCGCTCAACGGCGTGCCCTCCCTGAGCATCCTCGACGGCTGGTGGATCGAAGGCTGCGTGGAGAACCTCACCGGCTGGGCCATCGAAGGCAAAGCCCGCAAGGGCGCCAAGGACACGTCGGCGCAGGATGCCGAGGCCCTCTACGACAAGCTCCAGAACGTCGTGCTTCCCATGTTCTACGGCGACCCCGATCAGTACGTCAACATCATGCTCGCGGCCCTGGCGTTGAACGGGTCGTTCTTCAATACGCACAGAATGGTCCAGGAGTACTTGTTGAAGGCCTACTTGCGTTAGGCGAACTCACGCACGACAGTGAGGCATGGGTATGGATGTCCTCTCGACCGCGTTCCTTCTATTTCTGGTTCTCGACCCGGTGGGCAACATCCCGATCTTTCTGGCGGTTCTCCAGCACGTGCCTCCCGAGAGGCACACGCGGATCATCTTCCGCGAGATGATGATCGCGCTGGTTGCGCTGGTCGTATTCCTCCTGTTGGGTCGGTACATCCTCGCGGCGTTGCAGATTTCCTACAGTTCGCTCGGCGTCGCAGGCGGCATCATCATGTTCCTGATCGCGGTGCGTATGATCTTCCCGCTTCCCAAGGGAGCGACCTCGGAGGACCTCGACGGCGAACCGTTCATCGTTCCCCTGGCGATCCCCCTGGTAGCCGGTCCGGCGGCGATGGCCACCCTGATGCTGTTGATGTCGCGTCAGCCCGCCAACTGGCCCAAGTGGCTTGCGGCCTTGCTCCTGGCTTGGTGCGTCTCCGGAGCCATTCTCCTGTCGGCCGAACGGCTCGGCCGTCTGTTGGGCAGGAGGACCCTCAACGCCATCGAGCGGTTGATGGGTCTGATCCTGACCGCGGTGGCGGTGGAGATGTTCATCAACGGCCTCGGCCAGGCATACCAGAGAATCGTCCTGAGCCCATGACCTTCTGGAGATTTGCCGATGCGACGCTCGCTGTCCGTTCCATGGCTTGCTTTCATTCTCGCCGCGGTCACGTTTGCCGGTCAGGACAACACACCGACAGTGGTTTCTCTGGCGGCGCCGCCTGGGCAGGTCGGTCGATATGACAAGCTGGAGCTGACCATCGAGGTCGGACGCAAGTACATCCATCCGTTCGATCCGTGCGAGGTGCAGCTCGACGTTCTGATCACGGAACCGAGCGGGCGGTCTCTCGTGGCGCTCGCGTTCTGGGGTCAGGATTACGAACGCACGGACCTCATGCAACGCGGAAAGCCGGTCGCCTGGTGCTATCCTCAGGGCACAGGCTCGTGGAAGGTCCGCCTGACTCCGACGGAACTGGGGAGGTACGTGCTGCGGGCCTCGCTCACAGATCGAGAGGGGCAGGTCTTCTCCTCGTCCGTAACGTTCGAGTGCGTCGCCTCTCCAAGCAGGGGTTTCCTGCAAGCCGGCCGCGAGGACCCGCGATTCTTTGAGTTTTCCGACGGCCAGCCCTTCTTCGCCATCGGCCAGAACCTGGCCTTCATCGGCCAGGGCCAATATGTCACCATCCCCAAGGCCGAGGAGATCTTCGGCAAGCTGGCCCGCAATGGAGCGAACTTCCTGCGGATCTGGACCTGCTGTGAAGACTGGGCGCTGGCCATCGAGGCGAGAAAGAGCGCCTGGGTCCGGTCCTGGACGAAGGACTCGCCCATCGTCGCCATGCCGGGCTCCGAAGGCGAGAGCCCGCGCAGGTGCGTTCAACTCAAAGGCCAGGACGGCGACCCCCTCGCACCCGGTCGCCCTGCGGCCCGACACAGCGTATGTCCTGACAGGACAGGCCAAAACCGAGGGCTGCAAGGCCCTGCGTATCCAGATCGGCGGTAGAACGCTGGACGTGTCCTCTGCCGACTGGGAGCAATTCGAGATGCGTTTCACCACAGGCGTACAGGAGCACTGGCTGGGGCGCATCGCCTTCACCCTCCTGGGCAAAGGCACGGCCTGGCTCGACCACCTCTCGCTCAAAGAAGCCGCCGGCGGGGCCGAGCTGCTCTGGGAGGCGGACGTCAACCGTCCCGTGCGAGGCTACTACAATCCCCTCGACGGCTTCCTGCTCGACCAGATCGTCGAAGCCGCCCGGCGGGACGGGATCTACCTGATGCTCTGCGCGATGACGCGCGATCTGTACATGGATTCGCTCTCGAAGCCCGGCAGCCCGGAGTACCTCAGGGCCACTTCGGATGCGAAGAAGTTCATGCGATACGCCGTCGCCCGCTGGGGCTACTCGACCAGCGTCGCCGCCTGGGAGTACTTCAACGAGATGGACCCGGGCAAACCCACCGACGAGTTTCACGCCCAGGTCGGCCGGTATCTCGAAGAGATCGACCTTTACCGGCACCCGCGGACCACGAGCACCTGGCACCCCTCCGCGAGAGACTGCCGCCATCCGCAGATCGACATCGCCCAGGCGCACCATTACATGCGTCCGGACGACGACGACTTCAAGGACGAGGTTGAATCGATCGGTCGGCAAAGCCGGTGGCTCCGCGAGCAGGCGCCGGACAAACCCGCCCTGATCGGCGAGTTCGGCCTGGCCACCGCGAAATGGGGCCAGAGCGAGTACATGAAGCAGGATCGCGACGGCGTACACTTTCACAATTGCCTCTGGGCCTCGGCTCTGGGCGGCAGTTCGGGCACCGCCCTGTTCTGGTGGTGGGAATTGCTGGACCAGCAGGACGCCTATCGGCACTACAAGCCGCTGGCAGCCTTCCTCGCGGACTTCCGACCCGCGGGCCTGAAACCGACGACCGCCGCGACCGAGGAGCCGCGTCTTCGCATCGTCGGACAACAGGGCCAGGACCGCGTCTACCTCTGGCTGGTCAACCGCCAGGCCACCTGGTGGAATCTCGTCGTGGAGAAGCGCCAAAGCGATCCCATCGATTCGGCGTCAGTGGTGCTCGACGGCCTCAAGCCCGGCCTCTACACGGTCCTCTGGTGGGACACGCACGAAGGCGTTTCCCTCGCTCGCCAGACCATGGCCGCCGAAGAGGGCCGGCTCCGCCTGACCGCCCCGCCATTCAACAGGGACCTGGCCTGCAAGATCATTCCGGTTTCGTTCGCGGAATGATCTACATTTCGCCGGATTGGAGTTCGCCCGTCGGAAACGAGACCAGATCGATCCAGGCCGTGTCCCGGCCCATCCAGCCGCCGTCGTTCTTGCTGTACTCCCAAGAGAAGGTCCGCTTGCCTGCTTGGACCGGGAAGGAGACCTGCTCCCAGTCCAGTTCGCCGGACCATTCACCGCGTACGACGCTGCCGACTCGGAACCGCAGGAAGTCGCCTCTGGCCTCCGAGGACACCTTCCGCCAGAACCGGACCTCGCCCGCCCGACACTCGATCATGATCGTCAGTCGGCTTCGCTCGCTGTCTGCGATTCTGCCGGCCTGAGCACAGAACGCTCCGCTGTGGCGTTCGTCCGAAGTGACCCTCCAGTACGTGTCCCCTTCGCCAAACCAGCCCAGGCTGTCGAACCCACCGCTCTCGAAGCCGTCCGAATCCCCCGCCCATTTGCCGCAGAACATCGCCAGGTCTCTGCCGTCGACGTTCCCATCCGGAACGCCGAATCCATGGGCGCCTCCCATATCGGCGATCGTCGGCCTGGATCTGGATCTCCAGTCCCTGGCCAGAACCGCAAAATCCCGCAGGTTGAAGCGGCCGTCGTTTCCCAGATCGCCCGACGCCTTTCTCGTGAAACTCAGCGTGAAATGGGCGTAAGACACGCCCGACTGGTAGTCGCCCTTCAGCGGCGCCATCCACATCAGGCCCTCGCAACCGACGACTACCTTGCGGACATCATACAGGGGGTACTGAACGGTGGGATCCAGCGGATCGTACTGCTGCAAGGTCAGGGGGCCGGGTCGGAAATCGTACCCTCTATACTGCCTCGGGAGCGATAGGAACAACTCGTTGCCCGTCTCCTTGGCGAAGCGAATCGCGGCGCCGGTGTCGGATTCCAGACGTAATTCGATGTCGATCTCGCTGAGGCTCTTCTTCGGACGGGCATCCAAGGCCAGTTCGCGGATGGCTCCGCTGTCCGGGTCTGCGTGGATGGACGTGACTGCCGCAACAACAGGCAGGTGCATCGTGCTATGGGCCACATCATAGACGTCCGGGCCCTCGTTGGCGTCGGGGTGATGGTTGACCTCGAGCAGGCCCCTCTGCATGTCGGAGAAGCCCGCGACGCGGTTCTCGATCCGCAGGATGTCCGCCGGTTCGTATACGTAGGAGAAACACCTCGTCCCGACTCCATAGTCGCCAACTGCGTCAAGCGAGAACGTGTGAGCCTGCGAGAAGTAGTCCTCCTTGAGGACCTGGAACTGCTCATACGAACAATTCCAATACGCGGCATACCCGGTCGCCGACAGTCTCCCGCGAGAACTGATCGCGATGGTTCGCCCTTCGGTGACCAGGCCGTAGTAGATGACGCCCGCCGCCTGGCTCGCCTGCCAGTGGGCTGCGGCCTTGATCCTGCCGACGCCCTCGCTGTAGTCGCCCGTGAGCGTGAGCCGAAAATCCGTGATCACGACCTGAGCCGTACAAACGCCGGGGACCGACAGCAGGCTCGCGAATAGTACGATGCATAGAACGCCTCCACGACCAGGGGCACGCATGTCTCTCACTCCTCACTGGAAAACCGGATTCACCTGTTTCTCGTTCCCTCAGATTCGAGAGATACATCCTCTTCTAGCCGACGGGGTCCGAGAATGCAAGGGCAATGTCAAGGCTTCTTCAGGGCGTAGAGCTTGCGCATCGTGGCCACGTAGACGACGCCGTTGGCCGCGGTCGGAGTGGCGGAGACGGCGCTGTCCATCTGGACCGTGCTGAGCACCTTCTTCTCCCGACCTGCCGCCAGAATCCAGAAGTCCCGGCGGTTGGTGCCCACGTAGACCTTGCCGTCGGCGACCAGGGTCGAGGCCCAGATGTCGCCTTTGGTTTCGTGCGTCCAGCAGACCTGGCCCGTCCTGGCGTCGACGCAGTGGATCATCCGGCCGCAATCGGCGACGTAGACGAGCCCGTCATGCACGGCCGGCGTCGAGCAGCAGTGGTCCTTCAGGTCGTACGACCAGATCAAGGCCGAATCGGTGACATCGCCGGTCTTGGTCGCATCGATGCATTTGAGCCACGCCTGGTTCTTGCCCCACCAGATATCGCCGCCGACCGTGATGTACAGGCGGTTGTCATGCAGGACCGGCATGCTCTTGATGTTGCTCGGGCTGACCTCGCGATTGCGGAGGTACTGACTGACGTTCTCCTTCGGGCTCGTCGGATCGGGGTCGAACCGCCAGAGGCGTTTGAGGCTCTCGACCCTTCCCTCCGGCGGCGCGGCCTTCAGCGGCTCGAAGCCATAGACCACGCCGTCGCCGCCGCAGAAGAAGACCATCTTGCGGCCTTCGACGACGCCCATCGCAGGCGACGACCACGTCGAGTGGAAGATCCGCGGACCGATGCCCTCGTTGTCGCGGGCGAGCAGCCGCCCGGTCTTCTTGTCGAGGACGATCAGACTGGGCCCATCGGGCCGGCGGATTCTGGCGTGCGTGTTGTCCACGCCGTTGCTGGTGTTGATGTAGAGGAAATCACCGTCGATCAGAATGGAGGCGTGCGCGCTGTCGTGCGGCCAGGTCCCCGCCTGGTTGGGGATGTCGTAGAGCCAGAGGATGTCCGCGTCGATCGCGGTGACATCGAGCGGCTTGTTGGGATCGGGGACCATGTGGCGTCCCTCGTCCAGATACGGTCCGTCGTTGCCGTTTCGCTGGCCTTCGATATCCAGGCACACCGCCTCGCCGCGATTGGTCACGACATATACGCGGTCGCCCTCGATCGTCGCAGGCGCAACGACTCCCGACCGGGGCCAGTCCAGGTAGACGTCGGGCCCGAGCTTGGGGACCACCAGTTGCCACAGGAGGGAGCCATCCTTCTCGTCCAGGCACAACAGAACCGCGCGGTCGCCCTTGTGACGCGGATCGCGGGGCGGATCGTTGTTGGTCCCGAGGAACACCCGACCCTGCGCTACGGTCGGCGTCGCCCACGTTTCGCTGCCCAGGGTGGCCACCCATTTGACGTTGCGGCCCGTTTGGATATCGAAGTCCTCGATCAGCCCGGTCTCATCCGAGACCATGTTCCGCGTCCAAGCCTGTCCCCATTGCGGCTGATCGCCCGCCAGGGCCACAACCGAAAGAGCGGTCGTAAAGGCAAGACTTGCCAGGAACAGCCGACCTCCTCGCACCGTGAAATGACTCATAATGCTCCTTTTTGCTGTCAGTTGTTCTCAACGACCACGATCTCGTGAATGTCTACGCGGGGAACAGTCAGTTGGATCGCGCCGTCTTCATATTTGAACGGCAGAGAAATCCCGGCGGGCTCCAGCGTCGCCTTCGCGGGCTTGGAAGTCTGGCGAATCGTCAGTTCGAGCGGCCCTATGGGCGAAATGGCGTCGACGACCGGCGCGCTTTGATGCGGCCCCGAGGTGTTGATGAGGCTCACGGTCAGTTTGTCGCCCTGTCGCCCCACAACGACGTCCACATCCGAGGAGCCCTTCACCTCGACCATCGGGTTCGGGAAAAGCTCTCTCGCCAATTCGCTCAGGAATCGACGCATCACGACGTCTCGGGTCTGTACGTAGCCCTGGCCGAACGTGAAGGCGGTC
This sequence comes from Sedimentisphaerales bacterium, assembly GCA_035476995.1. Taxonomy (GTDB): domain Bacteria; phylum Planctomycetota; class Phycisphaerae; order Sedimentisphaerales; family Anaerobacaceae; genus PLanc-01. The sequence continues at coordinate 8,904 of DATIKY010000181.1, read as the reverse complement.
GCCGCGATCCTGCCGCGTCCAAGTTCGCGGATCCCTGCGGCGGGCGCTGTCGTGCCGTCGCCCATGCGGACCTGGCCAAAGGGCCTGCATCCGACTCCCAGTCTCGCTCGCTGCATCTGTCCGACAATCGGCGCTTCCTGGCCGCCATAGACCAGACGGCAATCCTTGCCAGGCGCCTCGCCATCGACGGCGACGTCGAGTTGGGCCTCGAACAGAGCGGCCGAACCCGGCCCGATCAGCAGCAGGTTGCCGCCGGCTTCGACATACGCGACCAGCTCCGCTTTGAATGCCGGCTCCAGGTATTCCCATTCCGGCACGACGATCAACGGATACTCCCGCATCCGGCCAGTAAGGTGATGCTCGCCAAGGACCTCGACCGCCTGCTGGCTCTCGACCAGAGCCTGCAGAACGCCGTTGATTCTCGCCAGGTCTCGGGAAAAGAGCCCGTTGCTCTTGCGATAGTGGGCCGAGGTCGAGAATAGCACCGCTACTTGCGGAACCTGCTCGACGTGGTGGCAGACCGCCTGTCGTTCCCGGCAGAACTTCGCCGCCTCCGCCATCACAGGGATTCGCTCATCGCGAATCGAGCCGTCGCGCTTTTGCGTGATGTACGCCTGGAAACCGCCGCCCAGGGCGATCACGATCGCCGCCTCGCGCTGCAATTGCACCGCGGTCTTCTGGTTTCGCCCGTCGGCGGTCTTGTTGCGGGAGAAGCTCCAGGCCATCAGGTCCCAGGGCACCCCCTGCCGCGTCAGGTACCGGCCGGAGAGCCGCGCGGAGTTGACGCTGTCGTCCGGATTGTAGTCGCCCGAGAGGAAGTCCAGCGGCGCGCAGACCGGCTCGGGCATGTGGTCGGTGAACGCCCAGTTGCTGCAGATCTGGAAGTCGGGATGCGTCTTTTTCACCTCGGCGATGTAGTATCGCAGATACTTGCGGAATGCCTCGCGGTGGAATTGGAGAAACTCGAACCAGTGAGGCTCGCCCGGTTTTCGCGGCACGTCTGCGATTCCCGTCTCTGCGCGAAATGCCTGAATCGCGGCGTCGCTGTAGTCCGGCACGGAGGCCCAGCACTCGCCGTCGACCCAGACGCCGTCCACGTGGTAGTCGCCCGCCAATTCGCGAAGCTGCGGAATCAGCAGCTTGTCCGCGTATGGACTCCATCGCGAGGTCGCGTTGCCGTTGACCTTGCCGTCGGCGTTGACGACGCCCCACTCCGGGTGCAGCCGAATCGCCTCGGAGTCCCACACGCCGGAATAGTGCATGTAGAGCGCGACGCCGTGCTCTCCCGTCACCTGTCGCCACAGGCGAAGCGGATCGCCCACGAAACCGGGGGCCTGGTTGCCGACCTTCGTCGGGTAGCTCGACAGGCCCGGATGGCCCTTGCAGTCGATCTGGACGTAGTCGGGACGGACCTGCGTAATGACGTTCTCGATCATCTCCCGCGTGGTGTTCTTGCCGATCTCGGTGCAGTCCTTGCCCGCGTGGAAATCGAAGTGGACGCCCAGGAAACTGTCCGACCGCTTGAGGCGTTGGGGCAGCGCCGCCGCGTGGGGCTTCAACTCGCCATCGATCAGAAGAGCCCCGGCGTACCACCGCAGCGGCTCGTAGCGCGCCGCGTCGTCGATCCTATTGCCGTTACGACTGAGGATCTGAGCCTTGTCGAAGCGATTGTCCGTCAGTCGAACCGTCACCGTATGATCGCGCGCCTGCTTCTCCGAAAGAAGCGACGTCGTCCCCAGGCGATGATACGTGCAATAGGCGTCGAACCGTTTCACGGATCTGGCCGGTTGATCGTCTACAATCACGTCCAGCTCGCCCCCATCTGGCCCGAGCAGATCGTAGACCGCCGCGGCGCAGCCATGGAAAGCGAAGGTCAACGAAGTCCCGGCCTTCTCCGCGCGCCATAGTGGCGAGAGCCTCTTGGCGAAGTTCCTTGCGATCGAGTCATTTTGCGGATCGAGCTTCTCCCAGCCCTCGCCCAGCATGGCCTCGGTCAGCGGAATGAGCCTGGCCCCTTCGTGGTTGTCGGTTGTGAACGGGGCAGGCACCGAATGCCGACTTGCTGTCCCCTGCCCTTCCATCGACTCGAACGAGCGGGCGATGGCTTCGGTGTAGAGCTTGTGCCCGGTCTCTGCGAAGGGGTGGCAGCTATCCGGCGCGAAGGCCGGACGAGCGGGAGTGCCTTTTTCCGGGTCGGCGGGCACTTCGGGCTTGGGCGAGCTGAACACCCACAGACCCGCATCGATCAATCTCGCGGGTTCCTGGGCCAGGTGGATGGACGGGATTCCATAGTGGTCCGCGATGAACTCCATCGCCGATGCGGATCGAGGCAGACGTCCCGCAGACAAGTCCTTGAGCATCCCGTCGTGCATCGTGTAGACGAAGCAGATCTCGGCGGCCGGTTCGCCTTTGCGGATCTGCCGGACGATGCCTTCCATGCAGCGATAGATCTGCTGCGGGGCTGCCCCGCCATCGTTCACCGCAAACTCGACGAACACCAGGTCCGGCCGATGTTCCAGCACGTCCCGTCCCAGGCGATAGACGCCGAGATCGGAGCCCGTCCCGCCGATGGCGGCGTTGATCTCGACGAACTCGGCCTTCGGGTAGCGGCCCTTGAGCCAGGCGGTCGTCTGAGGTCGCCAGCCGTTGGCGGCGGTGATGCTGCCGCCGAAGTAGGCGACAGTCACCGTGCCGCCGGCTCTGGCCTTGGCGAAAAAGTTCGCCAGTCCGTTCCGAGCCCTCAGTTCCACCGCGGTCCGGCTGGGACTGGCCCTCATCGCGTCGCGAACGGCGACCCCCTGATCCATCTGGACTTGAGCAAGCGAGCCGATGGGACCGGCTTTCGGGTCCCAGTTGGGACCCATGTCGAAGGTGACAACGCCGCCTTTGGCCGTGGCGGCAGCGACCCACCTGGCCCATTGGTCCGCCGGGTGACGCGTATCGCGGCGGCCCCACTGCGAGCCGACGAACGTCAACGCGTGCCACTGCGACCCCTCGACCCACCGCGAGTCGGGCAAAACCTCAAAGGGATCGTTGAGCTCGCCTGCGGTGTAGTCCTCTGCCTTCGTCCAGCGGATCAGGCTGACACCGGGGTTGAACGTGACGATGGCCTTGGGATTGCCGTGCTTGACCGCGGCGGCGTAGATCTGCGCGATCTCCTCGTTGAATCCGACCCACTTGTAGCCGCCGTCGAACCACCAGCCTGCGACCTTGTCGCCGTAGCGGTCGGACCATTCCTGGATCACCTGGGCCCACTTGCGTGCGAACGCGGCGTCGATCGGCTGATCCTTACGGCCATCGGGCAGACCGAAGGCCTTCTGCGCCCGCGGATCAGCGTTGGGGACCTGGCAAGGCAGATAGAGCATCAGTTTGATGCCCTTGGCCGAGAGGGCCTTGTACAGATCCATCGGCAGATCGCGAGTCGAACATCGCTCGCCCGGGGCGTAGCCGGTGAATCGATCGTACACAGCGTTGGGGGCGTTGAAGTAGCCGGAGTTCTGGCCCAGGGTCAGGACGAAGTACTTCGCCCCGAGCGTTTGGAGCTGCTCCGCGAGGTTCTCGACGTCGAACTGAGCGACCTTGGCCAACCCATCGGCGTCGCCAGGCAGAAAGTGCATGAAGACGCCGTACTGGGCATCGCCGAACCAGTCGCTATTGGCAGGATTCGACGCCGCGGAGGCTTGCAGGGACAACGTCAGAAGCAGACAGACCGTCAGTTGCATCCGATTCGCATTCATAGGAGAGCATCCAAAGGAGGGGTCCTCTTTCATTGCCATGGTGCAGGGCGCCGCATGTTTCTCGTCAGGGCGGTTCATAGAGCGATTATAGTCGGCCCCCGCAAGGTGTCAATCCCGAGTCACCGCCCCCTCGTTCTGGGGTCGGCTATCTCTCCTGTGGCGTCATTGCGGGCCGCCAGCGGCGTCTCTGTACGCCGGATCGACATAGGCATGCGCCCCGCGACTGAAGAGCAGGCGCGTCGCCCCGCCGACGGGAATCACGATCGCTTCGACCGAAGGCAAGCGATCGATCAATGCCAGACCCGCTTCGGTGCCCAGGACGTTGACCGCAGTCGATAGCGCATCGGCGGTGATCGCATCGGGCGCGATGATCGTGCCGCTGACGAGCTTGGAGGCTCCCTTGCCGGACTGGGGATCAAGGACGTGGCTCTGCTTCTGTCCCTGGACTACGGAAAAACGCCGGTAATCGCCGCTCGTGGCGACGCTGACGTCCTCCAATTCGAGAACCAGCAGGTATTTCAGACCGTCGAAATCGTCGGCAGCGACGTTGGGGTCCTGAATGCCGATCCGCCATTTCTGCTGTCCGCGAGGCGCCCGGCCGAAGCAGCGGATGTTGCCCCCCAGATCCACCATGCCGCCGAGGGCCCCTTTCTTCTGCATCGCCTCGACAGCCTTGTCGACCGCATAGCCCTTGGCGATGCCGCCGAGATCGATCCGCATCCCTTCCTCGGCAAATCGCACGGTTGCGGTCTTCTCGTCGAGGATGAGCTTCTGGAAACCAACCTTGCGGCGGGCCTGGGCCAAGGCCGCTTCGCTGGGAGGCTCATTCGCTTCTCCCGCCGCCTTCCACAGATCCACCAGCGGTCCGACCGTCACATCGAACGTCCCCTCCGAAAGCTCGCTGAAGCGGATCGCCTGGCGGAGCACCTCGAAAGTCATGGGATTCACAGGCACCGGTTCCTGGGCTGCAAGGCGGTTGACCCGGTTCAATTCCGAGTCTTCGCGGTGATAGCTCATCAGCGACTCGATGCGATCCTGCACGTCGAAGGCCGCCTCGATGCACGCCTGTCCCGCCCGCTCGCTCCGAGCGATCACCACCACGCGGGCAAACGTGCCCATAAGCATGCGGGTCCCGCTGTCGACCTCGATGATCCGGTCCCCGTTCTCGATCTCAGCGGAAGGACTTCGAACGATGGCCAGAACCAGCAATCCCAGGACAACGCCCAGTCCGACCGCACACGCTGTTAAGTAAGGAACTTGCCTCATTGAATCCTTGTCCATCCGAGACATTATTGTCCGGCCCTTCACAATTCGAAGTCTGAACCGAATCCTCTCAATACTAAATCGCAAAACGCAAATCGCCAATGTATAATGCCTTCATGGCTTCTCGAAACACTGAAATCATTGCCGAACGAATTGAGCGGGAGCTTCTGCCGTTTGTGCGGAAACCCGCCCGCTATATCGGCGGCGAGGTCAACCAGGTCCGCAAGGACCTCAGTCGGTGCGATCTCACCGTCGCCTTGTGTTTTCCCGACGTCTACGAGATCGGCATGTCCAACACCGGCATGCCCATTCTCTACCATATTCTCAACCAGATGGAGAACGTGGCCGCCGAACGGGTGTTCGCCCCGTGGACCGACGCGGAGGAGATCCTTCGGCAACGACAGATTCCGCTGTTCAGTCTGGAATCGAAAGCCGCCATCGCGAGCTTCGACGCGATCGGATTCGGCCTGACGAACGAACTGTGCTACACGAACGTGCTGAACCTTCTCGACCTGGCGGGGCTCAAGATCCGCCGCGACGACCGGGCGGAATCCGATCCTCTGGTCATCGCCGGCGGCGGCATGGCCAACTGCTGCGAGCCCATGGCGGACTTCATCGACCTGTTCGTGCTGGGCGAGGGCGAGGAAGCGGTGGTAGAGCTTGCGAGCCTGCTGATCGAGGCCAAACGCCAAGGCCGGACCAAGCGGCAATCCCTCCTGGAGGCTGCCAGGCGCTTCGACTGGGCCTATGCGCCGCAGTTCTATGAATTCGAATACGACGGACCTCGCGTGGTGTCCTTCCGCCCGACGGAGCCCGGACTCCGGACGCGGTTCCACAACGCGGTTGTGGAGGACTTCGAGAACGCCCCTGTGCCCACCCGACCGATCGTTCCCTTCGTCGAGGCGGTCCACGAGCGAGTCAGCATCGAGATCATGCGGGGCTGTCCTGGGCGGTGCCGATTCTGCCAGGCCAGCTACTGCCGGCGGCCCATCCGATTTCGCCGTGCGGAGAAGGTCTTGGAGCTGGCAAAGGCGTCATATCAAGCCAGCGGCTTCGATACCGTGAGCCTGCTGAGTCTGTCCACCGCGGATTACCCCCACCTGGAAGAGCTTGTCGGCAAGCTTCAGGCCTCCTTCGAAGGAAAGCACGTCGGGCTCTCGATTCCCAGCCTTCGCGTCGATCAGCAGTTGCACCTGGTGCCCAAGCTCTTCACCTCCGTGCGAAAGAGCGGATTGACCATCGCGGTGGAGGCCGCCGGCGAAAGGCTCCGACAGATCATCAACAAGCCTCTCCAGGACGTCGATCTCTTCGCGGCGGTCGAAGAGGCCTACAGGGCCGGCTGGGAAAAGCTCAAGCTGTACTTCATGGTGGGCCTGCCCGGCGAGACCCTCGACGACGTCAAGGCCATCGTCGGGCTCTCCCATCGCCTGGCGACCCTGCGGCGGTCCGTCGACGGCAAGACCGGCAGCATCAACGTGGCGGTCAGTTGGTTCGTGCCCAAGCCGCACACCCCCTTCGCTTGGCTCCCCCAGAGGCCTCGCGAGTACTTCGAGCAGGCCAAACGTATCATCATCGACGAGAAACTGCGACTGCGGGCCAAGTTCCTCATGTTCAAATTCCACGAGATGGAGCAGAGCATCCTGGAGGCGGCCATGGGCCGGGGCGACCGGCGATACGCGGATATCATCGAGGCCGCATGGCGACAGGGTGCCAGGTTCGACTTGTGGAACGACTGCTTCGACTTCTCCCTCTGGCAGGAGGCGTTCACCCGGGCGGGACTGGACATCGAGACCGCGGCCCAAAGGCGGTTTGCGATGAACGAACGGCTGCCCTGGTCGCACCTGGGCGGCCCCGACCAGGACTATCTGCTGAACCACCACGATGACGCCATGAAAACCGTGGATTCTCGCCCGTTATGACGGTTCTTCCCGCCAAGCGGCAGCGACGAGTTTGCGACCGATAATTCTCGGGTCTGATGTGCGTCGGAAAGCACTGGACGAATGCCGGCCGCTGCTCTCGCAAGCAACTCAACTCCCTGGGCATTTCATTGTAAACATCGTCATTAAAAAGACTTAGGGCTATACTATTCTCTGGGATTTCGGAGTTCGCCCGGCCGGTTCCTCCCACACAACAAGATGGTCTTTCCATCCGGTCCCAGGCGTCGTTCACACTGCGTGCCGTATAGGCCGATACAACTCAGGAAGGTGGCAGAACAGAGTCTCCACCACAGGCTCAGACATACAATGAGGGATACTCCGATGAGAGATTCCAGGCCTGTGCTGCTTGTCGAAGACGACAGCATCGACGCAATGACGGTTCAAAGGGCGTTCCGAGACCTCAAGGTGGCCAATCCGCTGAAGCGCACGGTCAATGGTGAAGACGCCCTGGCCTATCTCCGCAACCCCGCCAACGACAAACCTTGCGTCATTCTGCTCGATCTGAACATGCCCAAAATGAATGGGACGGAGTTTCTGGGAGTCGCCAAACTCGATTCGTCGCTTCGCGACATCCCGGTTATCGTCCTGACCACCTCCAGCGAAGAACGGGACATCGTGGAAAGTTTCCGGCAGAGCGTGGCCGGCTATATCATCAAACCTGTGGATTACGGCAAGTTCCTCGACGTGATCCGGGCCATCCAGGCTTACTGGAGCCTCAGCGTCTTCCCTACCTGCCCCGCCAGTTGTGTCGCCTGACCGACCGCCTCCCCTTGCCGCCGCCTAGCGGGGATCGCAGACCGGCGCTTTCCCGAAATCTTGAGAAGTTCTTTCTCAAAGCGACAGATTTTCTTTTGACATCGCCAGAAGAGGCACTATAAATTTGGCTTTATAGCATAAGCCCTTGGCGCGTGCGCAACACAGTGTTTATTGGTTCCGTTTGATATAAACCTAGGGGCTGCCAGGGTCCCGGAGAGACGGTTCCCAGGCGACCAGATTCATCAAACAAGGAGACTGCGATGGCACAAGAGAAAGCGATCAGTTCGCTAATGACCGAGACACGAGTGTTTCCCCCGCCGGAACGGATCAGAAAAAATGCCCATATCCCCAGCGAGGAGCAGTATCGGAAGATGTGGGAGCAGTCGATTCGCAACCCCGACGGGTTCTGGATCGAGCAAGCCCAGACGCTTGCCTGGTTCAAGAAGCCGACACAGAGCCTGCAATACACTTGGGACACGGCCGCCCGCAAGATTGAGCACACCTGGTTCGCCGACGGGCAAATCAACGTCTCCTACAACTGTCTGGATCGCCATCTGAACACCCCGACCGCGAAGAAAACGGCCCTGATCTGGCAGGGCGAGATCGACTCGGCCGTCAAGAAGTTCACCTACGAGCAGTTGCACAAGGAAGTCTGCAAGTTCGCCAACGTCCTCAAGTCGAAGGGGATTTCCAAGGGCGACCGCGTCGCGATCTACATGCCCATGGTCCCGGAACTGCCGGTGGCGATGCTCGCCTGCGCCCGCATCGGGGCGATTCACTCGATCATCTTCGGCGGTTTCAGCGCCGACGCCATCGAAGGGCGCGTCAACGATTCCGACTGCAAGATGATCATCACCGCCAACGTCTCGCTTCGCGGCGGCAAGCACATCCCGCTCAAGGCCATTGTGGACCAGGCCGCCAAGAAGACCCCCACGGTCGAGAGCGTCATCGTCGTGAAGGCCGCGGACGACCCCTGCAGCATGCAGGCGGGCCGCGATGTCTGGTACAACGACGAAATGGCCAAGGCCAGCGACACGTGCGCGGCCGAGAAGATGAACGCTGAAGATCCGCTGTTCATCCTCTACACCTCCGGCTCCACGGGAAAACCAAAAGGCGTTATGCACACCACGGGTGGCTACCTGGTTTACACGTCTTACACCCACAAGATCGTTTTCGACTATCATGACGGTGATATTTACTGGTGCACCGCC
>DATIKY010000180.1:0-5311 GCA_035476995.1 Sedimentisphaerales bacterium | reverse complement strand
GGGTCCCGTGGAGCCGGGACCCGCCGGTTCATTCCAAGCATCGAACTACCCGCCGGTCAGTACATGCCGCCGCCCGGAGGCATGGCGTGGCCCTTGTCCTTCTTCTCGGGAATCTCGCTGACGATGGCTTCGGTCGTCAGCAGCAGCGAGGCAATCGAGGCGCCGTTCTGCAGGGCGGTCCGCTCGACCTTCGTCGGGACGATCACGCCGGCCTTGATCATGTCGCCGTACTGCTTGGTGATCACGTCGTAGCCGAAGTTCTTCTCCTTGCTCTCGATGACCTTCTGCGTGACGATCGAACCGTCGAGTCCGGCGTTCTGCGCGATCTGCTTGATCGGGGCCAGGACCGCGCGACGGACGATATCCAGACCGATCTGCTCGTCGCCCTTGGTCTTGATCTTGTCCAGCGCGGGCAGGCAGCGCAGCATGGCGACGCCGCCGCCGGGAAGGATGCCTTCCTCGACTGCGGCGCGGCAGGCGTGCAATGCGTCCTCGACGCGGGCCTTCTTCTCTTTCATCTCGGCCTCGGTCGCCGCGCCGACGTTGATCTTGGCGACGCCGCCGGCCAGTTTGGCCAGACGCTCCTGGAGCTTCTCGATGTCGTAGTCGCTGGTGGACTTCTCGATCTCGGCCTTGATCTGCTCGATCCGGCCCTTGATGGCGTCGGTCTTGCCTGCGCCTTCGATGATCGTGGTAGTGTCCTTGTCGATGGTGATCTGCTTGGCCTGGCCGAGCTGGCGGAGCTCGATGTGCTCGAGGTCCAACCCGAGGTCTTCAAAGATCGGCTCGGCGCCGGTCAGGACCGCGATGTCGCTGAGCAGGGCCTTGCGGCGGTCGCCGAAGCCGGGGGCCTTGACCGCAGCCACCTGGAGCACGCCGCGGAGCTTGTTGACAACCAGAGTCGCCAGGGCCTCGCCCTCGACGTCCTCGGCGATAATCAGCAGCGGTCTGCCCTGCTTGGCCACCTTCTCCAGCACCGGGACCATGCTCTTGACGGAGCTGATCTTCTTCTCATGGACCAGGATGTACGGCTTGTCCAGCACGACGGACATGCTCTCGAGGTGGTTCACGAAGTGCGGGCTCAGGTACCCCTTATCGAACTGCATGCCTTCAACCAGTTCGACCTCGGTTTCGAGCGACTGGCCCTCGTCGACGGTGATGACGCCGTCTTTGCCGACCTTGTCCATCGCCTCGGCCAGCCTCTTGCCGACCTCGAAGTCCTGGTTGGCCGAGCAGACGGCGACCTGCTCGATCTGCTTGCTGGATTCGACCGTGGTGCTCATCTTGTGCAGCTCGTCCACGATCGTCTCGACCGCCAGGTCGATGCCCTTCTTGACCTGCATCGCATTGGCGCCGGCGGTGATGTTCTTGAGCCCCTCCTCGAAGATGGCTTCGGCCAGGATGGTGGCGGTGGTGGTGCCGTCGCCGGCGACGGTCGAGGTCTTGGAAGCCACTTCCTTGACCATCTGGGCGCCCATGTTCTCATAGGCGTCTTCGAGCTCGATTTCCTTCGCGACGGTTACGCCGTCCTTGGTGACGGTCGGCGAGCCGAACGACTTCTCCAGGATCACGACCCTGCCGGCCGGACCCAAAGTCACTTTGACGGCGGCGGCCAACTTCTTCACGCCGTCCCGGATCGCGGCGCGGGCCTCGGTTCCGAAAGCTATTTTCTTAGCTGCCATGTTTTCTTTACTCCTTCTTTCTCTGAGTTTGAAGTCTCAAGTTTAAAGTTTGAAGTCAGAGAGATCCTATCCCTTGTTGCCTCTTCTCAGGCTCGCGATCAAGCCCTGGAGCATTCTTGAGATCTCCGTCACCTCGGATTTGACAGCGACGCAGGACTGAGCGTTTACGACGTTCGCCCTTTCTGCGATGTGAAGCTGCGTACGCAACTCCGCTGCCGACCCTTTTGAGATGCGGAGGAATCGAACGAAATCCTTTTTTGAATCCCGCTCTGCACCTTCGGCGACGTTGGATGGTATCGAGACTGCGGACCGAAGCATCTGATCCTTGATCCCGTAATCCCGACAACTCTCCAGTATTCCATAGAGCCTTACAGCCACGTCAACCGATCTCTGCCAGACCTCCAGATCCTCGTACGAGCGATACATGTTTTCTCCCTCCGCAGGTCACAGACGCTAGGCCTCTCTCTTCCACTTGAAACTTCACACTTCAAACTTCACATTTCTTACGATCTCACTTCTCGATCACCGCCATGATGTCCGACTCGTCCATGATCAGGTACTCTTTGCCGTCGACCTTGATCTCGCTGCCGGCATAGCTGGTGAAGAGCACCAGGTCGCCCTTCTTGACCTGGACGGGCCTGCGGGTGCCGTCTTCGAGCATCTTGCCTTCGCCGACGCTGACGACGCTGCCCCGTTGCGGCTTCTCTTTGGCGGTGTCCGGCAACACGATCCCGCCGGCCGTCTTCGCTTCCGCCTCGACGCGCTCCACAAGCACCTTATCTCCCAAGGGTCGAATCTTCATGTGTTCTTGCTCCTTTCCATTAGTCTACGGTATCAATCACTTTCTATGCGGTTTTTGGAAAATGGACAATCATGCCTATATTCTTCAAGGAAATCCGTTTCACGATTTCCTTGAAGAATCGGTCCATATCGTTCTCCATCCGACGGCCAAGATTTGGGAATGAAAAATCAAGAATCGCGATTTTTCATTCCCAAAGTAGGCCTGATTGTCCATTTTCCAAAAACTCCACTTCTCTACTTGTCTTCATCAGGCGAACAGGTCGCTGTTGTACCGCTTGAGGAACACGCGGTTGAGCAACTGTTGCAGGATGTCCATGTTCACCGGTTTGGCGATCACGCCGGCGGCGTCGAGCTGAAGGGCCTTGCCCAGGAGCTCCTTGTCGGCCTTGTGCGTCAGAACGATGCACGGCACCAGCGGGTAATCCCGGCGGATGATCTTGATGGTGGTCAACCCGCTGGACCGCTGGGAATCCGCGTCCACGATGGCCGTGTGGATGCGGGTCGTCGCGATGATGTTGACGAACTCCCCGGCGTTCTCAGCCATCAGCAGATTCACGCCGCGAGGCTTGAAAATACTGCGCACCGCGTCCGGCCAGGCCCAGTCCGCCGGACTGGCCAGCACGTTCACATCACCGACTTGTGACCACTGAGTCGCCATAGATACACCGTATCGAAGGAATATTGCAAATGCCGTGCCACCGGGCCGGAACGCTGCGATCATTTCACAACTGCTTATGTTTGAAGTACTTACGGAAGAACCCCTCCTTCGCAGGCATCTGGCAAAATTGCAGGCGGTCCTCGCGGTTCTGCCAGGGTGGCAGGAGCGGCCGACACCTGACAGGCTCGATCCCCCGGTTGACACCGACGCCCGGGCAGATACAATCGGCTCTCCTTCCGGTATCGAAATACAGTCGCCGTTGGAAAGACCGTCATGAGAATCCAAGCGTTGCCCGCTGAACTGAGCGTCATCCTTCTGGCCTCCCGACCCCAGTACCTGGGAGCCAGCGCCGCCCCCGTTCTGGTGGGCTCGGCGCTCGGGTATGCCGCGACCGGCGACTTCAACGTGGGTCTGTTCCTTCTGGCCGTGATCTCGATCATGGCCCTGCACGCCGGGGCAAACGTCGTCAACGACTATTTCGACCACCTCTCGCGGAACGACTGGGTCAACGAGCACCCCACCCCCTTCTCCGGCGGCCGCCAGTACATCCAACGAGGCATCCTCTCGCCCAAAGCCACCCTCCTGGCAGGTTTGGGCTACCTGGCCTTCGGCTGCGCGATCGGGCTGATCATCGTGGCCCTGACGCAAAGCCTCTTCGTCCTGGGCATCGGCCTCGTCGGCGTGCTCGGGGCGTTCTTCTATACCGCCGGACCCCTCCAGTTGGGCTACCGCGGCGTCGGCGAGATCATGATCGGCTTGCTCTTCGGCATCCTGCCGGTCTTCGGCTCGTACTATCTCCAGGCGCAGTCGATCGACTGGCTGCCTCTGCTGCCGGCCGTGATCGTCGCGATCCTCATCTTCCTGGTGATCCTGATCAATGAATTCCCGGACCTGCCCGCCGACAGCCAGGTCGGCAAACGGACGATGGTCGTCGCCCTGGGCATCCCGGCCTGCGTGGTGATCTACCGCTGGTCGCTGATCGCAACCTACGTCGCGGCCACCCTCATGCTCGTGCGGAACGTGACCTTCTTCGCGGGCCTGTTCTACCTCCTGACGCTGCCGTTCGCGATCTTCGCCATGCGGGCCGCCAACCCGGCGGACCTGGTCAAGCCGGGCCTCTACCGCGCCAACCAGCTCACGATCCTCCTGCACAACGTTGGCAGCCTTACCCTCGCCGGCGGCCTCCTCATCCCCGGCCTGGTCGGCTGAACGAAAGGACCGTGTTCTTCCGCTATTCATAGGGGTGGATTTCGGGTAGAATGGGGGTCATGGACAAGGCGCAGGAACAACTCGTACGTCGCTGGATCGAGGATTGGAGGGAAGCAGGCCCGGAGCTCGAACGACTGCGTGCCGACGAGATCCGCAACAGCGACACCACCGCCGCCATCGAGCAACTGTCCGACGCCTTCGAATCCGCCCGGTGCCAGTGGAAACCGCCGACCACCTCCGGTCTCGTCGAGCAGCAACGCCTCTTCGCAAGGTTACGGCCGTGAAATCGTCCTCTCACGGATGGTGTCTGTGAAAAGACACTGGCGTCCACAGCCGTGCTGGCAACGGGTCATTCGCGCGTCCGCAAGAACTGTCCGCCAAAAGGAAACAACGGACCGATCCGGATTCCGGCGTTACACGCCGGGCATTTTTCGCTTTGCGCCAGCAGCATGATAGAGAGATATTCTCCAGTCCTTTGGGGCGTGCGCAGCACCCCTTTCATGCTGCTGGCGAAGAGCGGCAAATCTTCTTCGCACGACCGTTTCGGGCGTGCCGTTCATGGGACTCTGCATGCCCGGGGAATCTGCACAGACACCAGGGCGCGCGGCTTCTACACTCGGCTCTTGACGCCGTGGGTTCGGTCCGGTTCGCCATTTCCGGACGAGGCTTCCCCACATTTTGTCATTCCCGCGAAAGCGGGAATCCACCGCCTCGGACACGACTGACCCCGCGATTCCTGGATTCCTGCTTTCGCAGGAATGACAGAGTCGAGTCTTCGGGGCTCTCACCCCTGCCGGAATATCTGCACAGACACCACGGATCTGGACAGTGCCAGGTTGGCCCTGCGGCGGTTATCCGACCAACCGCAATTCTGGCATCCTGGAGACGTCTGCGTTTTCGACGATGAATTTCTCGAGGTCATGGGATCCGTGCTGGACCACGAGAAATTGCGGAAGGGAGG
>DATIKY010000179.1:0-10275 GCA_035476995.1 Sedimentisphaerales bacterium | reverse complement strand
CCATCATACACCGCAACGCATCCCCGCACCAATCCCCTTCGGGTCGAAAAATCCGAAAATATCTTCGGTCCCATGGAAATCTCGGTCGAAATCGGCCCTGTCTGCGGGGAAGTCGTTTCCGGCGTCCGTCCCAACCCTCTGGATTTCAACAACTTCCACACATCGCAAGCGGCTCGCCTAATCGACGTAATCGTTGCCTGCGGGATTGCCGAAGACTATAATGGGACCGTCTGCCTATGGTTCTATCTTACATATTAAGGAGTCCTAGCGATGCTGCTCTGGCTGTTACGCGGGATTTTCGTCATCATGGTCATCTCGGTGCTGATGGTCAGCGCCGCGTCCAAGGTCCTCTCCGACGGCGACAACTGGGAAAGCTGGTGGGCGGTGGTCATCAGCGGCCTGGGCCTGATCGTGTTCTTCCTCCTGCTGGACATTCTGACGCCCAAACGCAAGCTGACCGCCCTAGCCGGCGTGTTCTTCGGTCTGCTGGTCGGAATGCTCATCACCGCGGTGCTGGCCAAGTCCGTGGATATGATCGGCGAAACCTATCGAATTCCCCTGATCCCCGAGGCCAATCTCGCGATCAAGTGGATGCTTGGAATCGGGATCTGCTATTTCACGATCAGCATCGTCATACGGACGAAGGACGACTTCCGCTTCGTCATCCCCTATATCGCGTTCGCCAAGCAGACCAAGGGGATGAGGCCCCTGGTCCTGGACACCTCCGCGATCGTCGACGGACGGATCGCGGATCTGTGCGAGAGCCGCCTGTTCGACGCGCCGGTGGTGGTGCCCCGGTTCGTCCTCAATGAGTTGCAGCTCATCGCGGATTCCTCGGACAAGCTCAAACGCAACCGGGGTCGTCGCGGCCTGGACGTGCTCAAGAAGATGCAGGCCAGTCCCACGATCGACGTCGAGATCGACGAGACGACCGCCGCCGAGATTGAAGAGGCCAAGGGCGTCGATCAGAAGCTGCTGCTGTTCACCAAGGTCAACAACGGCCGACTGGCGACCACCGATTACAACCTCACGAAGGTGGCCCAGGTCCGCGGGGTCGATGTGGTCAACATCAACGATCTGGCGAACTCGCTCAAGGTCGTGGCGCTGCCGGGCGAGACGATGCGGGTCCGGATCGTCAAGCCGGGCGAAGAGGCCGACCAGGGCATCGGCTACCTGGACGACGGGACGATGATCGTGGTCGAGGGGGCCCGCAACAAGATCGGCCGGGACGTCATATTGAGCGTGACCAGTTCGCTGCAAACTTCCGCAGGCAAGATGATCTTTGGACGGTTCGAATCCTCCCTCTCGCAGGACAGCGAAGGGGACGCGCCGGGCAACGAAGGCGGCCGTCGTCACGGTTTCCGCAGGTCTGCGCCGAATCCGAACCCCGCGCCCGCACCGAATCCCAGTCCGACGACGCAGCCGGGCTGAACGTGCCGGAGGCGAAGGCCGATCGACGGTCAGCTCGTCGTCCTGCCGAATCACTCGGGGGGCTGTCTCGTTACAGGGAGGTCAGGGCCTCCAGCAATCTCGGAATGATCTCGGATTCCGGCACGGTGGCGATCTTCTCGCCCCCGCGATAGAAATAGGCCTTGTCCCTGCCGGCGCAGATGGCGAAATCGGCGTCCGCTGCCTCGCCGGGACCGTTGACCACGCAGCCCATCACTGCGATGCGAAGGGGCTTGTCGATCGCGTGCAGAGCCCGTTCGACCCGCCGGGCCAGATCGATCACGTCGATCTCCGTGCGACCGCACGTGGGGCACACGATCAACTCGGGTCCGCGGCGCTGGCGCAGTCCCAGCGAGGTCAGGATCTCCTTGGCCATCGCGGTCTCGATCACCGGATCGCCAGCGGCGCTGACGCGGATCGTGTCGCCGATCCCCTCGGAGAGCAGGGCCCCCAGGGCGATGGCGGACGGAACCTTCGCGTGCTCCGGCAGTCCGGCGTGCGTGAGGCCCAGGTGGATCGGATAGCGGAACACCTGCGCGATCCGTCGATTGACTTCGATGGTACGCATCGTGTCGCTGGTCTTGGCGCTGAGGACCAGCCGGTCGAAGCCTCGATCTTCGAAGAGCCGCACGTACTGTCGCATCTCCGCGAGCATCAGGTCCACCCGCTCTTCGGGCGGGATCGGCTCTTTCGTGAGGTCTCGAATGCTGGCCTCGTTGACGCCGACGCGGACCGCGATCCCGTGGACTTTGGCGGCATCGATGATGCGATGGATGTCGTCCCGGCTCTTGACGTTGCCCGGATTCAGGCGAATCTTGGCGGCCCCGCCCTCGATGGCTTCGATGGCCCGCTCGGGACTGAAGTGGATGTCCGCCACCAGCGGCACGCTCGCCTGACGGACGATTTGGGCGAAGGCCTCCGTGTCGGCCCGTCGGGGCACCGCCAGTCGGACGAAGGCGCAGCCGGCTCGGACGAGTTCCTCGATCTGGGCTACGCACCGGTCGATGTCCGTCGTGGGAACCTTCGTCATCGACTGGATCGCCACGGGAGCGCTGGAACCGAGCGGCACGGAGCCGACGTGTACGGTTGTGGTCGTTCTTCGCGTAATCACACGCAGATTGTAGCCTGGCCGGCCGGTTTGGGCAACCCCAAATGCGGCCCGGTTTCCTCTCGACGGATCAGTACAAAGCCGCCTGACCTATCTCAGTTCCACCGATCCGTTTCCGCTTTCGAGACGGATTCTGCCTGCGCCGTCGCCGATCGTGCCCGCGACCCGGTTGCGGCTGATTTCGCGGCTGATGGTGATGGGCATGGCGGTCTTCACCGTTCCGAAATTGGCGTTCAGGTTCACCTCGCCCGCGAAACGGGTCGGAGCGGTGAAGTCGACGCCGCCGAACGAGCTTCGCACCTGGGCTTTGAGATCCGCCGGACCGGCGGGGGAACAGGCGATGCGAATGCCGCCGTTGCCGGAGTTCAGGGTGACCGAGTCGCCCCGGAGGCCGCCGGCTGCGATGGCTCCGAACGAGGATCTGGCGTCGCAGAGGCCGAAGGAGGCGTTGGTGATCCCGATCCGCCCGTTGCCGCTCTTGCCATCGAGGCTGCCCTCGATGTGGGACACGTCCAGAGCGCCGAAGCGGCTGTCGCACCGGACGTTCATCCGTCGCGGGATCGTCATCGTGTAGCTGACGCCGATCCACCATCCGCCGGTCTTGAGCCGGACCTATTCTACCCATTGATACCCCAGTCGGACCAGTGTCTTCGAGATTTCGAGCAAAATGCCGCCCGCCGGCTCGATCCTGTCCACATGCCGCGCAAAGTGTGTTTGACGCCGGGCGGGGGGGCGATATAATGGCTGCCTGTCTCGCGACCGGAGCGTTTCAGGCGTTCTCCGGCGACGCGAGGGGTAATTTGTGTTTCTTGTTGCGATGAATTTATGATAGCCCGACTGACAGTTGCAGATCTCGTTCGCCCCGCGGAGAAAAGGCATGCTCTCATCTATGACACGGCTCTGGTCGCAGGTGGCTCGCTCGTCATCGCCGGTTCGGCGCAGATCGCGGTCGGGCTTCCCGTCCCGGTGACGGGCCAGACCTTCGCGGTGCTGATGCTGGCCGCGTTGCTCGGTTCCCGTCGGGGCGTGCTGTGCGTCCTGGCGTACCTGGCCGAGGGCCTGATGGGCCTTCCTGTGTTCTCGCAGGGAAGGGCCGGTCCGGCCATGTTTTTCGGACCCACCGGCGGATTCCTGCTGGGCTTCGTGCCGGCCGCGTACGTCGTGGGCTCGCTGGCGGAGCGGGGCTGGGACCGACGGGCCATCACCACGATGCTGGCGATGGTCCTGGGCAGCGTCGCGATGTACGCCTGCGGACTGGCCTGGTTGTCGTGTCTGGACAACCTGCTGGGCAGGCCGCTGGGCGGATCGGTCCTGGCGGTGGGCTTGTACCCGTTCCTGGTCGGGGACGTGCTGAAGATCGTTCTGGCGACTTTCCTGTTGCCTCTCGGCTGGAAATTGATTCAATATTTTCGCTTTGAAAATCCCGCCGGCTTGTGATAAGCTGGCTTCCGTTCGCCTGAACGGGCTGTTTGGGGAATAGTGTAACGGCAGCACAAATGACTCTGGATCATTTAGTCTAGGTTCGAATCCTAGTTCCCCAGTTTCCACCCAAACCCTTGTAATGCAAGGGTTTATGCATGCCCGCATTTCTAAGCCGTACTTGCCAAACAGGGTGCGCCTTATCGTCGCGCCTTACGTGACTGCCAGGAGTGGCGTAGCGGAATGCCACCGCCCTGCACGCCGTGGGTCGGTTCCGCTGCTCCCTCACAACGCTGAACCGCCGACAGGTGGTGGGGCGCATCGCGTGCAAGACCGGCCCTCTGAGCAGACCCCGAGTGACCCGGATCTCGTCTTGATCCAGGACCGATGGGCGAAACTGCCCGAGCACGTCAAAGCCGCAATCAGAACCCTCGTGCAAGCCCATGCGAATGACATTGATCGGGGGGAACATCGGGTATGAGTACGCGAGCGATGATCCTCCAGGCACAGCAGATGGTCTATGACGAGATGGCCGAGGAGTTCGAGGCGATGGGTACGGGCGGCCGGTACAACCAGGAGCAGAAGGACTACGCCCTCGGGCTCATCGACGAATGTGGCGTGCGAGCGACCGCGAGGATTCTCCAGTTGCCGCGTAGGACTTTGCAGCGGTGGTGCCGCAGTGAACACAAGTACGTTCGCCGATGTCCCGACTGGGTTTACTCCTGGGCGGCCCAGCGCCGGAAGAAACGCGAGCTCTGGAGCAGAAGGGGTTACGGATGAGGCCGGACGGAGAAACCGAATGTCGTTACCTGAGAAGGCACGGCAGGATCAGCGACGCCTCACAGCAGGCATCCCGGCCGGTGCTGCAAATGGACCTGCGGATCGGCTACGGCGTGTTTGCGCGCCATACGCGCGCGTGCGCGAATAAGTGGCGACAGATGCGCCACAGGGAACGGAAGACACGCAAGAAAACCTGCCTCTCGCTGCTTCATGGCGTGCGATATGTGTTGAGAAAGCGCATAGAATCCCAAATGATTTCGGCAAGGAATTGAGGAAAACCAGATGGGCAGACGGTACTTCGACAAGAAGGATACGGTCGAGGATTGCCGGAGTGTGAGCATCGCATTCCTGAAGAAGCACGATTACTTTTGCGGCTATCGGTATGGCCTGATTGCCTGGACGAACTGGCAGGGAGAACAGACCGCCAGCATCGGCGTGACCGTCTGCACGACAGACGGGGAGAACTATGCCCGCTTCCAGTACACCAATACCCGTCGGTCCACAGGCGTAAAGACCGAGTGCGACTACAAGGTCCGGCTCGTGACCACCCCTTGCCATCTCGGCGGGGTTCGCTGGTGGTTCATCTGCCCATTGAGTCGCAATGGCGTTCCTTGCGGCCGGAGGGTCGGCAAGCTCTACTGCCCGCCGGGCAGCATGTACTACGGCTGCCGGCACTGCCATGACCTGTCCTATGAAAGCCGCAACGAATCCCGGCATGGCCGGCTGGCCCACATGAGCCGTTTTCTCACGCTCGACAAACGCAAAGAGAGATTGCTGGAAGTGATGAAGCGATGGATCTATCGAGGCAAACCGACTCGGAAGGCACGCCGGTTAAAGAGCCTTGAGACTAGGCTGGAAGCCTATGGCAGGTCGCATCTGGCCGATCTCCTGTAGGCCAGATCTCGCCCTTTCCGACCAGGGAGGTTCCAAGCGTTGGCACACGGCTGGCAGTTGCACTCCATTTTGCGGTAATTGCCTGCCGGACAATTATCGCCATGTACAATGCAACGATGATGAGACGCGGGCAGAGCAAGACCCCACGGGGGGCCCCCTCCCACACCCCTATGGGGTCCCCGCAGTACCGATTGTGGCGTATATCAAGCCCACGAGCCGCCGGGGTTCCAGGATTTCGCGAACCGTTCACTTCGAGCGGCGGCGTGCAAGGGCTCCAGAAGGAAGTCTCGGAGATCATTGACCACACTGGACAGGCTGGGCGGTGCCTCGGAGAGTACGCTTCGCTTCAGGAATCCTGTCCACTGCGTTTGTTTGGTCCTGTCGGCGGCGAACTCGTCCGTAAGGGCGGTCGGCACCCCCTCCGGAATGGCTGTCCCACGTCGCTCGAACGTCGCCCTCATGGCTGTTGAGAGGGATGCCCCATCGAACGGGAACTGCTTCGAGAGCGTCCAGATATCGTAGAAGTCCTTCATGCGGCTGATGACCATGCCGAACGCCACAAGGGCTTGGAACTTCTCGGCGATCACCGTTTCACAGGGATAGGCCCTGATCCGAGGAGCCGATGAATCCAACAGGGTCGGAAAATCGATCTCCGTCGGCTCCGGCGTCACCGCATCCCCGAAACCCACGTCAATCTGGAGGTCCAACCGGGCGTTGCCGAGGCGGACCCTGAGCCCGATCCGCTTGCCCGGATAGTCCTGGGCCTCCCGGATCTCCGAAATGCTGATGCTGCCCTCGTCGAACTCCAGGCCGTCCGGCTCGACGGGTGTGCGGACGATCTCGCTGAAGACCTGCCGCAACGCCGCATCCGAGGAATCGCCTATGCCGAGCAGGTCGAGGTCTCGCGTGGGCCGGTGCGGCTGGTCCGTCCAGGTGGCGAAGAGCATGGCCCCTTTCAGGATGAAGCGGTCCTTGTGTCGGGAGCGCCCCAGCCGATACAGGAATCGCTCCATCGCGTATCGAATGAGAACGAGGTTGAAGTCTTCCCCTTGTTCCCTGGCCCTGTTCAGCAAACGATGATGGACCGATTGGGCGAGATTGCGGCCGGGCTCTGCCATCAGGAAACCGCCTCCAGGTACGGCCGCATCACTTCTGTCACCCGGCAGACCTTGGCATACTGCCAGAGTTGGTCTCGTGTGCATTTCCGCGTCCGTAGGCAGTCCCGCAGGGCTTCAATGGCCACATCGAGCCCGATCTTGTTGCGGTACTTGAAACAGTCCGCCACGGTCTTGGCGGGGCCATAGACCTGGACCTGAACGGACTCGATCTGGTACTGCTCGACGCCCTCCTTGAGAGCCCTGCCGGAGAACCGAACAATCCGCAGCGGCGGGTATTCCACCCGTGGCTGCCGCACATCCTGGTCGAGCGCCATCCAGACCTCAAACGGATTGGCGGTGCCGATCCCGTGGAAACGAAGGGCCGACAGCAGGCAGACGACGCCATGAGGGACCCGCCGGGCTGCCTGAGCCAGGCTGATGTTGGCGGACGGCTGAGCGTCCGCCGGCATGTAGAGGCCCCGGCCGATCTTGACGAGCACGCCTTTCTCGCAGAGCCGGCGCAGGTACTCCGGGTGGATGCCGGCTGCGTGCAGGTCTTTCACTCGGAGGATGCCCTTTCGTTTCGCGATAGCCAGTACCTTGTCCTGCCGATCTACCATGCCACCCATCCCTATGCTGCCCTTTTCCCTTGTGTAAAAACGTCCATAGTTGTCACTATTTATGGGCACTTTTACACAGCCCGGCTCCATCTGTCAATCCCTGCCGGTTCCGGAGCCATCGCCGGATGCAAATAGAGAGCGGACTGATCTCAACGGATAAACAGGGTTTATCAGTTGGCCGCGCGCGAAGGCGGCGTAGAGGACATTGCGTTGTACCAGCGCATGGTGTTGGGTGTGAGTTGGAATGATGGCTACGGGGCCTGCGAGACCTTCTCGATGGCGTGCAAGCTCACATCCCGCCTCTCTTTGAATGCTCCTCAATCCACTGTTTGATGGCATCTGGATTGTACCGGACGGCGCGCCCAAACCTGACCGCTTGGATGCTGCCGGACTTGGTGATAGTCCAGAGCGTCTTCTCGCTGATACGCAGGACCTTGGCCGTCTCCCTTGGAGTGAGCAGGTGAGCAGGGACCATTTGGCCGAATACACCCTTGGCAGGCACCAGGGAGAGTCCGTCCGTCGGTCGGACGTCACCGTATTCACTGATTTGACCGCTGACGAGAGTCGATCCTGCCCGGATGGGAGTGGGTCCTGTGCGTCCTGGCCCACTCGTGGTTGATGCTGCTCCCGGACGACCTCGCAAGGGCTGCCAGTGATCGGCATCTCCACATCCTCTGGGAGGCTGATTGCCTGCCCGGTACTGTAGCAGCAGCGACCAATCCTCGTCCATCTTGTGGCAGTCAACTCGAAGCGTTGCGGCATGGGTGACGATCACGATGGCATCGCCGCACGCCACGTCCAGAGTGTGCTGAGACCTCATTGTGTTCTCCCTTCCCAATTGTCTGGCTGTGTCACACCCCGTGGGGGTCATACTCGTGGAACCAATGAGGGACAGGATAAGACGGACAGCCGCTGGGGCAAGGCCGCGGCAGGTTTCGCGGCCGAGGGAACGTGGGCGAAAACGCGGGGCACCGGCATTCTCTGATGAGGAAGTGGTTTGAGGCCACACGGCACCCGGCCTGCCGTCCGGGCCAGTAGACAGAGAGGAAGCCGGACACTGGCCCGTAGTTGGGCGAAGGATGGGCGAGACGACCCCATAATTGTCCTGCCGGTTCCGGCGTGTACTGGAATCCCTGACGATTTCGGCTGCATGGGCGCGCCGCCGGCATGGGGCGAGAGGGAACCGGCAAGATGAGAAGCACGACTCCCAAAACCGGGGTGCTGATGTACGCACAAATTCACGGGTCTTGGGATGGGGGGCGGATTTTGCATCTACATCGGCACAGTGGGAAACGCCATATGGATCAGGGTTCGGCTGGTGTTGGCGGGCAGTTATCGGCCCTGGATGGCCCATTTTTAGCTGTCGGAATCCCCTTGTTCTGGCCGATGTCTCCGGGTAGGATTTGGCCAAGTGTTGGAGTACTGGAAGGTTGGGAGGCCGCGACGTGGCGGAGAAATCGTTCGTTGGCGTTGGCGACAGGAGCATGAGTTGTTCTTCTTACTCCCGGTCACCACGGCAATTCCTCTTTCGCCTGATCGGCCGGGACGGAAACGAACGGCACGCCCAATCCGACTGGCCGTATCCTTGTGGACTCAGCAATCGATTCAGATGGCAGTAGGCTGCCAGTGGCTTGTTTCGGAGTAATCAGATATCGGCATGACTAACGAGACCTTCAAGGACATCGAGAAACTCGAATCGGACCTTTGGGAAGCGGCGGACAACCTCCGGGCCAATTCCAAGCTCACATCCAGCGACTACTTCATGCCGGTGCTGGGGGTAATCTTCCTGCGGCATGCCGCCAATCGCTTTGAGATGGCGGATCGACAGATCAAGGAAGAGCAGGCCAGTGGCAAGATGCCGAAGCGGAAGGTGGTTCCCGCAGACTACCACCGTCGCCGGGCGCTCTGGCTGCCTGAGCAGGCCCAGTACGATTGGATCATGCAGCAGGCGGCCGTCAGTGGGACCGACCTGCCGCGATTGATCTCTGAGGCTATGACCGCCATCGAAGATGGCTTCGAGCCGCTCAAAGGCGTGCTCCCCAAGGATTACGGCATCTTCGAAACCACGGTGCTCGAAGACCTGATGCGACTGTTCAACAGCGAGCAGATCAAGCAGGCAACGGGCGATGTCTTCGGTCGCATCTATGAGTACTTCCTCGCCAAGTTCTCGATCCAGAAGGCGCACGACAATGGCGAGTTCTTCACGCCGTCGTCGCTCGTGCAGACCATCGTCAACGTCATCGAGCCCGATCATGGCACCGTGTTCGACCCGGCCGCCGGCTCGGGCGGCATGTTCGTGCAGTCGAGCCACTTTATCGAGCATGAGGGCGAGGATACAACGAAAAGGGTCGTCTTCTACGGCCAGGAGAAGAATGGCGATACGATCCGCATCGCCAAGATGAACCTCGCTGTCCATGGGCTGGAGGGCAAGATCGCCGAAGCGATCACCTACTACCAGGACGAGCACACTCTCGTCGGCAAGTGCGACTTCGTCATGGCCAATCCGCCTTTCAACGTGGACCTCGTGGACGCCGAGAAGATCAAGGGCGACCCGCGTCTTCCCTTCGGTCTGCCGGGCGTCAACAAGTCCAAAAAGGTCTCCAACGGCAATTATCTGTGGATCTCCTACTTCTGGAGCTACCTGAACGACAAGGGCCGCTCCGGCTTCGTCATGTCCTCACAGGCCTCCAGTGCCGGGCACGGTGAGAAGGAAGTGCGCAAGAAGATCATTGAGACCGGCGACGTGGACGTGATGATCTCCATCCGCTCCCCTCTGTGTCAGAATAGATGAGACAATTCCTTGCCGAGAATTAGAGTAGAGGGCAAGGAGATTGGGATTATGCTGGATGGTATGGATACGAAGCAGAACAGGAGGTTGTTGGCCACGGAGAGAGGGGAGCCGCAGCGC
>DATIKY010000178.1:0-2524 GCA_035476995.1 Sedimentisphaerales bacterium | reverse complement strand
TTCTCTTGCCGAATCTGAACCTCACCTGTGGTGAGATTTACGAATCGGCTCCTCGGTTACGAATCCACGCCTCTTTCCCGATGAAAACTGCACATTCGCAAGACTTGACGGAGTGCCTTATGCAACTGGAGGGTCAACTCTGTTTTATATTCTCTCGCAGCAGGTGACGGTCAGATCGCAGCGGGTTTCGTATCGACCGAATCCTGGTGGATTCTGAACGTTTTCCGGTCACGCGGAGGGTCTCGTCCGCAATCTACGGGCGCACAGAGTGTGCAGAAGGACGAATCGGAAAGGATGGAACTCAAAGGCTGGAGCTTCTCGTCCGGATGATTGCAGTACGCATGTCCCCCCGATAACATCTATGATCTGCACTTCGGCGAGAACCGCACGCGATCGTTGTCGATCCTGGCGATGCCGCTGTCGTCCTGGATGTCCTCGCCCGACACACACTTCGTCCGACGAGGATTCTGCCGACAGAGGGCGCACCGCCTTTTCAAGAGTTCCTGGGATGAGTCTGTTGGACGCCAGTCTCGCCGAAAAAACCAGCCTGAATCAGTGAGAGTGCTGGGACTCGAACCCAGGACCTACGCATTAAAAGTCAATGATCCGCTCAAAGGCTAAGGCTTTTGGTTGAAGAGGGTCGATAAGACGAGAGTTCAGAAGGAGAGCTACCGTCATGCGATACCGATGGCCGAGCCAAACGCAGTTCCAGGAGTGGATTGTGGTTCCGGAGGACCGGCAGTGCGAGATTTGCGGGGGTCCTCAGCACATTTGCGATCACCGGCACCACCGATTCTTCACGTTGCACGGTCCGGTGCACCTGGTGAGCAAACTGTGCCGGTGCCCCAACTCCACCTGCGCCGGGCATCATGTCACGGTCAGTCCCTCGGCGGAACTGAGTTTGACGATGCCGTGGCGGCTGATCGGCTGGGACGTGTTCGCCTGGATGGGCCGGCGGCGTTTTGCCCGGCATTGGTCTGTGCCCCAGATTCGGGCCGAGCTGTGCGACAGCTATCAGGTGAGGATCTCGGACGATGCGATTGAGGATTATCTCCACCGGTATCAGACGATGGTCGCGGCCCGGCATCAGGACCCGACGGAGCCGGTCCGGGCCTACCAGGGTGTGAACGACCTGATCCTGTCTATTGACGGCCTGCAACCGGAGAAGGGCCATGAGACTCTCTATGTCGTGCGGGAGCTTCGCCGGCGGCGGGTTTGGTTCGCCGAACCGCTGTTGTCCAGCGGCGCCGAGGAAGTCCGGCGGCTGTTGGAACAAGCCCGGGACTGGGCCGAACGTTTGGGACTCCCGGTGCGGTTGTGGATCAGCGACAAACAGGACGCGTTCGTCTCCGGCATTGCCCAGGTATTTGCCGGCGTGCCGCATCGGTACTGTGAAAACCACTTCCTGCGGGATTTGGCCAAGCCGGTCCTGGAGGCCGACAGCAAGGCCAAAGTGGTGATGCGGCGAAAGGTGCGGGGACTCCGGAGCATTGAGCGTGAGATCCTGTCGGACGGTCCCGAGACGACCGAAGCCGGCGGCAACGGGGTGGTGCTCGACTACTGTGCGGCGGTCCGGGGCGTGCTCAACGACGACCACGGGGGTCCCTTGCAGCCGCCGGGGCTGAAGATGGCCGAGGCTCTGGGCGAGATCCGGTCCTTCCTCCGGCGGAACCTGGAGGCGAAAAAAGGGGGCCGCCGCAGGAGAGATTGCAGCGGTTAGCCAACGCCATTGATCGGGGCCTCGCCGAAGTCCAAGAGCAACAGCACGCCTTGGAGGATCGTGTTGAAGACCTCCGCCAAGTCGCGGCCACTCTGGATCCTGACCGGGGCAGTGGGAAGGAGCGTCGGGCCTTCTTTCGTACGTTGCAGCGACGCTTCCAACGGTCCGACCCTCCGATGCGGCAGGCGATGGCCAAGACCATGAACGCCTTTGCCCCCGGCCTGTTCGTCGGCGAAGACGTGCCCGACCTTCCGCGTGACAATCCGGATCTGGAACGGTTCTTCCGTTGTCCCAAGGGCCGCGAGCGTCGCATTCATGGCCACCGACATGCGGGCGTGCGTATCGTGA
The DNA here is from genome assembly GCA_035476995.1 of Sedimentisphaerales bacterium. Classification (GTDB taxonomy): domain Bacteria; phylum Planctomycetota; class Phycisphaerae; order Sedimentisphaerales; family Anaerobacaceae; genus PLanc-01. The sequence continues at coordinate 456 of DATIKY010000178.1, read as the reverse complement.
TGGAAGGACCCACGTTGGTCGCCGCGTTGGACGCCAACCTGCATCATCCCGACGCCTTCGACGTTGAGGACTTGCGGCCCTATGCCGACGCGCCGATCCCCAAGTCGCAGACGCAGGCCCTCCAACGACGTCGAATCATGAGACAAGCGAGATCGTCAACGCAACGTCCACTCCTTCTCGATGGATTGGAACGACGCTATCACGATTCATCTTAGCCTTTGAGCGGATCATTGTTGAATAATGCACGCCCCATAGGGGGCAGAAAGAATTCACAATGAAAGTTGCGTTCGAAATTCTGATTGGCGAACTACCCGCGGGCGCGGCCGAGAAGCTCAAGGGCGAACTGGTAGACACTGTCGCCGGCGGACAGCCTCGCGGCCCTGGACGCGGTGACGCCGCAGACGCTCGAAACCGCCGCCGGCACGTTCGCCCGACCGGCCGCACAAATCCGTTGCT